>CALWMW010000153.1 GCA_944382085.1 uncultured Lachnospiraceae bacterium | reverse complement strand
TGGCAATTCCGATTCTCTGGCGCTGTCCGCCGGAAAATTCATGGGCGTATCTTCTGGCATGCTCCGCGTTCAGCCCTACCAGCTCCATAAGATGCAGGATCTTCTCCCTGCGCTCCTCTTTGGTCTTGTAAAGCTTATGCACATCCAGGGGCTCTCCGATAATGTCTTCCACCGTCATTCTGGGGTTCAGGGAAGAATAGGGATCCTGGAACACCATCTGCATTTCTTTTCTGAGAGACAGCATATTCTGCCTCGTCACTTCTTCCCCGTTAAAGTAAATCTTACCGTCCGTAGGCTCATAGAGCCGGAGAAGGGTACGTCCCACGGTGGTCTTCCCGCAGCCGGATTCCCCTACCAGGCCCAGAGTTTCTCCCGGTTTGATCTGAAAGGAGACTCCGTCTACCGCCTTGAGATACGTTTTCTTCATAAACCCGGTGCTGATGGGAAAATACTGTTTTAAATCCTTTACCTCAATCAGGTATTCACTGCTCATGCCTTCGCACCTCCTGCCTGTTCTTCCGCCATCTGCTTGATGTTCATCCAGCAGGAGGCTTTATGTGTATCGCTCAGGGCAAGCTCTTCCGGCTTCTCTTCCAGGCAGATCTTCATGGCCTGGTCGCACCGGCTGCAAAAGGCGCAGCCCTTAGGCATATTCAAAAGGTTAATGGGCGTTCCGCTGATGGGAACGAGGCGCTCCTTGCTGTTGTTTACATTGGGGATGGAACGCAGCAGCCCTTTCGTATACTCATGCCGGGGACTGTAGAAAATATCGTCCGCGGTTCCCCGCTCACAGACGCTTCCTCCGTACATGACAATGATCTTGTCGCACATGTCCGCGATCACGCCCAGGTCATGGGTCACCATGATAATGGCCATGCC
This sequence comes from uncultured Lachnospiraceae bacterium, assembly GCA_944382085.1. Taxonomy (GTDB): domain Bacteria; phylum Bacillota; class Clostridia; order Lachnospirales; family Lachnospiraceae; genus Choladousia. The sequence continues at coordinate 15,144 of CALWMW010000153.1, read as the reverse complement.
CAGAGTCTTCTGCAGCTCCTGCATCAGCTCCAGGATCTGCGCCTGAATCGTCACGTCCAGAGCCGTCGTGGGCTCGTCCGCGATCAGGATATCCGGCTCGCAGGCCAGGGCCATGGCGATCATGACGCGCTGACGCATACCTCCGGAAAGCTCATGGGGATACTGCTTGATTCTCCGCTCCGGCTCGTTTACGCCTACCAGCTTCAGCATCTCCACCGCCCGCTCCTTCGCCTGGGCCCGGTTTTTATCCGTATGCAGAAGGATCGCTTCCATCAGCTGGTTTCCCACGGTAAAGACCGGATTCAGGCTGGTCATGGGATCCTGGAAAATAATGCTGCACTTCTTTCCCCGGAAGGACGCCATCTGCTTCTTGGAGTACTTGGTAATGTCTTCGCCCCGGTAGAGCACCTGGCCGGAGGTGACTCTTCCGTTCTCCGCCAGAATCTGCATGATGGAGTAGGCCGTCACGCTCTTTCCGGAACCGGACTCTCCTACGATGCCCAGCACTTCTCCTTCCCGGAGATTGAAGGACACGCCGTTTACCGCCTGCACCTCTCCGGAATCTGTGGTAAAGGAAGTGTGGAGATCCTTCACTTCCAGTAAATATTCTTTCTTCTCTTCCGCCATTGCGTTACCTCCTCAGTTTCGGGTCAAAAGCATCCCGCAGGCCGTCGCCTAACAGGTTAAAGGCCAATACAATCAGACAGATCATCACCGCCGGGAATACCAGCTTATAGGGATAGCTCTGGAGTCCTTCTCTCGCCGCGTTGGCCAGGGAACCCAGGGAAGGCATGGGAGCCTGCACGCCCAGACCCAGGAAGCTCAAAAAGCTCTCGGTGAAAATAGCCGAAGGGATCTGAAGGGCGGTGGAAATAATGATCACGCTGATGCAGTTGGGCAGGATATGCTTGCGGATAATCCTTCCCGGCTTCGTTCCGATGGCTCTGGCCGCCAGGATATACTCATTCTCCTTTACGGAAAGGATCTGGCCGCGGACCAGACGGGCCATACTCACCCAGTACAGGAACCCGAAAACCAGGAACAGAGACAGCATGTTGGTACCGATCTTGTCAAACACGGTCCCCTTGATCGCCGGCCCCAGGGTCTCCTTGAGCACCACAGACAGAAGAATCACCATCAGCATATCCGGCAGCGAGTATATGATGTCCACAATACGCATCATAATCAGGTCCGCTTTGCCTCCCACGTAGCCGGAGATGCTTCCGTACAGAAGTCCGATCACCAGCACGATCAGGCTGGCGAACAGTCCTACCAGCAGGGATACTCTCGTTCCGTAAAGCACCCGGACGAAGTAATCGCGGCAAAGCTCATCCGTACCGAGAATGTGCGGGAAAAGCTCCCCCCCCTCGTCGATGTACTTCTGCTCGGTCTCCGACCAGGTGAAGGGCGCCAGGTTTTTGGCTCTTTTATCTCTTCTTCCGTCAATGGAAATCATCTCATCGTATCCGTAAGGAACCACCATAGGTCCGAAGGTGGCCAGAAGAATCACCAGCACCAGCACAATGATGCTTCCCACTGCCAGAGGGTTTTTCATCAGCTTGCGCATTCCATCCTTAAAGAAGGTGGTGGACTCGCTCATAACGTCCTGCTGCGCCTTTTCCTCTTCCGTCGCCAGCTGGAACTTGGACAGATCCATCTGAAGGCTCAGGGGATTCTTCTTTGGAATATTGTTTTCGTTCTGCATTCCTCTGCCTCCTTTTTATTTAAACGTAATTCTGGGATCCACCAGTTTGTAAATCAGGTCGCTGATCAGGTTCATGGCTACCATGAGAATCGCCAGGAAAATTGTCGTCGCCATAATCAGGGGATAATCCCGGTTGGTAATTCCGTCTACCATCTGCGTCCCCAGGCCTCCGATGGTGAAAATATTCTCCACCACAAGACTTCCCGTAAGGATGTAGGCCACCATGGGACCCACGTACGTAATCACAGGAATCAGGGCGTTTCTCAGGCCGTGCTTGAAAATCACCTTCCACTGGGGCACGCCCTTGGCTCTGGCCGTTCTTACGTAATCCTGGCTCAGGGCGTCCAGCATACTGGTCTTGGTCAGACGGGTGATATAGGCCATGGGGTAAAGAGACAACGCAATCACCGGCAGCACGTAGCTGGGATCCCTGGAACTCCACACCGGGAACCATTTCAGCTGAATGCAGAATACCAGAAGCAAAAGCGTGGCCAGCACGAAGCTGGGTACCGCCGCTCCCAGCGTTGAGAAAAAGATAATCAGCCGGTCCGGAAGTTTGTTTCTCATAAGCGCCGCAAAGCTTCCAAGGACGATGCCGCAGATAATGGCGATCACCGCCGCCATTCCGCCCAATCTGGCGGAAATCGAAGCCGCGTCGGAAATAATCGTGCTGATCTCACGTCCCGTCTTCAGGGAAACGCCAAAATCCCCGTGAATCAGGTTCTGAAGATACAGTACAAACTGGGTGCCTACCGGCTTGTCCAGATTATATCGCTCCATCAATACCGCTTTTACATCCGGACTTAACGCCTTCTCTGTATTAAAGGGGCCTCCCGGAATCGCGTTCATCGCAAAAAATGTAATGGCACAGATAATAAATACCGTTACAAAGGCTAATAATACTCTCTTTACCACGTATTTAGCCAAACCATATCACTCTCCTTCGTTTTTTCTCTCTTTACATATGTCCACCGTAGAAAGACACTAGTATTTAATATATCTAATTTCACTCCTCTTGTCAATGTTTTTCCCCTTTTTTGTAAATGTTTCGTTATCTCCAGATGTCGAAATTGATCTCCTGGTAAAACAGCCGGTGCACTTCTTTCCAGTCTCCGGTCTGGGGAAGAATCCACATAAGTTTTGTCACAATGGCTTCCAGCGTCATATTGTAGGCCTCCAGGAGCCGCTCATCCTTTTTAAACAGTCTTCCCACTTCGTATACGTTCAAATCGCTTCCCTCCAGGGGAACCTGCGTCGTGGCCACCACCACGATTCCCCGGTCCAAGAGCCTGGTGATGCCTTCCCGGAATCCCATTTCCGAAAGGCTGGGAAAACCTCCGATCCCGAACCCTTCCAGGACAATCCCGTGATACCGTTCTCCCAGATACTCCAAAATCCCCGCGTCCAGGCCCGGAATCAGGCGCAGGACAAAAATTTTCTCATCCAGCCTCCGGTACGCTTTCAGCGGTCCCGGATTTTTTCGGTCAATGTAATGGACCACATGGTTGTCCCGGATCACGCCCTTGTGAGGAAAGTCCATGCTGGAGAAGGCGTTAAAGCTTTTGGTCCGGATCTTTCTGCCTCTGGTGCCGGCGATCACTTCCCCGTTAAACACAAAGTTCACGTCGCTGGCCCGGTCGTCGCAGGCATAGAGGATGCTCTGAATCACATTGCCTCTGGCGTCGGAGATATCCTCGTCAATGGGCTTCTGCGCTCCTGTAAGGACAATGGGCTTAGGGCTGTTCTGCAGAAGATAGGAAAGGGCCGCCGCGGTATAAGCCATGGTATCCGTGCCGTGGAGCACCACAAACCCGTCGTACCTTTCGTATTCCTTTTGGATCTTCTCCGCAATCCTCAGCCAGTCTTTGGGCTGCATGTTGGAGCTGTCCAGATTCATCAGCTGCACGGCTCCCAGCTCACAGTGCTCCCGGATCTTGGGAACATAATTCAGCAGTTCTTCCAGGGGAAGCTCCGGGACAAGTCCCTGCTCTCCCTCTCTGCAGGCAATGGTGCCTCCGGTGGCAATTACAAAAATACGCTTCATATTCTCTCCTGTCTCGCTCTCTCAATCTAATCTAATCTTTCGCCAGTTTTTTATTGACATTTCTTCTTTCCTGTGGTATAAGAATATGGTGAGTCGTCACGAAGGGGTTTGGTCAAGTGGTATGACAGGAGTCTCCAAAACTCTTAGTGGGAGTTCGATTCTCTCAACCCCTGTAAAAAGCTGGAAGTCATTTCTGAACTTCCAGCTTTTGTTTTTCTCTACTCTCTTCCGCACAGAAACTGCACGGCCTCCCGCACCGTCCGGACGCCCACCAGATTTACTCCGGAAATCCGTTCCGCCTGCTTTTTGCAGGACGCAGGCAGGATCACCGTCTCAAAGCCCAGCTTGGCCGCCTCCTGCACCCGCTGAGCCGCCATGCTGACGGAGCGCACCTCGCCGCTTAGTCCCACTTCCCCAAAAGCAATCACATGATCCTCTACCGGCACGTCCCTGAGGCTGGATGCTGCCGCCAGGACAATGCCAAGATCCAGGGCCGGCTCATTCATCCGGATCCCGCCGGCGATGTTTACATACACATCGCAGGCGGACAGACGCAGCCCCGCCCGTTTCTCCAATACCGCCAGCAGAAGGTTCACCCGGTTGATATCGGTTCCCGTGGCCGTTCTTCTGGGGAACGCCAGGCTGCTCTGGCAGACCAGCGCCTGCACCTCCAGAAGCACCGGCCGCGTCCCCTCCATCGTACAGGCCACAATCGAACCGGACGCTCCCTGAGGCTTCCCTTCCAGCATATATTCCGAGGGGTTCTTCACTTCGCGCAGCCCCTCCTGGCACATTTCAAATACGCCGATCTCATTGGTGGAGCCGAAGCGGTTCTTCACCCCGCGAAGCACCCGGTACGCGGCGTGCCGGTCTCCCTCAAAATACAGAACGGTATCCACCATATGCTCCAGCACCCTCGGCCCCGCCACAACGCCTTCCTTGGTCACGTGTCCTACAATAAAAATGGAAATCCCGCTTCCCTTGGCGATCTGCATGAGGACGCCTGTGGATTCCCGCACCTGGGATACGCTTCCCGGAGCGGAGGAAATGCCTTCGTTGTACATGGTCTGAATGGAGTCAATGATCACCACTCTGGGACCGGCGCGCAGAATCGCCTCCCGGATGGCTCCCAGGTCGGTCTCGCACAGAAGCAGCAGGGAATCGGAAAAACGGCCCATGCGGTCCGCCCGGATTCGGATCTGCTGCAGAGACTCCTCCCCGGAAATGTAGAGAACCTTTTCTCCCGCAGAAGCCAGGTTCCGGCACATCTGCAGAAGAAGCGTAGATTTGCCGATTCCGGGATCTCCCCCTACCAGGACCAGCGACCCCTGCATAATCCCGCCGCCCAGCACCCGGTCCAGCTCTTCCATCCCGGTCCCAAGCCGCACGGAATCCTCCAGGGAAATCTCCCCCAGATGCTTAGGGTGCGGCGCCCCCTTCCCGGAGGACGCCGCACCCGCCGTTTTCCTCTGGGAGGCCGGCGCCGCCGGTTCCTCCGCAAAGGTATTCCACTCCCTGCAGGCCGGGCACTGCCCCATCCACTTGGGAGCTTCAAATCCGCAGTTCTGACAGAAAAATAATGTCTTCGTCTTAGGCATTTACAGCTTCACAACCTTTACCGGCACCTGGTCCGCCGCGCCTACTTCCACGCTTAAAACCAGTTTGCCTCCCATCTTCGTCTTCATATTCCCCACGTTCTTATCGTGGATATAGATCTTATACTCCGCGTCCTCTTCCAGTCCCAAAATAATCTGCGCGTCTTTGTCGCCTTCCACTTCAAAAGAAACGCCGTTCTCTGTCGCGTGGAAATTTCTGACTGCCGTTCCCGGAACCGATTCATACAGGAACATACCGTTCTTTTCCAGCTTGGTGATGTCCGCGTACGTCTTTACTTTATAGAGATCTCCGCCGAACTCGAAATCTGAGCGCTTCGCTTTCTCAGAAAGCTCATAATCTCCAAAGCTTAATGTGCCGTTCTCTTCTCCGCGTATCAGCTCTTTGACTCCTGACATTTTCATGCCCCTCCTGATTTTTGTTTTTCCAATCGTTCTTCTTACGTTTTTGGCTGTTTAAGGTATCTTACCATAAACGGCCGTGAAATTCCACACTTTTGTCCCCGAATCCTCACGCCTTTTCCAGGGAAAATTCCAGCTTCCCTTTCTTCATGGATGCGGAAATCACGTCTCCCGGTCCGGCCTGTCCGGACAGGAGCTCTTCCGCCAGTGGATCTTCCAGTTTCGTCTGGACCGCCCGGCGCAGCGGCCTTGCCCCGTACTTCTCATCGTAGCCCGCTTCCGCGATATGGGCTTTCACCGCGGCGCTGACCTTCAGCCGGACGCCCGTCTGCTCCAGGCAGCGTTTCTGAAGCTCCCGAATGATCAGCCCGGCAATGTCCCGGATCTCTTCTTTCGTCAGAGAATGGAAGACGATCGTCTCATCGATGCGGTTCAGGAACTCCGGTTTGAAAATCCGGCGCACCTCCTCCATCACGCTGCCCTTCATGGCCTCATAGTCCTTCTTCACGTCTCCTCCGGCCCCAAAGCCCAGATGCTTGGGCGACTGAATGGACTGGGCGCCGGCGTTGGAGGTCATAATCAGAACCGTATTCTTAAAGTCTATTTTTCTTCCCTGCCCGTCTGTGATATGTCCTTCGTCCAGCACCTGGAGAAGAATGTTGAATACATCCGGATGGGCCTTCTCAATCTCATCAAACAGAACCACCGAATACGGATGGCGCCTTACCTTCTCGGAAAGCTGCCCGCCTTCCTCGTACCCTACGTATCCGGGCGGGGAACCTACCAGCTTGGATACGCTGTGGCGTTCCATATACTCGGACATATCCACGCGGATCATGGACTGTTCGCTTCCGAACACCACCTCTGCCAGGGCTTTGGCAAGCTCTGTCTTTCCCACTCCCGTGGGACCAAGGAACAGGAAGGAACCCATGGGCCTCGCGGGATTTTTCAGGCCGGACCGGCCTCTTCGCATGGCTCTGGCTACGGCCTGCACCGCTTCCTCCTGGCCGATCACCCGCTCGTGGAGAAGCTGATCCAGCTTGAGCATCCGCCTGCTCTCAGACCCTGCCAACCGTTTTACCGGTATCTTCGTCCACAGAGAGACGACTTCTTCAATATCCGCCTGGGAGACCTCCTCGCTTCTGGCGTTCTGCCGGTTCTCCAGCCGTTCTTTCTGGCGTTTCCGCTTTTCCTCCGCCTTTGTCTTTTTCTGATTGTATTCCCGCGCGGCCTCAAAGTCTCCCGCTTTCACCGCTTCTTCCCGCTTCGCCAGAAGCTCCTCATATTCCTCCTCCAGCTTCTGCAGGCCTTCCGGCGCCTTGAAGTATCCCAGCTGCCGCTTGGAAGCGGCCTCGTCCATCAGGTCAATGGCTTTATCCGGAAGGAACCGGTCGTTGATATACCGGGCGGAAAGCTTCACTGCCGCTTCCAGGGCTTCATCGGAAATCCGCACATGGTGATGCGCTTCGTAAGCCGGCCGCAGACCTCTGAGAATGGTCAGCGTCTCCTCCTGGGTAGGCTCCTCCACGGTAACGGTCTGGAATCTTCTCTCCTGCGCCGGATCCTTCTCAATGTATTTCCGCTATTCTCCTATGGTGGTAGCGCCGATCAACTGAATCTCTCCCCTGGACAGAGCCGGCTTCAGAATATTGGAAGCGTCCATGGCGCCCTCCGCCCCGCCGGCCCCGATGATCGTATGAAGCTCGTCTACGAAAAGAAGCACGTCCCGGTTCTCGGAGACTTCCTGGATGATCCGTTTGATCCTCTCCTCAAATTCGCCCCGGTACTTGGAGCCGGCCACCATGCCGGCCATATCCAGGGTCACTACCCGTTTTCCCTGCATGGGTTCCGGCACAAGCCCGCCTGCGATCCGCTGCGCCAGTCCTTCCACAATCGCCGTCTTTCCCACTCCCGGCTCCCCGATGAGGCAGGGATTGTTCTTCGTGCGTCGGCTGAGGATCTGAAGCATCCGGGCGATCTCCCCTTCTCTTCCCACCGTCACATCCAGCCTGTGCATCCTGGCCTGCTCGGTGAGATCCGTGCTGTACTGATCCAGAACCGGAGTGGCGCTCTCCCCTCCGTTCTTCACGTCCCTGAGGAGTTCCTTCATCCGTTCCTCCGAAAGCCCCAGCACCTCCAGCGTCTCCATATACAGCTTCTGGAGATTGATTCCCATGGTGTACAGAAGCCTCGCCGCCGCGCAATCTACGTCCTTCAGAAGCGCCAGCAGGATATGCTCCGTTCCTGCCAGCTCGTCTCCGATGACGTGGGCTTCCTCTATGCTGGCCGCAAGGATCCCCGCTGCCCTGGGCGTCCACTCTCCCTTCTCCTTTCGCGGTGTTTCCACGGAAGGCGCGATCAGCTGATCGATCAGGGCGAGAAGCCGTTCCTCGTCCACTTTGTTTTCCCGCAGGATGACCCCGCCGGTTCCCTCCGGCTCTCTCAGCAAGCCCACGAGAAGATGCTCCGACCCCACGTAGCTGTGGCCGCACTCTCTGGCCGCTGCCCTGGCCGCTTTCTGAACCTGAAGGGCGTTCTGCGTATATCTGCTCTCCATCTATCTTCCTCCTGCTTTCTTTTCATCCGTCCGCGTCCGGCCGGCGGTCTCAGACATGCGCCCAGCCGTCCTCCGTCTGGTACGCGTCGTAGATCTCATCTACCATATTGTGGATCTCTTCACGGGAAACGTTCTTGCAGATGCTCTTGGCAAGGAGCATCTGAAGCCTCTCCCGCAGTTCCTTCAGCGCCTGGCTTTTATCCGTATCCAACGCGACCACCGCGCCTCTGCGCCGGTCGATGTTTACAAAGCCTTCCTGCCGCAGCAGGCCGTAGGCCTTGTTCACCGTATGCATATTAATCCCGATCTCATCCGCAAGCTGTCTCACAGAGGGAAGCGGATCTCCCTCCCGCAGTACGGAGGACGCGATTCCCAGTATGATCTGATTCCTAAGCTGCAGATAGATTGCTTCCTCGCTTTGAAAATCAATCTCAATCAGCATAGGTCCCCCTCCTTTGTGACGATATCTTCTGTGATATGGATAGTATAACAGTCTTTTCTCTCTTGTCAAGACGCAAGCCCGGAAGGTCAAAATGCCGAAGGCAGCTGCTGCCGCCTCCGGCATGGATTCCTACAGATCAATCATATTGATCTCTACGTCTTTCTTTTCTGTATTCTTGGGCGGTTCATACTGAGCCGCCGGCTCCGGCTTCTCATACTTAGGCATCGGTTTCGCCTTTTTTCTTGCTTTGGAAGGCTTTGGAACGGTACTTGGATCGTCTTTTGCCGGTTCCGGCTCTTTTACCGGTTCCTCCTGCGGCTCGGAAACGGGCTCCTGCCATTCTTCCTCTGCCTCTTCCGGCGCTTCCTCTCTCGCTTTCTTTTTTCTCCGGCTTCTCTTTTTCTTCTTTTCCTCCACCGGCTCCTCTTCCGGCTCATAGCCGAATTCCCGGTAGGATTCCAGCTCGGATTTCAGGTCTTTTTTCTTTAACAGAAGGTTCACCACGACAAAGAGGAGAATAACGGCAAAGGCGATCATGCCGTAAAGGATGTTGGTAAGGAGTTCTACCCGGTCCCGGTAGCTTCCCACTTCTTCCCGCAAAGTCTCGATGGTATCGTTGGTGGTTGTGAGAGATTCCCGGTCTACCCGCACATACCTGGGATCCTCGGTCTGGGGCTCGGTTTCCGGTTCCGTCTCCGGCTCGGTCTGCGGCTCGGTCTCCGTCTGTTCCGGAACCGTACCGACGCTCTCATCCGCCGTCACATAAAGATAATACGTACACTGGGAGCCGTTTGCCGCCTCCACGGTAATGGCCACCGTTCCCTCTCCGTTCTCCAGAACCGTTCCGGAAATATCCAGGATGGTTGCCGTAGGGTTGGAAGTCACCGGCTCCAGCGTGATTTCCGTAGTACCCGCGGGAACCGTCACATTGTATTCAATCGTGCTGTAATAGAATTCCGGAGATACGACCGCTCCCTCTGTGGTAATCCCCAGGGAGGACAGGGAATTGTCCCCGGACGCCTCCTCCGCAAAAGCCGCAGTTCCGCAAAGCAGAAGCAGCATGCTGAGAATTGCTGCCGCAATACATGATATCCGTTTCGTTCTTTTCATGGTCTGTACTCTCCTTCATTAAGAATCGCTTCTCTGTGCTTCCTCAATGGCTTTTCCAATGTCGTTCCGGTAATATTTGTTCTCAAAGGAAATCCACCCGGCCGCCTCGTAGGCGTTCTTTCTGGCGTCCTTTAAATCGGTTCCCGTAGCGGTAACGCCCAGGACGCGTCCCCCGTTTGTGACAATCTCGTCTCCTTTTCTGGCCGTCCCCGCGTGGAATACGTAATATCCTTTTTTATCCTTAAAGGAATCCAGCCCGTGGATCGGATAACCTTTTTCGTAGCTTACCGGATAGCCCGCGGAAGCCAGAACCACGCAGACCGCCGCGTTGTCCTCAAACTCCAGCCGGATCTGATCCAGCGTGCCGTCTATACAGGCCTGGAAAACTTCCACAAGGTCGGTCTTCATGCGGGGAAGCACCACCTGCGCTTCCGGATCTCCGAATCTGGCGTTGTACTCCAGCACCTTAGGCCCCTCCGGCGTCAGCATCAGGCCGAAGAAAATCACGCCCTTAAAGGGACGCCTCTCCGCCGCCATAGCGTCTACCGTCGGCTGATAGATCTGTTTCCGGCAGAATTCGTCCACTTCCTTTGTATAGAAAGGACTGGGAGAAAAGGTTCCCATACCCCCGGTATTCAAACCGGTGTCTCCATCCCCGGCTCTCTTGTGATCCTGGGCGGAAGTCATGGTGCGGATGGTCTTGCCGTCCACAAAGGACAGCACAGACACTTCCCGGCCGGTCATGAACTCTTCGATTACCATTTTGCTTCCGGCATCGCCGAACTTGCGGTCCTCCATAATGGTCCGGACGCCTTCTCTGGCCTCCTCCCTGGAAGCGCAGATCAGAACGCCTTTTCCCAGGGCCAGTCCGTCCGCTTTCAGGACAATGGGATATTTGGCCGTCTCAAGATAAGCCAGGGCCTCCTGGGGATCCTCAAAGGTTTCATAAGCCGCCGTAGGAATCCCGTACTTCTTCATAAGATCCTTGGAAAATGCCTTGGAGCCTTCCAGAATGGCGGCATTCTTTCTGGGGCCGAATACGTTAAGCCCCCGCGCCTCAAACACATCTACGATTCCGCCGACCAGCGGATCGTCCATTCCGATCACGGTCAGATCGATTCCCTTCTCCTGCGCAAAATCCGCCAGTCCCTCAAAATCCATGGCCTTGAGGTTTACGCATTCCGCATACTCCTCAATTCCGGCGTTGCCCGGAGCGCAGTAAATCTTCTCCACCTTTGGGCTCTGGGCCACCTTCCAGGCGATGGCGTGCTCTCTTCCGCCGCTTCCTACAATTAATACTTTCATTTGTCTCCTCCAGATCCGTTTCTCGTAACTCTGACTTTCTATCGGATTACCGTTTTCCCGTCTTCTACAGACACTCTGCCATTGGCGATCAGGTCGATGGCCTGGGGCAGAATGACCCACTCCGCTTCCCGCATCACCCTAAGCTGCAGTTCTTTCGGGGTATCCTGCTGTTTTACCTCCACCGCCTTCTGAAGAAGGATCGGACCGGTATCCGTTCCTCCGTCTACAAAGTGGACGGTGGCTCCCGTGATCTTCACGCCCCGTTTCAGAACTTCCTCGTGAACGTTCAGCCCGTAGTACCCGGTGCCGCAGAAAGAAGGAATCAGCGCCGGGTGGATGTTGATGATCCGGTTCGGGTACGCTTTTACGATTTTTTCTCCAATGACGACCAGGCATCCTGCCAGCACCACCAGGTCCGCGCCGGATTCCTGCAGAGCTGCCAGAAGAGCGTCGTCAAACGCCTCCGGGGACGGATACTCCTTTCGGGTCACGCATACGGCGGGGATTCCGGCCCGCGCCGCCCGCTCCAGGGCATACGCCTTCCGGCTGTTGCTGATTACCCGGACCACTTCCGTGTTGGTAATCTTTCCATCCCGGATCCCGTCCAGGATCGCCTGGAGATTCGTGCCGCCTCCGGATACCATTACGGCTATTTTCAGCATAATACAACTCCCTTTTCTCCATCCCGGATCTCACCGATCACATATACCGTCTCGCCCGCTTCCCGCGCCGCCTTGGCCGCCCGGTCCGCGTCTTCCTGGGAAACCGCCACAACCATGCCGATTCCCATGTTGTAGGTATTGTACATCATCTTTTCCTCGATGCCGCCTTCTCTTGCCAGCATTGTGAAGATAGGCGGAATCGGATAGCTGTCCTTCCGGATCACAGCCTGCACGCCTTCCCGCAGCATTCTGGGTACGTTTTCATAAAAACCGCCTCCGGTAATATGGCTGCAGGCCTTTATCACCGCGCCGGCTTCCTTTATGCTTCTAAGCGCCTTTACGTAAATCTTCGTAGGCGCCAGCAGCGCTTCCCCAAGGGTCGTCCCCAGCTCCTCATCGTACTGCTCCAAAGCCGTACGCTCCATGGGGAATACCTTCCGAACCAGAGAGAAGCCATTGCTGTGTACACCGGAGGAAGCCAGTCCCAGGAGAACGTCTCCCGCTTTTAAGTCTTTTCCGGTGATCAGGTCCTTCTCGTCTACCACGCCTACCGCGAAGCCCGCCAGATCGTATTCGTCTTCCGGATAGAAGCCCGGCATCTCCGCCGTCTCCCCTCCGATCAGAGCCGCCCCGGCCTGGGCGCATCCTTCCGCCACGCCTTTTACGATGAGGGCGATCTTTTCCGGATAATTCTTGCCGCAGGCAATATAATCCAGGAAAAAGAGGGGTTCTCCTCCTGCGCAGGCAATGTCGTTGACGCACATGGCCACGCAGTCAATTCCCACCGTATCATGGCGGTCCAGCGTGAAGGCAAGCTTCAGCTTCGTCCCTACTCCGTCCGTTCCGGATACCAGGGTCGGCTTCTCCATTTTTTTGAAGGCTTCCATGGAAAAAGCCCCGGAAAAGCCTCCGATGTTGGTAAGGACTTCCGGCCTCATGGTTTTCTTAATATGTTCTTTCATCAGCTCCACAGACTTATAGCCTGCTTCAATATCCACACCTGCGTTCTTGTAATCCATCCTCTTCCTCCTGCGCCGGCGGTCAGCGTTCGACGGTCTGACTGCCTGTTTTATTTATTGCTGTACTCTTTGTAACCGACTTCCTGAAGTCTCGCGTCCTTCTTCTGAACCTGTGCCTTCAGTTCTTCCGCGTAAGCCTTCACCTTCTTCAAAAGCTCCGGATCCGACACCGCCAGAATCTTGGCCGCCAGAATTCCCGCGTTGGCCCCTCCGTTGATGGCTACGGTAGCCACCGGAATCCCGGAGGGCATCTGAACGATGGAATACAGAGAATCACGGCCGCCCAGCGAAGTGGTGTGCATGGGAATGCCGATCACAGGCATGGGAAAAATCGCCGCGCACATACCCGGAAGATGCGCTGCCATCCCCGCGCCCGCGATAATCACTTTAAATCCCTTTTCCTCCGCTGTTTTCGCGTATTCAAAAAACACATCCGGCTCTCTGTGCGCGGAAATAATCGTCATCTCATACTCAATTCCGAACTTTTCCAGCATGTCCGCCGCTTTCGCCATTACGGGCATGTCGGAATCGCTTCCCATTACAATCCCTACTTTTGCCATCGTCTTACTCCTTTTCCTGTAATGATTTTTAATTTTACTAAGAGTTTCTTCCTTTGTCAACGGGACTTCCCTTTTTCCGACAGCGGTTCATTGAGAACCTCCGTCCCCGGAAGAACGAAACGTCCTCCTTCCATCAGCGAGCGTTCCTCCCCCGACTTCGTGATCACCCGGATAAAATCCAGTTCCTCATAGGGAATGGTAATATCCGTATGGCAGTTAAAATACGCTTTGGACAGGTCTTCCTTCCTCTGAATGGAAATTTCATTGTCCCTGGCCACAATCTCCTTGCCGTTTTCAGGGTTAAACACCGGCACCTCTTCCTGCCAGGAAAAACAGGTGTCCCCCACCGCGAAGTGGGGCCCCATCTTTTCCGCTATCAGGATGGGAAGCTTCGCTCCAATCCCGTATTTTTCCGCCATGGCGTAGGCCATGGTATTGGTGCCGATGGCAAATTCTCCCAGGGGCAGCGTCTCGTGCTGAAACATAATGTTTTCCCGGATATATTCCAGGTTTTTCTCCGGCTCTTCAAAATTTCCGCAGGAGTATTCCCGCACCATGCCGTCCTGGAACCTGAGTTCCAGATCCCGGTACAAAAGTCCGGACAGATACACCTGAGTCACATGAAGAGTCCCCTCTGTCCCGGACAGCTTAGGCGAAGTAAAGACTTCTCCCACCGGTATATTCACGTCCGCCACGCAGTTCTCAAACAGCGTCTGGGTATCCGAATCCGAAAGCTCGGCCAGAGCCACCCGCAGATCGGTTCGGTTCTCTCCCCGGCCTTTGATGTGCACGAAGCTTCCCTGGTCCAGGGCGTCTATGAGATGCTGCTGAATGGTCCGGTATACGCCGGAATCCAGCGTATTGATTTTCACCGTCTCCCGGAAAATCTCCGGGAAATCCGCTCCGATCTCCGGGATCGGGAAGGCGATTATGGTAAAGCTCCTCTCGTCCCCCGGAATATAGCGGTTCGTAAGCCTTCCCGCCTCCTGGCTCAGCTCTACGGAAAGCTGCTGCTGCTTCGGGGAAAGGGCGTAGGCCGTATCCTTGGGAACCGGGACGAACTGCCGCTCTCCAAATACTTCAATCACCGCTGGCCCTCCGTGCACCCGCGCCAGTTCCTTATACTGTTCATAAGCGGTGCGCATCACGCCCAGTTTCCGTTCCATGAATTTCCGGTCCAGGAAGAGCGCTTCGTCCGCTCTGTGGTCATACTCAAACTGCTTGTTGGGAACCGCGCCCGTATATCCCACCCGGATTCCCTGACGCTTGTTCAGCACACAGGCGGCCGCCCGGTAGATCACCGGCTCCAGGCCCATCCTCCGGAAATTCTGCACCGCCAGACGGACCATCCGCTCAAATCCCAGGTTATACCGGATATTGACCGTCCGCTTCAAAGAAATGTCTTTTCCGTCCGCCGCGAATCCCTTGCGGTATCCTTCCGTGTACGTATCCGCCATAGCCTGGACTTCCTCCTGGGAAAGGCGGTTGAGAAACCTCGCGGTCTCCAGCTCGTTTTCCGATACGTATTCTCCATAGCGGTACAGATAACTTAAATCTTCCAGATCCGACTCCATAATAATCTTCAGCGCGAAGTCCAGGGAAGGGTCCACTCCCTCCCGCACTCTGCGGGCGGCGAACAGCTCGCTGTAATCGCTGCAGAACCAGTACAGAATCTCCCGGATCGCCTTTGGCTCCGGCAGCTCCTCCTGCTCAAAGCAGTTATAG
>CALWMW010000152.1 GCA_944382085.1 uncultured Lachnospiraceae bacterium | reverse complement strand
AATTGTGACCGCGGATCACGGCGGCCACGAGAGGATGCACGGGACAGGCCTGCCAGAGGATATGACGATCCCGGGGATTGCGTGGGGGGAAGCCTGTGAACCGGGAAGCGATCTGGGAAATGTGAATATAAAAGATATCGCGCCGGCGATCGCTAAGATTCTGGGCGTGGAACCGGATGAGGAATGGGAAGGAGTGAGCTTTCTGAAATGAAAATGAGGATGGCTGTAATTGGATGCGGCTCAAGAGGAAAAGACACCTACGCCAGGATGCAGAAGCAGTTTCCGGACCGGCTGGAGATCGTGGCGGCCGTAGATCCGGATCCGAAAAAGCTTCTGGAAATGCAGGAGCACTATCAGGTGCCCGCGGAACGCTGTTATACGGATCCGGATCCGTTTTTCTCCGGGCCCTGTCTGGCGGACGTGGCCTGCATCGCCACCCTGGATCATCTTCATTACGAGTATGCCATGAAAGCGATGAAGGCCGGCTACCATCTTCTCCTGGAAAAGCCCATTTCCCCTGTGAAGGAGGAGTGTCAGGCGATTCAGGAGGCGGCGCATCAGTACCACCGGCACGTCATTGTCTGTCACGTACTTCGCTACACGCCCTTTTACCGGAAGCTAAAAGAGCTTCTCGTTTCCGGAGCGGCAGGGGAAGTCGTTTCCATACAGGCCTCGGAAGGCGTGGGCTACTGGCATCAGGCTCATTCCTTTGTGCGGGGGAACTGGAGGAACCAGAAGGAGACAAGCCCTATGATCCTGCAGAAATGCTGCCACGATTTCGATATTCTTCTGTGGCTTACGGGAAAACACTGCAGGCGGGTATCCTCTTTTGGAGATCTGCGGCTTTTCAAAGAGAGCAACGCCCCGAAAGGAGCTCCCAAAAGATGTACGGACGGCTGTCCCCAGGAGCACACCTGCCCTTACCACGCGCCCCGCTATTATCTGGGACAGCTGGAACAGGGAAACCATGACTGGCCGGTAAACGTCCTGACCAGTGAACCCACGAAAGAAAAGGTGCTGGAAGCTCTGAGAACAGGGCCATACGGAAGATGCGTCTACTATTGCGACAACGACGTAGTGGATCATCAGACCGTAAACCTTGAGATGGAGGACGGAACCACCATCGACTTTACCATGTGCGGCTTTACGAAAGAGAATGTCAGGAGAATCCGGATTATGGGAACTCTGGGAGAACTGGAAGGAGATATGGAGCAGAACCGGATTTGGGTGCGGCCTTTTGCGGGAGAAGACCAGGAGATCGATGTGAATACTCTGTCAGACGATTTCAGCGGACATGGAGGAGGAGACGTTCAGCTGATGCGGGAGGTTCTAGATCTGATTCTGGACGGAAAGGCCAGCGAAGGGATCACTACGGTGGACCAGTCTATGGAGAGCCATTACATCGCGTTTGCCGCAGAGGAGTCCAGGCTTGAGAACGGCAGGACGATGGAGGTTCAGGCTTTTTGAAAGAAAAAACCCCAGTAAAAAACTGGGGTTTTTGAAGAATGAAAAAAGCAGATAACGGGAATCGAACCCGCCTCTCCAGCTTGGGAAGCTGGCGTTCTACCGATGAACTATATCTGCAAACAAAAATAGTATAGCATAAAAAGCCAAAAAGGCAAGAACTTTTTTCATTCTTTCTTTCGTTTGATTCGTCTTTCTTTAGAATTTAATCACAGGGCGGACACAGCCGCGCGCTATCCTTATTCCTGTAGTTTAAAACAGAGAAAAGAAAGGATGAGGAATCATGAAAAGAAAATATCTTGCTTTTGTACTTGGAATGGCTCTTACCGCCGCGTCGCTGAGCGTATCCGCCCAGGAAGCGGAAGAGACGGATTCCGTGACAGTGGAGGACACGGAAGCGGCGTCGGAGGGGGAAGAAGAGGAAGAAGTCCTGACGGGAGAGATTGTTTCCCTGGAGGAGGATTCCATTACCATAGCTCTTGGGACCTTAAAAGACGCGGAAGAGGAATCCGTTGAGGAAGAGACGGATTCTCCCATTGAACTTGACGGAGAGGAGAGAACCGTTTTCCTTACAGAGGATACGGAATTCTTCCGGCTGATTGCGGATCCTGAAAATGCGGAGGAACCGGCAGGAACCGGAGAGGAACAGACAGAAACGGAAGCGGCGCAGACGGAAACGAAGACAGAGACAGAGTCAGAGGCTTCCGAAGAAACGGAGTCTTTGGAGGAAGCGGAAGAGACGGAAGCCATGGAGGAGGAAGAACTCCAGTCCGGGGATTTCGTAAGGATTGCTTTGGATGAAGAGGGAAATGCGGTTTCCGTAACGGTATGCCTTGCGAAAGCGGATGACCTGGAAACAGAAGAGTCCGAAGCAGAGGAGACAGAGACAGCGGGCCAGGAGGCGTCTGAGGAAAGCGGGGAAAGCACTGAGATCGGTGCGGAATCGAATACAGTAGAGTGATTTGTTTTTGACCAATCGCGCGCCCATATTGTAAAATTATAAAAGTACAGTACAATACATATCAGAATGGTGAAATCCGATGCGTGGGGAGCGGAAAGGATAGAGGGGGAGTGCGGTTATGAACAAATTTGCCGAGTATTGCCGGAAACTGATGGAGACGGAACATACGAATCTGTACCGCTTCTGCGCGGAGCATAACCTGGAGAGGACCGGCATCCGCAGGATGCTCAGCGGAGAGCGTCTTCCCAAACAGGAACTGTTTCAGGCTTTTATGAACGCCCTTACCCTGACGCCGGGAGAACAGAAAAATCTTCTGGAGCTGTACGAGGAACAGAAGATCGGAGAAGAGCGGTTTGAAAACCGGATTTTTATTAAAAATATGCTTTCCTATATCGGCGAGATCCAGGAGTTTCAGAAGAAAGCGCCGGAGATCGGGAGAGGGGACTGGCAGATGCCCAAGGGTCCTGCCGCTTTGGTTGCGAACCATATGGAAATCAGCTGTATGATCCAGCAGATTCTTCGCACGGAAAAGAAGGAGATTTATACCAATATCCCCATGGACTGCCCTGATTTTTTTCAGCTGCTGCAGCAGGAAGTCGGGATCCGCAGCCATTGCGCGGTTCTGAACCATTTCCTTGCGGTTCTGAAGAAATCCGAGATACCATACGATGTGAATTACAATCTCAGGCTTCTGAAGAAAATTCTTCCTTTTGCCCTGCAGGAAGAGACGAATTACCGCCCTCTTTATTACTATAGCAATTTCCAGGGAAGGGACAGCATGGCGCTGTACCCGTTCTACCTTCTGTCGGAATCGTATCTGCTGCTTCTTGGAGAGGATTACCGCCGGGGGCTTCTGTATACGGATCCGACGGTTCTGGACGCGTACCGCCAGGAGATCCGGCGACTGGCAGACCGGGCGACGCCCCTTATTTTCAAGCCGGAGAATTCTCAGATTGCCTTGGAGTATTATATTCAGACGTGTGTGGAGGTGTCCAGGCCGGTGTACACGCTGGAATATTATCCCTGTATTTTTCAGGCGTATTCCGAGGAGCTCTTTGAGCCTTTTTTTTTATATATGAGCCCAGAACTGCTTCGTAACGCGTAACTTCTAGGGGAATCCGTATCG
>CALWMW010000151.1 GCA_944382085.1 uncultured Lachnospiraceae bacterium | reverse complement strand
TTATAGACAATAGTTCATATAGTAATGATTTACACATTGAATCTCAATATGAGGATATGAAAACAATTCAAGAATCACAGGGAAACATGATGGAAATAGGCACAATAATCGCTTTATTGCTTCTGCTAGTTGGCGTTTTAAATTATGCGAATACAATCGCAAGTAGTATACAGAATCGAAAATTAACATTTTCTGTTATGGAAAGTATTGGGATGTCTAGGAAACAAATAAATCGACTTTTGATTCGGGAGGGTGTTTTATATGCGACGTTCTCTGTCCTTATCACATTGACGGTTGGTTCTGCTATCACTTATGTTTGCTTCCAGTCCATGAATTATATGGAGATTCCGTTTAAAGTGCCGGTGATTCCTTTAATGAGTTCTATTATCCTAGTCATGCTGATATGTACGATAGCACCACTTCTATGCTATAAAAAACTTGCAGGAAATCGCTCTGTTGTGGAACGGTTAAGAGATTATGAATAAAATTTGAAAAGGTTAAGCATAAAAAACTGCCCGATATCAATCGGACAGGAAAAACTTTTTGTTTTTTTAATTGTCTACTTGACGGGAAGCACACCATTTATGCGGCTTTCCGGCTCCCTGTTTGCTATTCAAACTCAATCGTCGCGGGCGGCTTCCCAGTACAGTCATACAGCACCCGGTTCACGTGCTTCACTTCATTGACAATCCTGCTGGTGGCCTTTCCGATCACCTCCCAGGGGATCTCCGCGCTCTCCGCAGTCATAAAGTCCGTGGTCGTTACCGCGCGCAGCGCGATGGCGTAATCATACGTTCTCTCATCGCCCATGACGCCTACCGATTTCATGTTGGTCAGGGCGGCGAAATACTGGTTCACTTTCTTGTCCCAGCCTGCGGCCGCGATTTCCTCCCGCCAGATGGCATCCGCGTCCTGTACCATCTTCACCTTCTCCGCAGTGATTTCGCCGATGATACGGATGCCAAGGCCGGGGCCGGGGAAGGGCTGACGGAATCCCAGGTAGTCCGGAATGCCAAGCTCCAGGCCCGCCTGGCGGACCTCGTCTTTGAACAGATCCCTAAGGGGCTCAATGATTTCTTTAAAGTCTACGTAGTCCGGCAGGCCGCCTACATTATGGTGCGATTTGATCACGGTGGACTCCCCGCCCACACCGCTCTCCACCACATCCGGGTAGATGGTTCCCTGTACCAGGAAATCCACGGCGCCGATCTTCTTCGCCTCTTCCTCAAAGACGCGGATGAATTCTTCGCCGATGATCTTTCTCTTCTGTTCCGGTTCTTCTACGCCTTTCAGTTTCTCGTAAAAGCGCTCTTGGGCGTTCACCCGGATGAAGTTCAGGTCATAGGGGCCGGAGGGGCCGAATACTGCCTCTACCTCGTCTCCTTCCTTTTTCCTCAGGAGACCATGGTCTACAAAGACACAGGTGAGCTGGCTGCCGATGGCCTTTGACATAAGCACGGCGGCTACCGAAGAGTCTACGCCGCCGGACAGGGCGCAGAGCGCTCTTCCGGAACCTACTTTTTTGCGGATTGCCTGGATGGTCTCCTCCACAAAGGAATCCATCTTCCAGTCTCCGGCGCAGCCGCAGACTTTATATACAAAGTTGGAAAGCATCTTCTTCCCTTCCTGGGTATGAAGCACCTCCGGATGGAACTGCAGGGCGTAGAGATCTCTGCTCTCATCTTCCATAGCCGCGTACGGGCAGTTGTCCGTGAAGGCGCTGGCCCGAAATCCGGGAGCCAGCTGGGAAATGTAGTCATTGTGGCTCATCCAGCAGATGGTTTTTGGCGATACGTCCCCGAAAATCTTGGAAGAAGCGTCCGTATTCACTTCGATTTTTCCGTATTCCCGAACCGGCGCTTTCTCCACCTTTCCGCCCAGCAGATGCATCATCAGCTGCGCGCCGTAGCAGATTCCCAGCACCGGAATCCCAAGGTTGAAGATCTCCCTGGTATAGGTGGGCGCCCCCGCTTCGTAGCAGCTGTTGGGCCCGCCGGTAAAAATGATGCCTTTGGGATTCCGTTCCTTTATCTTTTCCAGGTCCGTGCGGTACGAATATATCTCACAGTAAACGCCGCATTCCCGGACTCTCCGGGCGATCAGCTGATTGTACTGGCCTCCGAAGTCCAATACCACGACTGTCTCTCTCTTCATTGCTTTCCATCCTTCCGTTTCTCTTCAGCATTCAAACATCCGGCAGAGAATTCTGCCGGAACATGTTCTATTATAATGTGGGTTGATTCCCTTGGCAACCCTAAAATTCCTGTCGTTCTGTATTCTTATAATAATATATAAAATTCCTAAAAAAGCATAAATTTTTCAGAATCTCTCTTGCAAAACGGAAAAAAAAGAGATAGAGTAATTGCAGAATCTATTGGGTATGCCCTTGGGCTGTTTTTTTAAGGGGGTGCTTGCTATGTCATCTACGAAGATTTCCCAAAACTATTCTTTTCTGTACGAGAGCCTGCTGCGGTATTTTCAGGCGAACGCTCCTGAGGGAGCCTGCATCGCCTATTCCGGCGGCGTAGACAGTACGCTTCTTCTAAAAGCGGCGGTAGACGCGGCAAAAGACAGCGGGCGCGCCGTTCTTGCCCTCGTTGCCGAGACGCAGTTTCATCCTCACTCCGACACGGAATCCGCGCAGGAACGGGCTTCTGCGCTGGGCGCGGACTGCGAAGTGCTTCAGATTGACGAATTTCAGGATCCGTCCCTTATGAACAATCCGGTAGACCGCTGCTACCTGTGCAAAAAGCTTCTCTTTCAGAAGATTCTGGACACAGCGGGAGCGAAAGGATATTCTGTGGTTTTTGACGGCACGAACAAAGACGATGAGCGGCAGTACCGCCCCGGAAAACGGGCGTTAAAAGAACTGCATATCAAAAGCCCCTTGTGGGAGCTTGGCCTGACCAAGGATCAGGTGCGGGGACTGTCCGCCGCCCTGGGACTTCCCACGGCTTCCAGCCCCTCCATGCCCTGCATGGCTACCCGGCTGCCTTATGGCGAAACCCTGAGCCGGGATCTTCTTGCCCGGATTTATCAGGGGGAAACGCTTCTGCGCAGCCTGGGATTTTACAACGTGCGGCTGCGCTTCCACAGCCCGGTGCTTCGCATTGAGACCGACCCGGAATCCTTTCCCCGGCTGCTCACCATGCGCACCACCCTTTCCCGCCGCCTGAAAAACCTTGGGTTTCCTTATATCACCCTGGATCTGGAGGGCTTCCGCAGCGGAAGTATGGATCTGATGGTTCAGGATCCTTTACAGGAAAGCAGCTGACCCTGCTTTCCTCTTTTTTTAGTATCCCTCGCTGCGGCGAAGCTTTCGCAGCTGGGCCCTTTTTTCTCCGGCGTCCCATTCGATCTGCTGGGTGATGCCGTCCCCGATCAGCCCAGGCACCTGCGCGGGCCGCTGGTTTTCATCCACGCCCACCATGACAAAGTAAGCCCGGTTGATCATGATTCTTCTGCCGTCCCGCTTCTCCGCGTAGGAATCCACCCGCACCTCCATGGAGGAACGGCCTACGTGGGTAAGGCGTCCGATGAGCACCACGATATCGTTTATCTGTGCCCCGGCCTTAAAATACATATTGTCTACCGCCACGGTCACCACTTCCATCTGCGCGTGGCGCTGGGCGACGATGCCCGCCGTCTCATCGATCCATTCCAGCAGCTGGCCTCCGAAAAGATGACCGGAGGCGTTGAGATTTCTTGGCATCAAAAGGTACGAGTGCTCCACCATGGACTCCTCTACCCGTTTCATCATTCTTTCTGCCATAATCCGTCTTTCACTGTCCTTCCTTTTTTCCTGTTCCCGGATCAGGACAGGCGCTCTTTAAACTCTTCATAGCCAAAGGTCCGGATCACGCGGCAGGCGCCGTCCTCCTGTTCCAGGATCAGATCCGGAAGCTTCATTCCGTTAAAGGTATTGTTTTTCACCATGGTATAGATAGCCATGTCCTGAAATTCCAGCCGGTCTCCCGGATGAAGCGGCGCGTCAAAGGAATAATCCCCGATCACGTCTCCGGCCAGGCAGGTGGGCCCGGCCAGCCGGTAGGTGAAACGTTTCTCTCCCGGCTTTCCCGCGTCTTTCAGGGGCGGCCGGTAAGGCATCTCCAGAACGTCCGGCATGTGGCAGGCGGCGGAGGTATCCAACAGCGCGATCCTGCCGCCGTTTTCCATGAGGTCCAGCACCGTCGTCAGAAGGATCCCCGCGTTCAGCGCCACCGCCTCCCCCGGCTCCAGGTAAACCTCCGCGCCGTACCGTTCCTGTACCCGGCGG
>CALWMW010000150.1 GCA_944382085.1 uncultured Lachnospiraceae bacterium | reverse complement strand
CTCTCCATTCCTGTAGTAAACTCATATCTACCATCCTGTGTTTCCATTTTCTCTTGCTTTAACCAGGCCATTTTTAGGCTGTGTTACATTATATAACACTTGTCTGCCCTTGGCAAGCCCAATTCCGGCCAAAAAACAGGCAAAAATATCGCAGACCTCTGAATAAAGAGCGCGATCCGGGATATACTATGACTAGTCCTGAAAGGAAAGGACGAAAGCTCTTATCATTGGACCCCCTCCAATGAAAGGCCGATTACCAAAGATAAATTAATACTTATCCTCCCCTTTTACCCCGTAAACACGTCGAAAGCGGCGTATTTACGGGGTTTTGATTTTTGCGATCTTTTGGCCAAATACTTGACAGCATTCTTCTTTTATGCTAATCTGCAAGTGGTAGCGGATAAAGTTTATTTATTCGCTCTCTTTTTCAAGTTGTATTAGCACTCATCAGACGAGACTGCTAACAAACGGAGGTGTTACCATGATTATCAGACCCATTTATAATATACTCCTGCTTCCGGAAGTTTCCTTCTATTTTAAGAAGGATTTTTTATCCGGCTGGGAGACGGAACCGGCCGAACCCGGAACCGAACTTCTTTTTATCCAGCTGAAGGAAGAAATAAACGACCGGGATTTTACCGCTGAGGACTTCTATCCCATCGGCATTTCTGCCCGGATTGAGGGCGCCGGGGACGGAGATACCGTTCAGGTCCGTACCATAAACCGTGTGGATTTCTCCGATGTGGAGATCCGGGACGGCCATGTGTACGCCACGGCCTCCAACCGCCCGGAAGTGCTGGATCTTACGGAGGAAGAGGAAAAAGAGCAGTTTGAACAGGTTAAAAATTCCCTTCTGCATTTTGTGCAGGGCTATCAGTGGGGCCTGTGGGCCAGGAATTTTATCCTTCAGCGCAAGAATCTTCACGATACCGCCTGCATTCTGGCGGATTATCTGAACCTGAGCCCGGAAGAAAAATACGCGATCCTGGCGGCAGATTCTCGGAAAGAACGGTTTGCTCTGATCGCCAAAGCCATCAATGAGTTTATTGAGATGACCAGGGTGTCCGAAGAGGCCGCCGCAGCCCAGAAGGACGACCACGAACAGCTATACCGGGAAGCCGCTCTGAAGAAACAGATTGATTATCTGCAGAAAGAACTGGACGATATGCACCCGGAAAATGTCTCCGACGTCCGGAAATTTGAGAAAAAGATCGCCAAGGCCGGCATGAACAAGGACGCCACACGGGAGGCGGAAAAGGTGCTCAACCGGATGCGCCAGGAAGGCAAGGAAAGCCATGAGTACGGCATGCTCTATGATTATCTGGATTTTGTCACCAGCCTCTCCTGGAAGATGCCCCGCTTCTCTTCCATTGACTTAGGCAAGGCGGAGCAGATCCTGGACGAGGATCACTACGGCCTGAAAAAAGTAAAAGAGCGGATCATCCAACAGCTGGCTGTCATGGACCTGAAACGCAAGCAGAACGGTTCTATCCTCCTCTTTGTCGGCGCTCCCGGTACCGGCAAGACCAGCATCGGCCAGAGCATCGCCAGGGCCCTGGGGCGGGAATACGTGCGGATCAGTCTTGGCGGCATCCGGGACGAAGCGGAGATCCGCGGACACAGACGCACCTACATCGGCGCAATGCCGGGAAGAATTATGGAAGGTATGAAGCGAAGCGGCGCTTCCAATCCGGTAATGGTGCTGGATGAGGTGGATAAGCTGGTAAGAGACTATGGCGGAGATCCGGCCAGCGCCCTTCTGGAAGTGCTGGATCCGGAACAGAACAACACGTTCACCGATCATTACATGAACGTTCCCTATGATCTTTCCAACGTTCTGTTCGTTTGCACCGCCAATACCACCGATACCATTCCGGAGCCGCTCCTGAACCGTATGGAAGTCATTCATTTTCCGGGATACACGCCCACGGAAAAGTTTCACATCGCCAGAAAGCATCTTCTGCCCAAAGCGCTGGAATCCATGGGCATCAAAGAAGGGCTTCTTACCGTCACCGATGAGGCCATCCGCAAAATGATCGAAGAATATACTATGGAATCCGGCGTCCGGGGACTGAAAAAGCTTTTGGATACCCTGTGCCGTTTCGCGGCGGTAAAGCTTGTGAAAAAGGAAGGGGAATCCGTCTGCGTAACCGAAGAAAACCTTTCGGAGTTTCTGGGGCGAAAGGAAATCCACCGGGAAATGCGTCTTTCCCAGGCAGATCCCGGCGTCGCCACCGGACTGGCCTGGACCAGAGCCGGCGGAGAGATCCTCTTCATTGAGACAAAGCTGACAAAAGGAAAGGGAAATCTGCAGATCACCGGTCAGCTGGGCGACGTTATGAAAGAATCCGTAGAAATCGCCCTGACTCTGGTGAAAGCCCTCTATCCCAGAGAGACGGAGCTTCCCTCCAAAAGAGATCTCAACATCCACGTTCCCGCGGGCGCCGTTCCCAAAGACGGTCCTTCCGCCGGCATCACTCTGGTCACCGCCCTGTCCTCTCTGGTCACCGGTCGGTCGGTAAATCCCAAGATTGCCATGACCGGAGAAGTTTCCCTCAGAGGCGGCGTCATGCCCATTGGCGGGCTGCCTGAAAAGCTCATGGCCGCTCAGCGGGCCGGCATCACAAAGGTGCTGATCCCCCAGGAAAACGTGGAGGATCTGGAAGACGTGGCGGAAGAAGTAAAAGAAAAGCTGGAAATTATTCCCATCCGAAACGTGCAGGAAGCCCTGGAGCTGGCTCTTCTGAAAGAAGAGGATTCCGCCGAATAAAGAGAATTCAAAAGGAGAGAACCCCCGGACCGGTTTAAGTCTGAGGGTTCCCTCGTTCTTTTTCCTTCGTTCTCTCTTCCGATGTTTTTTTCAAAACCAGGCGATATTCCGAATCATAGTACATTCCCAGTTCCCGGCAGATTCTGTCGTTTACCCGATCCATCGCTTCTTTGTACTCTCTGTATTTCGGAGACAGCTGCTTCAGATTCCCGATAAAAATATCATTGTATCCTTTGCTCTGGAGTTCTCTTTGCATTTTCCGCTGAGCGACATAAACAGGATGGTATCGGAACAAACCGGATTTCAGCTTCGCGCCTTCCCAGACCTTCGCTTTCAAAAACTGGTACTGCTCTTCGCTCATATCCCGGTAATAGGCCGTCATCTCCTCCGCCGTCCTGGTATCCTTTGCAATCCCGCCTGCCAGACGAATTGCCAGTTTCATAATCCTGGGTACTTTAATGGTCGTCTCATCGCAGTATTTCAGCAGATTTCCAAGCGCCTGCCGCTGTTCTTCCGTTTGAATCGGGATCTCCAGAAACGGTCGGAAATGATTTTTGAAATAGTCGCTCCACTCTCCCGGAATCAGAGATTCTATGGCGCTGTTGACGGTCTTATAATCCAGGAGTTCATCCGCCTTCGTCAAGTCCTCCTGCTCAAGCAGAGCCTTCAGCGCTTCCAGTTCCGAATCCCGCGTTTTCTTTTCCGACAGTTTCTCCTGATATATTTTTCGCAGAAGGCTTCGGTCCTCTGTCCGCAAAAGTTCCCGGATATCCGGAATCCCGATCCCCAGTTTGCGGTATATGGAGATCGTTTTTAACGTAACCGCGTCCTCTTCTGTATAGTTCCGATATCCGTTCTCATCTTTTTTCACGGAAAGAAGCTGCTTTTCCTCATACCATTTAATGGCGCGCTTCGTCATCCCTACTTTTTCCGCAATCTCATTGATCCGCATCGCAAATCCCTCCCGGTGTCTCTTTGTCCTGCTTCCAGTATAAGGGTATACGCAGCGTACAAGTCAAGGGATTTTCGCTACATATTTACGATGATAAAAAAGGTCTTGTTTGTGACGCCGCGTAATGATTTATAATAGGCGTCAGGAGGGAAATCATTATGGCTAAATACAGAACAATTCCGCAAGGGTATATGACCGTCGGAGAAGCGGCAAAGAAAATGGGAGTTACCGTTCGTACTCTGCAATACTACGATAAAGAAGGACTGCTTTCCCCGTCGGCAGAAAGCGAAGGCGGACGCAGGCTTTATACCGATAAAGATTTGATTACACTTCATCAGATTATATCTTTGAAATCACTGGGTTTTTCTCTGGATGATATCAAAAAACGACTGACCTCTTTGGAAACACCGGCTGAAGTCGCAACTGCTCTTACAGAGCAGGCAGATGAGATCCGCCAGAAAATTGGACAGCTTCAGGCTTCCTTGTCAGCCATAGAACAGTTAAAAGCAGAAGTTTTACAAATGCAGACGGTCAACTTTAAAAAATACGCCGATATTATTGTCAATCTGCAAATGAAGAATGAGTTTTATCCTCTTATTAAGCGTTTCGATGATGATACGCTCGACCATATACGCAGTCAATTTGATAAGGAAAGCGGCTTAGATTTTATGGACAGATTTAACCGCCTAAGTGATGAAATCGTACAGCTTCAAAAAGAAAATGTACCGCC
>CALWMW010000149.1 GCA_944382085.1 uncultured Lachnospiraceae bacterium | reverse complement strand
CGGGCTTTCCGTGCAGAACCTCACCTTTGACTCCAACCGGATGGTAAACAACAACAAACGGTACTACTGCGCCTCTCCCAGAGAGATCGAAAACCTCTCCGGGCCGGAATACGATTACAGGCCTAAGACGCTGCGGCTGACCGGGATCCCCCGGTATGACGGACTGGAAAACAGGGACCGGAAACAGATTCTCATTACGCCTACCTGGAGAGCTTACATAGCGATGCCGGCGGTAATGGGAACCGCCAGGCCCTACAGCGAGGAATTCAAACACACAGACTACTTTAAGCAGTACCATGAACTGATTACCCATGAGGGACTGATCCGCAAAGCCAGGGAACTGGGCTACCGGATCGTGCTGCTGCTGCATCCCGTAACCAGCGCCCAGAGGCGAGATTATCCGGCGGACACGGAGACGGTGAAGATTGTGACGGCCCTGGAGACCAGCTATGAGAAAATCCTTACGGAATCCAGCCTTATGGTGACGGACTATTCCGGGGTGCAGTTTGATTTCGCTTATATGAGGAAACCCATTGTCTATTTTCACTCCCCAAAGCTTCCTCCCCATTACCAGGAGGGCGGGTTCTCCTATGAGACGCAGGGATTTGGGGAGATCTGCAGGGAACCGGAAGAGACGGCGCGGCTTTTGTGCGCGTATCTGGAAGAAGGATGCGCCCTCAGGCCGGAGTACCGGAAACGGCAGGACGACTTTTTTGCCTTTGACGACCATGAGAACTGCCGGAGAATTTTTCAGGACGCGATGGAGTATCGGACATGTTTTGGATCAAACAGTATATAAAAATGTTTCTGCAGAATCTTCTGCTTCCCGCCGTCTATTTCTGCTTCTGCCGCCGGCCGGTGCGAAAGGGCGCGGTGATCTTCGCGGACGGACATCACCAGGAGATGCCCTTCTCGATGAGAAGGGTGTATGAGGCGGTGGAAAAAGAAAAAGGAACCTACCGCACGGAGCTTTTCATAGAAGATTTCGGGAAGCTGTCCTTGCTGAAAACAGCAGGCTTTCTGTTTCGCTTTATGCGAAGCTACGCCACGGCGGAGTACGTCTTTCTCTGCGACTATTTTCTTCCGGCTGCGGCCTGCAGAAAGCGAAAGGAAACGACCCTGGTGCAGCTTTGGCATTCCTGCGGACTTATGAAAAAGATCGCTTTTGACGCGGGGCAGGACATTCCTGAAAAATACCGGGGAAATATGTTTGGAAATTATACCTGGCTGACGATGAGCGCTCCGGTGTGCATTCCGGTGCACGCCAGGGCGCTGAGCCTGGATCCGGAGCGGATCCGGGCGACCGGGATCAGCCGGACGGACTACTACTTTGATCCGGAGTGGAACGAGCGCTGCCGGGAACGCTTTTTTGCGGAGCATCCGGAGGCGAAGGGCAAGAAGATCGCCCTGTGGGCCCCTACGTTCCGGGGAAATGCCGCCATGCCCAGGCTGGAAGGGCTCTCCGGAATCCGGAAGGCCCAGGAGAAGCTGAAGGATTCCTGGTATGTGATCCGGAAGGCCCATCCCCACATCGACCGCCGGGAGCCGGTGTCCAACACCGGGATTCCCACGGAAGAATTGCTGTGCGTGGCGGATCTTCTGATCACGGATTATTCCTCTGTGCTGTTTGACTATCTGATTTACGAAAAACCGGCGCTTCTGTTTGCGCCGGATCTGGAAACGTATGAGAAGGAGCGGGGCTTCTATCTGGATTACCGCTCCCTTCCCTTTCCGCTGGTGGAGAGAGAGGAGGAGCTGGCGGATCAGATTTTGGCCAGCCTGGAGTATTGGAAGGAACACCGGGAGGAGATTCATGCCTTCCGGATGCAGTATACGGGAGCCTGCGACGGGAAGGCGACGGAGCGGATTCTTGGGCTCGCGGGCATAAAGACAGGAGAAGCCGGACAGGGATAAACGAAAGGAGGCAGACATGAATATAGCCATTATTTTTGCGGGAGGCAGCGGCGTGCGTATGGGCGCGGGCGTTCCCAAACAGTTTCTGGAAATCAACGGGAAGCCGATCCTGGTCCATACGCTGCAGCTTTTCCAGGATCACGAGGAGATAGACCGGATTTATCTGGCGGTGGGAGAGGAGTATATTCCCTACGCCTGGCATCTGGCGGAAGAGTTCGGGATCGACAAGCTGCAGAATGTGGCGGCAGGCGGGGAGACCGCCCAGGATTCCATCTACAACGCGCTTTCCATGGCGGCCAGGGAGAACCCGGAGGACTCCATCGTACTGATTCACGACGGGGTGCGTCCCATGGTGGACTACGGTGTGATCAGCGAAAACATTGACAGCGTGCGGGAATACGGAAGCGCCATTACCTCCACGCCCTGCTATGAGACGATCCTTCTGAGCCGGGACGGAGCCACAGTGGACAGCCTTCCTCTGAGAAAAGAGAGCTATGCGGCTCAGGCCCCTCAGAGCTTTTATCTGAAAGAAATCCTGGAGGCCCATGAAGCGATCCGCGCCAGAGCGGACCGGTATGAAAACATGGTGGACGCCTGTACCATTTACCGCGCTCTGGGCAAACAGCCCCACATCGTTCAGGGCAACCGGGGCAACATTAAGGTGACGACTCCGGAAGATGTGTATATGTTCCGGGCGCTGATTCAGTATAAAGAAAATGAGCAGGCCTTCGGCTTGGGGATGACGGACCGGCTGGCTGTGAAGATGAACCGGTACCGAAAGAAGGCCCAGAAAAAACGCAGAGAAGAGGAGAACTAGAGAATGGAAGAGCTTCAGCTGGTATCGGATCCGGTTCTGCGCCGGGATCTGGAGGAAATCGCGGATTCGGATATGATTTCGTGGGAACGCTTTCGGGAAAAGACGATCCTGGTTACCGGGGCGACGGGCCTGATCGGAAGCCAGACCGTTCTGGCGCTGGTTCTGGCAGGGCAGAAGAGAAAGCTAAATCTGACCGTCCTGGCGCTGGTGCGGAACCTGGAAAAGGCGGAAAAAATGCTGGGAGGCTGCCTGGGAAAAGGATTGAAACTGGTGAAGGGAGACGTGACGGCGCTTCCGCGGATTTCAGAAAAAATCGATTACATTCTTCACGGAGCGGGCGTCACCGCTTCCAGACAGTTTGTGGAGCAGCCGGTGGAAACGATTCTCACCACCCTGAAAGGGACGGAAGCCATGCTGGAGCTGGCGAAGAGCCACAGGGCGGAAGGAATGGTGTACCTGTCCTCCATGGAAGCCTACGGCGTCGTGGATCCGGAGCGCTTTGAGGTCCGGGAAAAGGATTATGGATATATCGATCCCCTGGAAGTACGCAGCAGCTATTCGGAAAGCAAGCGTATGGCGGAGGGGCTTTGCGCCGCCTACGCCCA
Organism: uncultured Lachnospiraceae bacterium; assembly: GCA_944382085.1. GTDB lineage: Bacteria > Bacillota > Clostridia > Lachnospirales > Lachnospiraceae > Choladousia. Next base: position 17,495 of record CALWMW010000149.1, on the reverse strand, counting down.
GGAATATCAGGTGCCGGTGAAAAACGCCAGGTTGGCTCAGACCTTCGGCGCGGGCATTCCCAAAAGCGAAAACCGGGTATTCGCCCAGTTTGCCAGGAGCATCTTAAAGGGAGAGGATCTGGTGCTTCACACAGACGGGAGCAAAGCGCACTGCTACTGTTATACCTCGGACGCGGTTCTGGGGCTTTTGAAGATTCTCCTTGAAGGAGAACCGGGGCAGGCGTATAATGTCTCCAATGAAAACACCTTTTCCAGCATCCGGCAGATGGCGCAGATGCTGGTGGACGCTTACCCAAAGTCCGGTTCCCGGCTGGTGTTCGATATTCCCAGGGACGCGAATCTCTACGGGTACGCCCCGGCCTCCAGAATGCTGGTAAATTCCGAAAAGCTCCGGGCGCTGGGCTGGAGTCCCAGAGTGGATCTTCCGGAAATGTACCAAAGACTGATGGAAAGCATGAAAGGCTGGGAAGAATTCTCAGAGAAAAAAGAATCCTGAAAAAGCCTGTTCCCAGGGGAACACGGCAGGATCGGAAAGGAATGCAGCGAAGATGGCAGCAGAGAACAGACGCCAGGAGCCGGCCGAAAGGGAATTCACCGGCAGGCGGATTTTGCTTTTGGGGGCGCAGACGCCCCAGAGACGTGTTTTTGCTCAGAGCCTGTCCCGTCGGGCAGACAGAATGGGAGGAAGGCTTCAGGCTGCGGAGGAGACGGAGAAGATTTGCGGAGAGGACCTGGTCTTCCTGTTCGGGATGATCCGTGAAAGCGGCAGGTTGGCGTATCGGGAGCTTCAAAGCGTCCTGGACGGCCTGAAGCGTCTGGAACAGGAACCTCCCAAGGCTGCGGCCCTGCTTACCGGGACGGAGGTATACGGAAAGCGGTACGGAACTCCCCGCGCCGTCCGGGAAGAAGAGATGGGCTACGTAAGCCACCTCCTTTCGGAGGATACCGGCGCTTTCTGCATGAGGACGGCGGAACACATGGCGGCGCGGTTCGCAAAAGAGAAGGGGCTGCCGGTAAAAATCCTCAGAGTTTTTTCTTTCCCGGAGACGCTGGGAGGCGAAGACGGGATGGAGCGCCTGGCAGAGCAGGCGGTTTGGGGGCTTCTGTACGGAACAGACGGGGAGGCCTACAATCTTCCCTGGGAGCCCGGTGCAAAAAAGGAAGAGACGGGAGAGCGAAGCGCGCTTTCCCCGGTTCCGATCCGGCCGGATTTTGGAAAATGGGAACAGTTGCGAGAAGAACGGAGGCTTTCTTAACGTATGCTTCGTGATTTTTTAAATGAATTTCAGCTGGACTGGGCCACTGCGCCCCTTCGTTCCAGCCTGATTCCGGGAGAAAAACTGAACGGGAAAAGAATTCTGATACTCGGCGGGGAGGACTCTCTGCGCCAGGCTCTTCTGTGGTCTTTTTTCGCCTGGAATGAGAGAAAGGGCGTCTCTTTGAAGGCGGAGGCTTTCGGCAGGGGAGAGGAGATCCCGGAGGAAAGCCTGAAAGAGGCGGATTATTTGATCTTTCCGGGTTTCTGTTCCAGAAAGGTTCCCCAAGACGTTCTGGAGGTGGTCGAATGGCTGGAGAACTGGGAGAAGCTTCTGGAAAAGGCAGGGGCCGCCACAAAGGCCAGGCTGCTGCTTCTCTCCGACGGCCGGGTCTTCGGAAAGCTTGGCCGGGGATTTGCCGCCTCGGAGTATGAAGAGGGACAGACGGATCCTCTGGACGGGCAGTATTCCAGCCAGTATGCCATGCAGGCTGCGGAAGGTTTTTTTCTGTCCTGGGCGAAAGAAAAGAGGCGGGACTTCAATATCCTGAGAACCGGCTGGGTGTACGGGGCGCAGATCGCCACCCTGGATCACCCCCTGTCCCGTCTGGCCAGGCTGACGGCAGAGAAGAAAGAGGAGGAAATTCCGATCCTTTCGGATCAGGATTCCTACCTCAGCATCCATGATCTTCTGACCGCCGTCCAGTTCGTGCTGACCTGCTGCCCCTGTGGCAAGGTCTTTCATGTATCCGGACGGGACTCGGACGCCACAGCCGGAGAGCTGGCTTTGATCCTCCACCGGAATTTTCCGGAACTGTGCCGGCTGAACCTGGTTTCCGGGGAAGCGGGAGAAAACCGGGGGATTCTTCTGAATACCCAGCTCCTTACCCACTATGGATTTACGCCCTCCGTAAATCTGGAGGACGGCCTGATCATTCTGGTAAAGAGTCTTCAGAATACTGGGGAAGTCTTTATCTTTGACAATACGTATCTGGGCAAGCTGGAGAAGGTGCACGAGATCCTTCTGGCGTACCTTCTGGAGATTGACCGGATCTGCAGGAAGCATAACATTAAATACTTCCTGGCCGGAGGGACCCTTCTGGGAGCCATCCGCCACAAAGGCTTTATTCCCTGGGACGACGACGCGGATGTGATGATGCTCCGGGAAGACTACGACCGCTTCCTGGAAGTCGTGAGGGAAGAATTGCCGGAGAACGTTTTTTTGCAGCTTCCCTGGACGGAAAAGGGAAACCACAATCCCTTTACTAAGCTGCGCATTGACAATACTCTGTTTGCCACAGAATTTACGGGACATTTTATGGAGATGCACAACGGGATCTTCTTTGACGTGCTTTCCCACGACAAGACGGGAAACCATCCCTGGTCCCAGAAGCTGCATCTGATGATCACCATGCTCACCCGTTCCATTGTATTCAACAAATGGGGGAATACGGATATCAAGGGCGGAGGCGCCCATCCTCTGATCTGCAAATTTGTGGACAAGGCGAAATACCTGATTCCCATGAGATTCGCGGAGTGGGCCCAGAACAAAGCGCTCACGTTTTTTAAAAACCGGAAGAGCGATTACCTCTACGACGGGATGGGCCGGAATCTGAACCGGGGAGCCTTCCCCAAGAAATGGCTGGAGGAAGCGGTCTACGTGGACTTTGAAGGATACCGGTTTCCGGTTCCCAAGGAGTATGACCAGTATTTAACCTATCTGTACGGGGACTACATGCAGATGATTCCCGTAAGCCAGAGAAGAACGAGCCACAGCATCGTAGTGATGGACCTTGGGGCGTACTCCGATTTTCACCTCAGGGAGGAAAAGAAAGAAGAAAGGAAGATAGCAGATGCTTTCAGTGATACTGCCGGCGTACAATGAGGAAAAGATGATCGGGAAAGCTGCCGGCGTGATTGGCGGGATCCTGTCCGGCGCCGGAATCCCTTACGAGATTCTCTTTGTAAACGACGGATCCAGAGACGGCACCTGGGAAGAGATTCAGAAAACAGCCGCCGAAAGGCCGGAGGTGAAGGGAATCCGTTTCTCCAGGAATTTCGGAAAAGAGGCGGCTATGCTGGCCGGCCTTGCCGCGGCTTCCGGAGACTGCTGCGCGGTGATGGACTGCGATCTGCAGCATCCGCCTCAGACTCTGGTGGAGATGTACCGGCTGTGGGAACAGGGATACGAAGTGATCGAAGGAGTGAAGCGCACCAGGGGAAAGGAGAGCGCGGCGCACCGCATGAGCGCGGGCCTGTTTTACCGGATCATTTCCCGCGCCGTGAAGATCGATATGTCGCGGGCTTCGGACTTTAAGCTTCTGGACCGGAAGGCCGTGGACGCGATTCTGGCCCTGCCGGAGCGGAACACGTTTTTCCGCGCCCTGTCTTCCTGGGTAGGTTTTCAAACGGCTTCCGTGGAGTTCGACGTCCAGGAGCGTACAGAAGGAGAATCCAAATGGTCCACCTGGTCTTTGGTTCAGTACGCGGTAAAAAATATCGTGGCGTTTTCCACCGTGCCCATGCAGTGCGTGACGGTGGCGGGAGGCGTGGTCTTTGTCATGGCGGTGATCCTGGGCATTCAGTCCCTGGTAAAATATTTTACCGGGCACGCGGTGGAAGGCTTTACCACCGTGATCCTCCTGCTTCTCATAATCGGAAGCATCATTATGATCAGCCTGGGAATTATTGGATATTACATTGCGAAGATTTACGAAGAGGTGAAGGGAAGACCCCGGTATATCATCGCGGAGCGGACGGGGAAAAGAAAACTTTGACCGGGCTACAGATGGAACGCTGCGGTAATCGATGTATCGCAAAGATATCAATTATGTAAAATTCAGGTTAAATTTTGGAAAGGTTCAGACAACTGTATTGACAAGGAAATTTCCCGGTGCAATAATATTTTTGGCACACGGGAAATTTTTACTTCAGGGCCCGAAGTTTACCTCCTGTTACCAGTTGGACACAGAATGTTATTGTGATTCTGGAGAGAATGAAAGGAGTTAAACAATTATGAAAAATAAAGTTGTTGCCGCACTTCTGGCTTCATTAGCCATTTTAGGGACCTGCCCGGTTTCTTATGCAGCTACCGAGCACTATACAGACAGCAGCGTGATTACCACAGAAAACGCATCCTGGGATGAATGGGTAGAAGGCTGGGAAACCCTTGCCAACGATTTCACCAAAGTTTCCATTACCCCCGGCGCAGATGAGACACAGCTGAACTTTGCATGGTACAGCGAAAAGACGGATGCTGAGGCTACTCCGGTGGTTCATTTCGGAACCGATGAGGCGAATCTGGAAGCCTTTACAGGAGAGTCGGGAGATGTAAATCAGGAGCTGACCGGAGATACCGCTTATGTTTACAATCATGTAACGGTAACTGGTCTTGAGCCCAACACCACTTATTACTATACCGTTGAGAAGAATGGAGAACAGACAGAAGTCTGCGAATATACAACACAGGATACAGAAGAAGTGAAGATTCTGTACGTAGGCGATCCTCAGATCGGCGCTTCCAAGGGACAGACCCAGGACGGCGCGGAGCTTACGGCAGATGAGACAGGCGCCGCCAACACAGCAGCCAGAAACGACGCTTTTGCCTGGAACCGGACGCTGAGCTACGCTTTTGCGGAAAATCCGGATCTGAACTTTGTCATCTCCGCAGGCGATCAGGTAAACAGAACCGGACAGCCCAAGGAGGAGGAGTACGCGGGATACCTTTCTTCCGACGTTCTTTCAGGGCTGGCGGTAGCTACTACCATTGGAAACCATGATTCCCTCAATGAGGATTATATGTATCACTTCAACAATCCCAACGCTTCTGAGTATGGCGCTACGGCAGCAGGCGGAGATTACTATTATACATACGGCGACGGTCTTTTCATCGTGCTGAATACCAACAACTACAATGTGGCAGAGCATGAAGAACTGATCAAAGAGGCGGTAGAGGCGAATCCGGATGCCGCATGGAGAGTGGTGACCATTCATCAGGATATTTACGGATCCGGTCTGGATCACTCGGACACAGACGGTATGATCCTCCGTACACAGCTTACGCCGGTGTTTGATTCCTATGACATCGATGTAGTGCTTCAGGGACATGACCATACCTACAGCCGTTCCGCACTGCTCTACGGAGACGGACAGCAGCACAACAAATATGAATTCTCTCTGAACGAGGATGGAACCGATTATGACTGGGATCATGCCACAAACGTAGATACCCAGGAGAAGATTCAGCTGAGTCCTGAAGAGGGAGATGAGGAAGCCGCAGCTGCTCTGGAAGCATTCCGTGAGGACAACAACTGCTACACCATCGAGGATGTAGAAGGAAATACCGTTACAGATCCCCAGGGTACTCTGTATATGACCGCGAACTCCGCTTCCGGATCGAAATACTATGAGCTGATCGCGACACAGCAGGATTATATCGTAGCCCGCAGCCAGAACTGGCTTCCCAGCTACTCGGTAATCACCATGGACGCCGACAGCTTCTCCATTGAGACGTATCAGATCACCGACGACGGTACGGTAGAGACCATCGACGAGGCATTTACCATTGAGAAAACTGGCGCAGCCAGCGCGTCAGAAGACACTACAGCAGAGACCGCTGCGGCAGAAACCGAGGCTGCTGAATAAGGCGTTTGGTAAAGATGTATTTTTTTAAGAAGACCGGGCTGCCGTCTAAAAAGACGGCGGTCCGGTATCTCATTATACTGGTACTGATCTGTCTGTTTGGGATTTTCGTTGTAAGGATCAATGATGTTGAGAAAACGGAGCTGGTAGTCCGGAGCGGGCAGACTTTTGAAAAAGCGGAAGTAATCGAAATCATACAGGATAATTTACAGGAGAATGGAACACGGGTGGGCGAGCAGAGAGTCAAGGTGCGGATGCTTACAGGGGAAAAGGAAGGAGAAGAGCTGGAGATTACCAGCAGCTCCGGATACCTCTTTGGAGCGGCCTGCGAGGTAGGAATGCAGGTTATTGTCATGCAGAGCGTTTCCGGCGATACGGTGGTGGCCAGCGTCTATACCCAGGACCGGGAGTGGGTGATTTATATTTTTGCGGCTCTTTATCTGCTGGCTTTGGCGCTGGTAGGAGGATGGCAGGGGATCAAAGCCTGCCTTGGCCTTGTGTTTACCTTCTTCTCCATGATTTTCGTGTATCTCCCTATGATTTACCGGGGATATTCCACTTTTTGGACCGCTGTCTTTCTGTGTTTTATCACGACCCTGGTGACGATGTATCTGATCGGCGGCCCTTCCAGAAAGACGGTTGCCGCGATTGCGGGAACGCTGGCCGGAGTGGTGATTGCCGGCGTTTCCGCCCAGCTTTTCAGCCTGGCTTCCGGAATTACCGGATACAATGTATCAGATATTGAGTCTCTGATGACTCTTTGGAATACAGAGGGAATCCAGGTAGGAAGCCTTCTGTTCTCCGGCCTTTTGATCTCGGCGCTGGGAGCGGTGATGGATGTGGCTATGTCTGTCAGCAGTTCCCTCCAGGAGATTTACAGCCAGAACCCTTCCATGACCAGATTTGAAATTTTCAAATCCGGCATGCATGTGGGGCGGGACATGATGGGAACCGACAGCAACACGCTGATTCTTGCCTTTGTGGGAGGCAGCGTCAGCACCTTGCTTCTGGATTATGCATACGATCTTCCCTACCTTCAGATCATCAATTCCAACAACATTGGAATCTCTATTATGCAGGGCCTGGCAGGAAGCTTTGGAGTGGTTCTCTGCGTGCCCCTTACGGTGCTGATCTGCACGGCGCTGTATTACGGACATCCGGGAAAGCAGGCCAGAAAATCCGAATAAAGCGTTTCAGGCTTTCATAAAGATACCTATAGAGCTTTGAGCCGGGAGGAAACCGTATGAATCTTTTGTGGGGCGGAATGCTCCTGACCGGAATGATTTTCGGAATGGCTTCCGGGCGTTCCGGCCTTTTGTCGGAAGCCGTCCTCTCCTCCGCCAGGGAAGCGGTGGAACTGGGGATTACGATGATGGGGATAATGGCCTTCTGGATGGGGATTATGGAAACCGCGCAGGATGCGGGCCTGATTACGTCCATGGAGAGACGCATTCAGCCTCTCATCCGGTTGTTATTTCCAGGCATTCCCGCCGGACATCCGGCCGCCGCCTCCATTGCCCTCTGCTTTCTGGCCAATTTTTTCGGGCTGGGAAACGCCGCCACGCCTGCGGGGCTTCAGGCAATGAGGGAACTGTCCGAACTGGAGGAAGAAAGAAGAAGGGGCGGGATTCCCGGAGCCGCCCAGAAGCGAGGGACGGCCAGCCGGGAGATGTGTACCTTTCTCATTCTGAATATTTCCTCCCTCCAACTGATCCCTGTGAGCATCATCGCTTACCGGACGCAGTATGGAAGCGCGAATCCCGCCGGAATTACGGGGCCGGCCATCCTGGCCACGGCGGCGAGCACCGGTACGGCCATTCTGTTCTGCAAAATTATGGAGATTCTTCCAAAGAATTCAAAATTTATGGTATGATAAGAGCGATAACACTTTGAAATACCTTCAGGAGGCAGGAACATGAAACTTACCATGCTGGGAACAGGCAACGCCATGGTTACCCAATGTTATAATACCTGTTTTATCCTCAGCCGGGAGAACCAGTATTTTCTGGTGGACGGCGGGGGAGGAAACGGCCTTTTAAAACAGCTGAAAGCGGCGGAAATCAACTGGAAGGACATTCGCCGGATCTTTCTGACCCACAGGCACATCGATCATCTGCCGGGGGTGATCTGGATGGTGCGTCTGATTACTCAGGCCATGAGCCGGGGAGAGTACGAGGGCGAGGCCGAGATCTATGCCCACAGGGAGCTGACAAAGACCATTCGGGAGATCTCAGAGCTGCTGCTGCAGAAAAAACAGACGGATTTCATCGGAAAACGTCTCCATCTGATCCCGGTAGAGGACGGAGAAGAAAAAGAAATTCTGGGGCAGAAAACGGTCTTTTTTGATATCCGGTCTACCAAGACCAAACAGTTCGGGTTTACCATGTATCTGGAAGACGGGGGGAAACTGACCTGCTGTGGGGACGAGCCTTTCCAGGAATGCGAAGAATCCTACGCCAGAGGAAGCAAATGGCTGCTCCACGAAGCGTTCTGCCTGTATTCCCAGGCAGACCGGTTTAAGCCGTATGAGAAGCATCACTCCACGGTGAAGGACGCCTGCTGTCTGGCGGAGCGTCTGGGCGTCGCGAATCTTGTTCTGTACCATACGGAAGACCAGAACATCCGGCGCAGAAAGGAGCTCTACACCCAGGAAGGCGCCCGCTACTTCTCCGGCAATCTCTATGTGCCGGAGGATCTGGAGAGCTTTGCGTTATAAACGAAGAAAAAAGAAAGAAGGAGACGAAAAATGGAAGCTCAGTTTGGAGATATGACGGTCCGCTATACCGAAGATTCCCAGGGGCATATGGGACTTCTGCTTTATCCTGCCGACTGCCCGGCAGAGGAGATTCCGGAGAAAAAAGCGGCTCTGGATCCCATGGTTCAGATCCAGCTCGCGGGAGACGCCCTGAACGGGGCTTACGCTCCGGGCCATACCATGAGGAACGGAGAAACCACCTGGCGCATGAAAAAGAAAAGCCAGGAGCAGAAAGTTCTGGGAAAGGAAAAAAGGGTGGAAACGCTGCTGGAAGACGACCGGGGCAATCAGGCGCTCCACGTTCTTACCTGGAAGGAAGGAGATCCTTTTCTCCGGGCGTACTGCCAGTACCGGAATCAGGGGAAGAAGCCGGTGACGCTGCTTCTTTTGTCCAGCTTTTCTCTGGAACAGATTTCCCCGTATCTTTCCGGGGACGGCGCGGGAGAGCTTTTGGTGCACCGCCTTCAGTCCAGGTGGAGCCAGGAGGGAAGGCTTCTGACTCAGACGCTGGAAGAGCTGCAGCTGGAACCGTCCTGGGGGCGTTGCGCCGCCCGGTGCGAGCGGTTCGGACAGGTGGGCTCCATGCCTGTAAACCATTATTTTCCTTTTGTAGCGCTGGAAGATACCAGAAATCATGTTTTCTGGGGAGCGCAGCTGGCCCATCCGGCCTCGTGGCAGATGGAACTTTACCGCATGGACGACAATCTTGCCATAAGCGGCGGCCTGGCGGACCGGGAGTTCGGCCACTGGAAAAAGGAAATAAAGCCGGGGGAAAGCTTCACGACGCCCACCGCCATCCTTACCGCCGCCCATACAGATTCCCTGGATATCCTCTGCCAGAGACTGACGCAGGCCGGCTGGGAGGCGGCGCAGGCCGCGCCGGAATCGGAGCAGGACCTTCCCATTATCTTTAACGAATACTGCACCACCTGGGGAAATCCTTCCCATGAAAACATCCGGAACATTCTGGATGCCATCCGGGGGAAAGGCTTCTCCTATTTCGTGATTGACTGCGGCTGGTACAAAAAGGACGGCGTGCCCTGGGACATCAGCATGGGAGATTATCTGCCTTCCCAAACGCTGTTCCCGGAGGGACTGGAAAAAACGGTGGAAGCCATTCGGCAGGAGGGGATGAAAGCCGGAATCTGGTTTGAGATTGAGAACGTGGGAACCGCGTCGGAGGCTTACCGCAACACGGAGCATCTTCTCCATCTGGACGGAGAGGTGCTGACCACTTCCAGGAGGCGGTTCTGGGACATGTCGGATCCCTGGGTAAAGGAATATCTCAGGGAACGGGTCATCGGCGCCCTGAAGAAATATGGCTTTGAGTATATGAAAATCGATTACAACGACACCATCGGCCTTGGCTGCGACGGCGCGGAATCCCTGGGAGAGGGGCTGCGCCGGAACATGGAGGAGAGTATGAAATTCCTGGAGGAGGTGAAGCGGGAGATTCCGGGCATCGTCCTGGAAAACTGCGCCTCCGGGGGACACCGGCTGGAACCTGGCTTTATGGCCGCCACCAGCATGGCCTCTTTCTCTGACGCCCATGAGTGCGTGGAGATTCCAATCATCGCGGCCAATTTGCACCGGGCGATCCTCCCTAGGCAGAGCCAGATCTGGGCGGTGATCCGAAAGGAAGATTCCCAGAAACGCATCGCCTACTCTATCGCCAACACGTTCCTGGGAAGGATGTGCCTCTCCGGAGATGTCACCGATCTGAGCCGGGAGCAGTGGGAGACCATCGACCGGGGCATCGCTTTTTACAAGAGAATCGCTCCCATCATCAAAGAGGGACTTACCTTCCACCTCAGCCCCCAGATTGAGAAGATGCGCCATCCGGAGGGCTGGCAGGGAATTCTGCGCATGGGCAGGAACGGGGAGGCTTTCGCGCTGATCCATACCTTCGGCGGAGCGCTTCCCGAAGAGATTCGCCTGTCCCTTCCGGAGGGAACGCCTAAGAAGGTGCGGGAGATCTATTCGGATACGCCGGAACAGGCGGAAATTCAGGATCAGGAGCTGGTATGGAGGCCAAAGGAAAACTGGAAAGCAATGGCGGTTCTCCTTGCCGGGGATGAATAAATTTTCAAAATTTCTGTATTTTCTTCCCGGAATATGCTACAATAGTCCTAATTTCGGATAAAAACCGCCCCGGCGGACAGAACGGAGGAAGAATATGAAAACATTAATGACCGGAGATGAGGCCATTGCAAGAGGGGCCTACGAGGCGGGCGTGCGCCATGCCTCTGCGTATCCGGGAACTCCCAGCACGGAGATTCTGGAGAATCTTGCTACATATAAAGAAATTTACGCGGAATGGGCGCCCAATGAGAAGGTAGCCATGGAGTCGGCCATCGGAGCCGCGGTGGCGGGAGCCAGGAGTATGGTATCCATGAAGCACGTGGGAATGAACGTGGCGGCGGATCCCATGTTTACCTGGGCCTACATGGGGGTAAACGCGGGAAACGTGATTGTCACGGCAGACGAGCCGGGTATGTTTTCCTCCCAGAATGAGCAGGACAACCGGAATTACGCCAAAGCCGCCAAGCTGGCTATGCTGGAGCCTTCGGACAGCCAGGAATGCATCGACATGATGAAGGCTGCCTTTGAGCTCAGCGAAACCTTTGACACGCCTTTTGTGATCCGTATGACCACCAGAGTCTGTCATTCCAAATCCATCGTAGAGCTTTCGGACCGGAAAGAGGTTCCGCTGAAGGAGTGGACGAAGAACCCCGCGAAATACGTCTGCCTGCCCGCCATGGCGAAAAACCTCAGGGTAAAGCTTCAGGAGAGAATGGAGAAGCTGGCCGCTTACAGCGAGACGTCTCCCTTCAACCGCATGGAGATGGGAGATCCTTCCGTGGGAGTGATTGCCTCCGGCATCTGTTACTATTATGCCAGGGAGGTTTTCGGAGACAAAGCGTCCTACCTGAAGCTGGGATTCACCCATCCCCTTCCCGCGGGACTGATCAAAGAGTTCTGCAGCAAGGTAGATAAAGTTTATATTCTGGAAGAGAACGATCCGTATATTGAAGAATTTGTAAAGCAGCAGGGATGCGATTGCATCGGCAAAGAGCTGTTCCCCTATACCGGGGAGATGACTCCCGACGTGATCCGCGCCTGCGTCGGCGGGAAGATGCCGGAGACGATAGAGTTTGACCGCAGCAAGCTGATCCGCCGCGCGCCTACGTTCTGCGCGGGCTGCCCCCACAGAGGGCTGTTTTACCGTCTGGGCAAGAGAAAAGACATTATGATCAGCGGAGACATCGGCTGCTACACGCTGGCGGCCAGCAAACCCTACTCCGCCATGGATTCCACCGTATGCATGGGGGCCAGCATCAGCCTTGGCCACGGCGCGCAGCGCGCCTTTAACCTGGGGGATTCCGGGCGCAGAGTGGTGACTGTGCTGGGAGACTCGACCTTCTTCCACACCGGAATCAACTCTCTGATCAACACGGTTTACAATAAGAGCAATACCGTGAACATCATCCTGGACAACCGGATCACCGGCATGACCGGGCATCAGGAGAATCCGGGCACCGGCTTTACCGCCAAGGGAGAGCCGACGACGCTGATCAGCATTGAGAAGCTGGTAAAAGCCATCGGCATTCAGCACGTGTATGTGATCGATCCCAACAACCTGGCGCTGGTGGACGAGACGCTGGATCGCTGTCTGGCTCTGGACGAGCCCTCTGTGATTATTACCAGATGGCCCTGCGCCCTGAAGAAGTTCTCACAGGCGGACAAAGAAGAGTTCGCCGGTATGTTCAGCACGAAGAATAAAGTCGACCAGGAAAAATGTATCGGCTGCAAGGCCTGCCTGCGTACCGGCTGCCCGGCGCTGTCCTATGACAAAGCCTCTAAGAAGGCGCGGATCAATCACGCCCAATGCGTGGGCTGCGATGTGTGCGCTCAGGTATGCCCCAAAGATGCCATCGTAAAGGAGGACTAAAGTCATGACGAAGAGTATTTTACTGGTAGGAGTGGGCGGTCAGGGAACGATCCTGGCCAGCAAGATCCTGACCCTGGGCCTGATGGAAGCCGGATATGATGTGAAGATGAGCGAGATTCACGGGATGAGCCAGAGAGGCGGCAGCGTGTCTTCCCAGGTGCGCTACGGGGATCGGGTGATGTCTCCGGTGATTGAGAAGGGAAAGGCAGATATCATTGTGTCCTTTGAAAAAATGGAGGCGTTAAGAAGCCTGGACTATCTGAAGCCCGACGGCGTTCTGGTGGTAAACAACGAGGAGATTCCCTCCATGTCCGTGATCACCGGAGAAGAGGATTACCCGGAGGATGTGCTGGATGAGATCAAGGCCCATGTGGAGGCCAGAGTGGTGGACGCCACCCGCATGGCGGCGGAGCTGGGCAACGAGAAGGCTGCCAACATGATCCTTTTGGGAACCATTATCAAGTCCATGGGACTGGAGCACATTCACTGGGAGAAAATCCTGGAGGATAATATCAAACCCAGGTTCCTGGAACTGAACAAAAAAGCATTAAAAGCAGGAATGGAAGCAGTTTAAAACGTTTTTTCAGGCATCGTTTTTTCGATGCCTGAAATTGTTTCCGCCAAGAGAAAGGAGGAGCAGGATGAAAGTCAAAATTACCCCGGAGCGGGAGATTGGAAAAAGAGACCCTATGATTTACGGGCATTTTCTGGAGCATTTTCACAGGCAGATATACGGTGGGATTTACGATCCGGAAAGTCCCTTTGCCGACGAAGAGGGGTTCCGGGAAGACGTCCTGGACGCTCTGAAACGGATTCGCGTCCCGGTGATCCGGTGGCCGGGAGGATGCTTCGTATCCGCCTATCACTGGAAGGACGCGGTGGGAAGCCGCAGGCAGCCCTTCTTTGACAAGGCCTGGAGGGTGGAGGATCCGGCAAAGTTCGGGACAGACGAATTCATCCGCTTCTGCCGGAAGGTGGGCTGCGAGCCCTATTTTTGTACCAACGCGGGGACCGGAACCCCGGAAGAGATGAGCGACTGGGTGGAGTACTGCAACCTGGAGAAAGAGGGAAAGTACGCCAGGTGGAGAATCGCCAACGGATTTCCCAGGCCGCACAAGGTGAAGTACTGGAGCATCGGAAACGAAAATTACGGCAGCTGGGAGATCGGAGCAAAATCGGCAGAGGAATGGGGCAGATTCGCCCTGGAGTCCGCCAAGATGATCAAGCATGTGGATCCCTCGGTTGAGCTCTCGGCAGCCGCCCTTCCGGATCTGGACTGGAACCTCAATCTGCTGCGTCACTGCGGGGAATTTCTGGACTGGATCTCCATTCACGGCTACTGGGACGGGCTGGTAGAGGAAAACCGGTGGGCGGACTATGAAGGCGTCATGGCCTTTACCAGCCACACGGCGGATTCCATCGAAAAAGTAGAGGGACTTCTAAAAGCCATGGGCCTGGAAGGAAAGATTAAAATCGCCTTTGACGAATGGAATCTCCGCTCCTGGCATCATCCGAATACCTTTGGCCTTCCCATGGGCGTAACGCCGAAGGAATATCTGTATCCCAGGGACGAAAACGACCGGAACGAAACGTACAACGTGGCGGACGCGGTCTTTGGCGCCTGCTTTTTGAACACCTGCCTGCGGCACTGCAATTTTGTAAAAATGGCCAATTTCGCGCCTGCGGTGAATACCAGAGGGTGCATTTATACCCATAAAGACGGAATCGTCCTGCGGCCTACCTACTATGTCTTTGATCTGTATGTGAATGATCTGGGCGATACCGTGGTGGACTGCTGGTACGAATCTCCCCGGATGCAGGTGAAAAACAAAGAAGGGCGCATGGAGGAAACGGATGTCCTGGATGTGGTCGCGACGAAGAAGCAGGATCGGATCGTCCTGGCGGCAGTGAACAAAGATCCCGAAAAGGCGCGGACGCTGCAGCCGGAGTTTGAAAGGAAGCCGAAAGCCTATCGGATCCATGTACTCACAGGAGACACCGTGGATTCCTACAACGAGATCGGAAAGGAAGCGGTGCGTCCGGCGCGTGGAGACTGGCAGGAGTGGAAGGAAGACGGCCTCCTCCTTCCCAAACATTCTGTGAATGTCATAGAGTTTCGCTTTTCGTAAAAAAGGCCGGGAAAAAGGTTTTACAGACAGCGGAAAGTGTGATAAAATATAAAATTGTTTAGAAAAAATGATATATCTGAAAATAAAAGAAATTCGAGGTGACCAGTAAAATGCGAAAACGTCGATTGCTGACAGCGGTCCTCTGCTGCGCTCTGGCAGCGGCGGTTCCTGTAGGAGCTGCTGAGACGGATCTGTCACAGATGACGAAAACAGAACATACGCAGCCGTCTGAGGAATCCTCCGACCAGAAAGCGGAGAAGCCGCCTCAGACGAACGCGCCGGAAACAGATCCGCCTCAGACGGATCCACCCCAGACGGATCCGCCCCAGACGGATCCGCCCCAGACCAACCCACCCCAGACGGATCCGCCCCAGACGAACGCGCCGGAAACAGATCCGCCCCAGACGAATGCGCCCCAGACCAACGCGCCGGAAACAGATCCGCCCCAGACGAATGCGCCCCAGACCAGCGCGCCGGAAACGGATCCGCCCCAGACCGATACGACTGAGACAATACCGGGGGAGACCGATCCGGAAACAGGCGGCCAGACGGAAACGGACAGTACGATTCCTTCGCAGTCTGAGACGACGGGAACCGGGGAAACACAGACGGAGAGCGGCGCGGGATCGGAAAGCGGGACAGAATCCGAGAGCAGTCCGGCATCGGAGAGCGGCACAGAGTCGGAAAGCGAGACAGAGTCGGAAAGCGAGACGGAATCGGAGAGCGAGACGGATCCGGAAGAAGAATCCGAGCTGGAGTCCGAGACGTCTGAGTACGATTCAAATGAGGAGCTGATCGCCCATCAGGATATCGTAACGCCTCCGGATATCTCCCTGGAGTACCGGTTTACCAAGGTGGAGAAGGACTACGCGGTAGTGTCCAGCCGGGAAGGCTGCGGCGTCTATGAAGAGAAGTCCGCGAATTCCAAGGAAGTAGGGGAACTGGAATACTACGGAATCTGCTATATCCTGGCGGACGCGGACAGCGACTGGATTTATATCGAGTCCGGCAAGGTCAGGGGCTTTGTGGAAGCGAAGCATCTTGCTGTGGGAGAAGTGGCAGACCGTATTGTAGCGGTAAAGGGAGAAGACCAGCTGCCTGCGGCCCGGCTTACGGCGGCCAGAACAGAGAATGCGGCGCTGGCTTATACCCATACTACGGTACAGGAAGTAGTGGTGGAAAAGGTCTATGCCATCGCGGCCAGGGATCTGAATATTTATGAGCAGAAGAAAACCTCCGCAAGGGTGATCGGAACGCTTTCCAAGGACGGCCTTTGCTATATCCTGGAGCAGGTGGGTTCTGACTGGGTTTATGTGGAGTCCGGGGATTCCAGGGGCTTTGTCCGAATCTCGGATCTGCAGACTGGAAGCGCGGCATCTTCTGTGGTTTCCAGCCGGGGGGAGAACAATCTGGCCCAGGCGGCGACCCAGGTGGCGCCGGAAAACAATAAGGCATGCTACTACACCCTGACCTCTGTGAAGGAAGCCTCCCAGGCGGCCAAGACCAGAGAAGCGCTGGTGAACTACGCGCTGCAGTTTGTAGGCAATCCTTACGTGTGGGGAGGCACCAGCCTCACCAACGGGGCGGACTGCTCCGGATTTGTCCAGACCCTTTACGCGACCTTTGGATATTCTCTGCCGAGGGTGGCGGACGCGCAGTCTGTGACCGGCATGCAGATCCCCATCAGCTCCGCGGAACCGGGAGATCTGATTTTCTATGCGAAGAATGGCTACGTATATCATGTAAGCATGTACATAGGAAACGGACAGGTGGTCCATGCGGCAGGCAGAAAACAGGGAATCATTGTCAGCGGCATCAGCGGGAACGCGGTATGGGCGACCCGGCTGATTCAGGACTAAATAGATTTCAGAGGACGTAACGCTCCGGTTATTGGCCGGGGCGTTTTTTTGACAAAAAAGCGGTGTGGTCATATTGAACGAAAAATTTGGAAAAAGACAAAAAAATAGAATAAAATAGCCAAAACCTAGAATGGAATTCAGGAGTAATATTTGTTAATATGTAGATACCAATTGGAAGGGCCCTCCAAAAACAGTAAAAAATAACAAATTCCACATATTTTAATGAAATGGGGGGGAATGAAATGAAAAAGATGAGAAAACTGGTATCTGTCGGGCTGTGCGCGGCTATGCTGGGAAGCGCGATGGTGATTCCGGCAAGCGCAGAAGAAGAATTTGGCGCGAATCCCAGCGGCGAAGTGGTTGTCTGGGGGTGGGATGAAAGCGAAATTCTGAAAGAAGAAGTAGAAGCGGTTTATCCTGATCTTACCATTAATTACGTAACGATTGCTCAGGCGGATCTTCCGCAGAAAATTCAGACGACGCTGGCTTCCGGAGCGCAGATGCCGGATATAATTCAGCTTGAAGCGACGACAAGAGGAAAAATGTATTCTCTGGGATGCTGGGAGAATCTTTCAGAAGCTCCCTACAACGTTGACAAAGAGATTTTCACAACGGATCAGGTTCCGGTATCGGTAGACGAAAACGGCGATCTTCTGGGACTTCCCATGGGAGCAGTGCCTTCTGCCATGGCCTACAAAAGATCCCTTACCAAAGAGTATTTCGGTACGGATGATCCGGAAGAATTGTCCGCAATGTTTTCAACCTGGGACGATTACATCGAAAAAGGAAAAGAGGTTCTTGAAAAATCCAATGGAGAAGTGAAAATGTTTGCAGGACTTTCAGACCTCTACAACGTACTGGTAGGACAGACGATTATTCCCTTTACCGAAGGGGAAACATTAAA
>CALWMW010000148.1 GCA_944382085.1 uncultured Lachnospiraceae bacterium | reverse complement strand
GGTGGCGTGGTCGGTAATGATTTTCTCCGTTCCCAGCCGCGCCGCCTCCTGGAAGGGCACCGGCTGCTCCAGCCAGGGAGTTTTCACCATGCGGGGGACCTGGTTTTCTTCCGTTCCCTCAGCGCCGGGCACCAAAAATCCCACGCAGTCCGCCAGGCGCACGTTCATCACCGTGCCGTCGCCCACCTGGATCCTGGCCGCTTCCCTGGGGATAAATTTGGGCTCTACCGTGGTAACGGTCCGTCCGGAGGCGCTGGCCGGCATCTCATCCATCGCTACCCTCCTTGCCTGATCTTTCAGATTGGGCAGCACAAGAAGCTCCCTAAAGTTCCGCAGGAAGGTAGATTTCCCGGTTCTCACAGGCCCGACCACCCCCACGTAAATCTCCCCTCCGGTTCTTGCCTGAATATCCTTGTATAAATCAAATTTTTCCATAAAATACCCCCTGCCTATCCTACTGAAAATATATGCAGAGGGCTGTCCCTTTATGACACCATCCGTGCAAAGCCTCTTTCCGAAAGGAAATCTCCGATCATAAGGATAAAAAGAAAAAGCGCGGCCCGGACTTCTCAAAAGAAAAGTCCAAGCCGCGCCCAACGTACAGATCAGCTTGCGGAACGTTATCTGTACGCATGCCACGGTCTCCGGCGTTGCGGTACCAAAGCCCATGTACAAGGAGGTAGTCTGTGTAGATCCTCTTGCCTGGAGATAACATTCCATTCTCTTAACAACCCTGCTGCCTACCCTGACAGAAGGAAGAGTGTTCTGCTTTACACGGAAGCATCTTCTCTCATACCAAGCAGGTTTCCTGGCTCGCAGATCTTCGCCTGACTTCCCCTTCTCGCCAACGGGTATGCAATGGGTTTTTCTGAAGTCTCACTCCCTGCTTACAGTGACCGGATCGCTCAGGCCTCTCACCTGATTCCCTTTTCGGAAGCATCTCCTTACGGATGAGCTTCCGCACTTGATACGGCAATCTCATTTACACATCTTAAACTATAGCACACGTTTCCCCGGATCGTCAACCGGTTTTGAACTCGCTTATGCCTCTCCCGGCATTTTCCAGGCTGAGTGATCCGTATGGAGAAGCTGGTGCGCCAGATGCGACAAAGGCTCGCCAAGGTAGTCTTCATAGCATTTTTTCACAGAGGGATTCTCATGGGAGAATCTCAGGTTGTTCTGGCGGTCCAGGCCGTAGAGCACTTCTCCCCGTTCTCCGGCCAGCTCCTGTCCCTCGGCGATCGGCTGGCCGCCGCCGCCGGCGCATCCTCCGGGACAGGCCATAATCTCAACAAAGTGGTAGCTGACCTCTCCTTTCTGAATGGCTTCCATAAGCTTCCTGGTATTTCCGAGGCCGCTGGCCACGGCAACCTTCAGCGTCTGTCCGGCCAGGTTGAATTCCGCCTCTTTCCATCCGTCCATGCCCCTTACTTTCCGGAAGGCGTCCGGGTCCGGATTTTCCCCGGTAACGAAGTAATACGCGCTTCGCAGAGCCGCTTCCATCACGCCGCCGGTCGCTCCGAAAATCACGCCGGCACCCGTTCCCATGCCCAGGGGCATATCGAATTCTTCTTCCTCCAGCGCCTGGAGATCCATGTGCTCCGCCCGGATCATCCGGTCGACTTCTCTGGTCGTAAGCACCAGGTCTACATCCTGTCCCGCTCCCGCGTCATTCATAACCGGAATGTCGCATTCCTGCTTTTTCGCCACGCAGGGCATGATGGAAATCGAACAGATTTTGGAAGGATTCACCTTCAGCAGTTTCGCGTAGTAGGATTTGGCGATCGCTCCAAACATCTGCTGGGGAGATTTGGCGGTGGAAAGCTGGTCCGTCATCTGAGGATACTGGGATTTCAGAAAACGCACCCAGCCGGGACAGCAGGAAGTAAACATGGGGAATTTCGCGTTCTCCGGATGCTTTACCTTCTCCAGAAACTCGCTTGCCTCCTCCATAATCGTAAGGTCCGCGCTGAACGTCGTGTCAAAAATATAATCGAATCCCATCCTGCGCAGGGCGGCAACCAGACGCTTTACCGTGGCGAACTCTCTGGAAAGCCCCAGAGTCTCGCCCCAGGCGGTACGCACCGCCGGCGCCACCTGGACCACCGTAATTTTCTCCGGATCCGCCAGGGCGTCAAAGGCCCGGCTGACGTCGTCCCGCTCCCTGAGCGCTCCCACCGGGCAGTGGGTAATGCACTGGCCGCAGAGGGCGCAGTCCGCTTCCGTAATTTTTTTATTTCCTGCCACATCCACCGTAGTTCTGGAGCCGGTTCCGGCCACATCCCAGATTCCCAGTCCCTGTACTTTATCACAGACCTGAATGCAGCGCATGCATTTGATGCATTTTTTTGCGTCCCGGATCAGAGGGAAGTCCATGGGCCAGTTCCTTTTTGGTAATTTCTTTTCAAAGGCAATGTCCAGAATTCCCAGATCGTTGGCGATCTTCTGCAGCTGGCAGTTCCCGCTGCGCACGCAGGTGGCGCACTGGCAGTCGTGCTGAGAAAGGATCAGTTCCACATTGTTCCGGCGGCTTTCCCGTACCTTGGGACTGTTGGTATGGATCACCATTCCGTCCACAACCGTATTGTTGCAGGCGGTAACCAGCTTCGCGTAGCCTTCCACTTCTACGACGCAGACCCGGCAGGCTCCGATTTCATTTAAATCTTTCAGATAGCAGAGGGTAAAAACAGGGGAACCGGCCTGAGCTGCCGCGTCCAGAATTCTGGTCCCTTCTTTTACCTGAATCGTCTTTCCATTGATTGTCACTTTTACCATTTCTCTACTCTGCCTCCTTTCAGGATCCCGAATCCAAAGTGGTCGCAGCGCAGGCACCTCTTGGCCTCCTGGCTGGCCTCCTCGCAGGTAAGCCCGCATTCAATGAGTTCAAAGTCTTTGGCGCGTTCGGAGGGCTGGCGCTCCTTCATGTTGACCCTGGCGCAGCTCTTCCGGTCGTCCAGACGGACTTTTGGAATCTCCACGTCCGAAGAGATCACGTGATGGTATCCCAGATATTCGTCAATGTTGGCCGCGGCTACTTTGCCGGCCGCAATCGCCCGGATCACGGTAGCCGGTCCGGTTACACAGTCTCCTCCCGCGAAGATGCCGGTCAGATCCTTCGTGTTTATGCCG
>CALWMW010000147.1 GCA_944382085.1 uncultured Lachnospiraceae bacterium | reverse complement strand
ACCTATGTTGTCCGGGAATACCTGGAGCCCAGGTTGATCGGAGCCAAACTGGGCGTTTATCCCTTTGTAATGGTGGCGGTGGTCTACGCGGGACTGTATCTGTACGGTCCGGCAGGAGTATTCTGGGGGCCGGTGACTCTGCTGACGGTGATTGAGATCGTCCGGGAGATCTACGGAACCGAGGATGAAAAAAGCGAACAGAAAATCGAAAAATAATATGGAAATACTTCAAATGATATGTTATAATACGGAAAAGGCAAGTATTGCTGTTTTGCGACAAGGAGGAACTGCTGAAGCTGTATAACGCGGTGAATCAGACGGATTATCAGGATCCGGAGCTTCTGACCATCAATACGCTGGAAAATGCGATCTATATGTCTATGCGCAATGACATATCCTTTCTGATCGCCTTTCAGCTGAACCTATATGAACACCAGTCTACTTACAGCCCGAATCTGCCTCTGAGATATTTGATGTATGTGTCGGACTTATATTCCGTTCTTGTGCAGAAGGAAAATCTGTACGGACGGAAGAAGGTGAAGCTTCCGACGCCGCGTTTCCTTATCTTTTACAACGGAGCGGAAGAACGTCAGGATGTAGAGATTCTCAGGCTGTCAGACCTGTATGAAATACAGGAGGAAGAGTACTGGATGGATCTCAAAGCAGTTCTGCTGAACATCAATCCGGGACACAACCAGGCGCTCCTGGACGCCTGCCCGACCCTGAGGGAATACTCCGAGTACACGGCCAGGGTACGAAGATATGCAGAGACGGAGAGCCTGGAGGATGCGGTGGAGCGCGCGATTACGGAGTGTATCCGGGAGGGGATCCTGGAAGAATTTCTGAGAAAATACAGGGCGGAGGTGAAAAGCGTGAGTATCTATGAGTATGATGAAGAGAGACATATGAGGCAGGTGCTTGAGGAAGGGCGCGAGGAAGGCCGTCGGGAAAGCGAAGAGCGGATGAGCCGCCTGATTCTCGCGCTTGACAAAAGCGGCCGCCTTGCGGAAAGCGTGCGTGCGGTCTCTGATCCGGAGTATTTGCACAAGCTGTTCAGGGAATTTGGGATTTAGCAAAGCCACATTTTGGCATCGAAAAATCAACACAATCCGGACTGAGGAATTCTTTACAACACCTGGTTTTCCTGATATCATAAATTCAGAAAACCCGTTTCTGAATACGAAAAGAAAGGCAGGAAAAAAGATGCGAAATCTGGATACGAATGTAAAAAGAATCCGCAGAAGAGTATTTAAGGAAATCGCCAAAGCCGGTTTTGAATCTGAGCCGGAGACCCTGGTGGCAGATATTGAGGCGATTCCCTATAAGATCGTGCAGGAGAAAGCGACCTACCGGGAGAGCATTTACCGGGAGAGGGCGGTAGCCAGCGAGAGAGTCCGCCTGGCTATGGGTATGTCCCTGCGCCCGGAGGACGCGGCGGTTCACATTACCGCGGGGCTGGAAGCCAGCAACATTGATGAGAAATATTATGAGCCGCCTCTTATGCAGGTGATTCCGTCTGCCTGTGACGCCTGTGAGGAGAAGATGTACGAGGTTTCCAACATGTGCCGGGGCTGTGTGGCGCATCCCTGCAAGGAGATCTGTCCCAGAGGGGCGATCCGCATTATAAAGGGGAAGGCGGTTATAGACCAGGAGCGGTGCGTGAAGTGCGGAAAGTGTAAATCCGTCTGCCCTTATGACGCCATTGCCAAGAAGGAGCGTCCCTGCGCCAGAGCCTGCGGCGTGAACGCCATTGAGAGCGACAACCTGGGACGGGCTCACATCAACAATGACAAATGTGTTTCCTGCGGTATGTGTATGGTGAGCTGCCCCTTTGGAGCGATTTCCGACAAATCCCAGATTTTCCAGCTGGCTCACGCGCTGAAAGAGGGCAAGCAGATTGTGGCCGAAGTAGCCCCTGCTTTTGTCAGCCAGTTCGGGCCGGAGGTTACCTCCGGAAAGCTTAGGGACGCTCTGACGGATCTTGGGTTTGCCGATGTCTTTGAGGTGGCTCTGGGAGCGGATATCGGAGCCGCTTCGGAAGCGCGCCATTACGCGGAGAAGGTAAGCACCGGGGAGATCCCCTTCCTTCTTACCTCCTGCTGTCCCTCCTGGATTATGATGGCTCAGAAATTCTTCCCGGATATGAAGGGGAATATTTCTCAGGAGCTGACGCCTATGGTGGCTACGGCCAGGACCATCAAGAAACAGTATCCGGACGCAAAGGTAGTGTTTATCGGACCCTGCGCTTCCAAGAAGCTGGAGGCTTCCAGGGAGGACGTGAGAAGCGATGTGGACTTTGTCATTACCTTTGAAGAGCTGGTAGGGATGTTTGAGGCCAAGGGCATCGATCCTGCTTCCTATCCGGGGGAGACGCCGGTGGACAACGCTTCCGCGGCGGGCCGCGGGTACGCGGTGGCCGGAGGCGTGTCCAGCGCCATTGAAGCCTGTCTCCACGAGTATTATCCGGAGGTAGAGGTGCTCATTGAACACGCGGAGGGTCTTACGGAGTGCAGGAAGATGCTGACCCTTGCCAAGGCAGGGAAGCTCAAAGGCTGCATGATCGAAGGCATGGGATGTCCGGGAGGCTGTATGGCCGGAGCCGGCACCAACGCGCCGTTGGCGAAAGCCGCCGCGGAGCTGAAGAAGTACCAGAAGAATTCCTCCAGATAGCTTTCTCCCATTTTTTTTTCTGATGTCGAACTGGACTGATTAAAGTATATTTTTTTTT
>CALWMW010000146.1 GCA_944382085.1 uncultured Lachnospiraceae bacterium | reverse complement strand
AAGTGAATGTGGACGAACAGCAGGAGCTGGCGGCGCAGTTCCAGGTGATGAGCATTCCCACCCTGCTGGTGCTGAAGAACGGCGAAGTGGTGAACAAGTCTGTGGGAGCTCAGCCAAAGGCCAAGATTCTGGAGCTTCTGTAAAAAAATTGAGTTTTTTATTGCTTTTTCTTTGCTGCTTAAAATGCGAATTATTAATTACGGGGAGATAAGACATGTATCTCCCTGTTTTGCTATATTGTAGAGGAGAAAACAAAATGATACTTTCAGATAAGACATTAATAAAAATGCTGGGTGAAAAAAAGTTAATTGTCAGTCCGCTTGAACCGGAACAAATACAACCTGCTAGTATTGATATTAGAATTGGAAATACCTATAGCATTTTAGAAGATTCTTCATTTGGGATAATTAACTTAGATAAAGAAATTAAATATAAACAGATTACTACAGAAAAATTTTTATTGCTTCCAGGACAATTTGTATTGGCAACAACAATGGAATATTTTGAACTACCCGATAATCTTACTGCCTTTGTGGAAGGACGCAGTTCCTTGGGGCGTATGGGTTTATTTATTCAAAATGCTGGTTGGGTTGACCCTGGCTTCAAAGGGGAGATAACATTAGAATTGTTTAATGCCAATAGATGTGCAATTGAACTGAAAGCAGGGCGGAGAGTAGGTCAGCTAGTATTTGCGCAGCTTGATGATAATGCACGAAATCCATATAGGGGAAAGTATCAGGGACAAAGAGGTGCGACTGGTTCAAAAGTTTTTTTGGACAAAGAAAGCGCAGTAAAATTTGAGCGATAAATAAAAAGACAATTCCAGTTTGTATGTTCCTTCCGATCTGCTAAGAGGAGACATCTTCCGCCGCTTTTTCCAGTTTCTTTAAATCTGTAATTTCTATGGTTCCCCTTGAGAGCTTTACCATTCCTTCGCTCTGGAAATACCGGAGCATCCGGGTCACCACTTCCCGCGCGGTCCCCAGATGAGCCGCGATTCTTTCGTGGGTCAGTTTCAGAAGCAGGGTGCCTTCCAGCGTGGATTCCGTCGCCAGAAAATCCGCCAGCCTCTTGTCGAAGCTCTTCCACATGATCTGTTCCATCCGCCACATCACTTCTGTGAAGCGGCTGCTCATTACCTCATTGATGTAGTTGGCCGCGGGGGCGGAGGATTCGCAGAGCTTCTTGTAGCGCTCTGCCGGGATCAGCCAGAATTCCGTATCCTTTTCCGCTTCAATGGAGAGTTCGAACTGGATGCTCCGCATCATGCAGGAGGCGGAAAAAAGACAGAGGTCTCCGGGAAAAAGGCGGTAAAGCGTGATCTCCCGGCCTTCTGGAGAGAGAAGAAAAGCGCGCAGCTGTCCCTGACGGATCAGAAGTAGACCCAGGCATTCCTCCTGTCCGTTGTAAAGAAGCGTTCCTTTTTTCGCTTTGCGAAATGAAATCTCTTTCTGAATTTCAAGCTGCTGGGAAGAAGTCAGCTGATTCCAGAAAGGAAGATATTCGGTAAATTCCATCCGGCAATCCCTCCTGTCTTGCGTTCCCTGTCAGTATAAAAAATCCCGGAACTTCTGTCAATACGCGCGCAGCTTTCTTCCGTGGCGTCCCCAAAGGACTCCTGCCAGGGGTATACAAAACCGGCAAAAAACAGTATAATAACACGAGCAGAAAAAACAGGAGGGATCGGACGATGCGGATTGGTATGGGCTACGACGTGCACCGGCTGACAGAAGGCCGGAAACTGATACTGGGAGGCGTGGAAATTCCTTATGAAAAAGGGCTTTTGGGACACTCCGACGCGGATGTGCTTCTCCACGCGGTGATGGACGCCCTTTTGGGGGCGGCCGCCTTGGGCGACATCGGGAAGCACTTCCCGGATACAGATCCCCGGTACGCCGGGATTTCCAGCCTGCTTCTTTTAAAACACGTAGGAGAGCTTCTGGAGGAAAACGGGTTTGTCATTGAAAACCTTGACGCGACGATCATCGCCCAGAGGCCTAAGATGCGTCCCTACATTGACCAGATGCGGGAGAACCTTGCGGATACCCTGAAGATCGACCTGGACCGGGTGAACGTAAAGGCCACGACGGAAGAGGGACTGGGATTTACCGGAACCGGGGAAGGAATTTCCGCTCAGGCAGTCTGCCTTCTCCAGTCCTTGCTGGACGGGGTGGCGGATGACCGGATGCGGCCTTCTTTTGCCTGCGGCGGCTGTCCGGGCTGTCCGGGGGAGCAGGAATCCTGATGGAATTCCGAAGACTGAGCCGCGAAGAACACGGCAGGACCCGGAGGCTTTACCAGGAAGCGTTTCCGGAAGACGGCCCGCGGTTTACCGACTATTATTATCAGTGGAAGACACGGGACAATGTGATCTTTGCCGCTCTGGACGGGGAGAGGGTCTGCGGCATGGTTCATCTGAATCCCTTTGTCTTTCAGATTGGGGGGCAGCGGCGGAGCCTTCACTATCTTGTGGCGGTGGCCACTGCCGGGGAATACCGGCGGCAGGGAATCATGCGCCGGCTTCTCGCCCTGTCGGAGGCGTATCTGAAGGAGCTTGAAGAACCCTTCGCCTTTCTTATGCCTGCGAAGGAAGAAATCTATAAGCCCTTTGGATATCGTTTCTTCTGCAGCCAGCGACAGGGCGTTCTTTTGGGAAACGGACCGGCGGATCCTGCCCTGACCTGCAGGCCGGTTCCGGAGGAGGAGTATGAAGCCCTCGCTTCCTTTGTGAACCGGACGCTTTCAGAGGAAGGAGCGGTTTTTGTCTGGAGAGACCGGGCGTACTATACCCGCTTGGCCAGGGAACAGGAGGAGCAGAAGGGCGCGGTGATGGGAATTTACCGGAAGGCCCATCTGCTCGGCTCGTTATGTACCGCCAGAGACAAGGGGAATCCGGAGATCCGGGAAGTGATTTATCCAAAAGAGTACGCCGGGATGGCGGCGGAAGCGCTGGGAGGCTTCGCCTTCCGGGAGGGAGATTGCCGCGTAGCCGGATGCCCGGAGAGCCTTCCTTTGGAGCAGGAGCGCCGGACGCCTCTCTACATGGGAAAGGTTCTGGAAGAAAAAGCGGCCGAAAGCCAGGAAGCGTTTGCCGGTCTTTCCTGGTTTGTCAATGAGACGGTATGAGCCGGATGTTTCTTGACAAAGCGGGAAAATTTGCATAGACTTAGCATAAAAGGCCGGAAAGCGTCTTGAGGACAGAAAGGGAAACGTTATGAAAATATACAATACGCAGACGAAGAAAAAAGAAGAATTTGTACCCCTGGAGCCGGGGAAGGTGAGGATGTACGTATGCGGCCCGACCGTTTACAACCTCATCCACATCGGCAACGCCAGGCCTATGATCGTCTTTGATACCGTGAGAAGATACATGGAATACAAGGGATATCAGGTGAATTTCGTTTCCAATTTTACCGACGTGGATGACAAGATCATCGCAAAAGCCCAGGAGGAAGGCGTAAGCGCCTCCGAGATTTCCCAGAGATACATTGAAGAGTGCAAAAAAGATATGGCGGCCATGAACGTCCGTCCCGCTACGGTACATCCCCTGGCGACCCAGGAGATCGACGGCATGATCCAGATGATTTCCACCCTTATGGAAAAAGGATACGCTTACAACGTGGACGGCACCGTCTACTTCCGCACCAGAAAGTTCCAGGAATACGGAAAGCTTTCTCACAAGACCCTGGAGGCTCTGCGTTCCGGAACCCGTTCTCTTCTGGTGACCGGAGAGGAGCAGAAGGAGGATCCCCTGGATTTCGTTCTCTGGAAGCCCAAGAAAGAAGGAGAGCCCTACTGGGAGTCCCCCTGGAGTCAGGGCCGTCCGGGCTGGCACATTGAATGCTCCGAGATGGCGAAAAAATACCTGGGAGAAGAGATCGACATCCACGCCGGAGGGGAGGATCTGATTTTCCCCCACCACGAGAATGAGATCGCCCAGAGCGAATGCTGCAACGGAAAGACCTTTGCCCGCTACTGGATGCACAACGGGTTCTTAAATATTGACAATAAGAAAATGTCCAAGTCTCTGGGCAACTTTTTCACCGTGCGGGATATCTCAGAGAAGTATGATCTTCAGGTGCTGCGCTTCTTTATGCTCAGCGCCCACTACCGCAGCCCCTTAAACTTCAGCGCGGAGCTGATGGAGGCGGCGAAGAACGGCCTGGAGCGTATCCGCAACGCCGTGTCCAACCTGACGTACCTCTCGGAAAACGCTTCTTTGGAAGAGATGACGGAGACGGAGCGCCAGGCGCTTGCCGGACTGGGCGCTTACCGGGAGAAGTTTGAAGAGGCCATGGACGACGATTTCAATACGGCGGACGCCGTTTCCGCCGTGTTTGAACTGGTGAAGTACGCCAACAGCCAGGTGAGCGCGGAGAATTCCAAAGCCTGGATCCTTCGGGTCAAAGAAGAGATTCTGTGCCTGTGCGGGATCCTGGGACTGATCGCGGAGGAGAAGGAAGAACTTCTGGACGAAGAGATCGAGAAACTGATCCAGGAGCGCCAGGAGGCGAGAAAGGCGAAGAACTTCGCCAGGGCGGACGAAATCCGAGCCCAGCTTCTGGAAAAAGGCATCACCCTTCTGGATACGAGAGAGGGCGTCAAATGGAAGAGAGCGTAACCACGTTTTCCGGCGCGCTGGACGCCGCCTTCGGCCTGGAAGAAAAGGACTGGAGACAGTATTCTCCCCTGACCCTGGCTTACATCGGGGACGCGGTCTATGATCTGATCATCCGCACCATTTTCGTAAAAGGAGCCAACTGTCAGCCGCAGAAGATCCATCAGAAGGTGACGGCTCTCGTAAACGCCAAAGCCCAGTCCCGGATGATCCGGGCGCTGCTTCCGGCGCTTACCAGGGAGGAGGCTTCCGTCTTCCGGAGGGGACGCAATTCCAAGCCGTACAGCAAGGCGAAGCACGCGACCAT
>CALWMW010000145.1 GCA_944382085.1 uncultured Lachnospiraceae bacterium | reverse complement strand
GGTGATCGGCACGCATTCCGGTCCGGGAACGCTGGCGCTGTTTTACATGGGGGATGTAAGATAAGCGTACGTCAGACGCTGCTTTGAGAGAGACCTTGGAGGAGATGTTTATGGGGAAAAGAATCGGGGCGCTTTTGCTGGCGGCGTTGCTGCTGCTTGGCGCGGTTCCGTCCTATGCCCAGGAGCTGATCCTGGAAGAGCCGGTTTCGGAAGAGCCGGTTTTGGAAGAGCCGGTTTTGGAGGAACCGGTTTCGGGAGAGCCGATTTCGGAAGAGCCGGTTTTGGAGGAGACGGAGCCGCCGCTGCTTGAGATTGAGTCCGTGGAGATTGTGGAGACGAAAGAAACAGAGGAACCCGGTCTTCTGGAAAACTGCGTGATTCAGGTGGAGGAGACGCTTCCGGAGAGCGGTCAGGCCGGGAACGCTTCTTTTTCCAGACTGCGGGCTTTTTCGGCGGCGGCTTATACGGATTCCTGGGGCGCCCAGCTTTCCGGGGAGGCGTCGTCTCTCTACCGCCAGATGGTTTCCGTGTTTGCGGAACAGAACAGCAGCGGACCCATCTCCTACGCCCTGTCCGAACCGTATACTTTTGTTACGGAAGGGACGCTGATCCGGGATGAATCGGGAAAGAACACGCTTCAGTGGGATTCGGAGAAGAACGTCCAATATCAGAACATCCGGACGGAGCTGGCGGGAAAGGTACAGTCGGCTTTTGACGCCTTTTGCTACGATAAGCCGGAGGCGTTCTGGGTGGGGACGGTAAAATATTCCTATGGGATTTCCTTTTCCGGTTCCGGCGGACGGTACACCGGTACCATAAAATCCCTGACTGTTACGCCTCAGGAAAAATACGCCGGGGCGTTCCAGGAGCTGGGAGCCTTCCAGAACGCGGTAAACGCGGCGGCCGCTCAGGTTCAGGCGTCTCTGGCCGGGAAAAGCGACCGGTATTATATCGCAAAGGCGATTCACGATTATGTCTGCGCCGCTGTGGAATATGGCGACAACGATAGCGCGCATACGGCAGCCGGCGTATTTTTAAGGAAGCAGGCGGTGTGCGAAGGCTACGCCAAGGCGTTTCGGATTCTGGCAAAACGCTTCGGCATAGACAGCCCTCTGATTGTGGGAACGGCCGCAGGCAGCAGCGGCACAGAGGCTCATATGTGGAACTACGTCCAGATGGAAGACGGCGTCTGGTATCTGGTGGATACTACCTGGGACGATCAGAAGGGACAGACGTCGTACACCTACTTCCTGGCCGGAAGCGGCGATCAGGGCTTTTATTCTCCCATCAGCCAGGAACGAACCGTCTATACGAATTTCTCCGGGACTTCCTATACCCAGAATTTTGTCGCGCCCGTTCTTGGCAGCGGAAGATACCATTCCTGGACGGCGGAAGGAAAACCGGAAAACTGTGAGACCAGCGGAACGGTCCGGTATCGCTGCAAGTATTGTTCCGCGGTCAGAGAAGAAGGAACCGGCGCTCATCAGTGGGACGGCGGCCAGATCGTCAGGGCGGCGACCTGCACAGAGCCGGGGACGAAGCGGTATCGCTGCACCAGATGTCAGAGTGGACAGAAGGAAGAGCCGATTCCGGCTGCGGGCCACAGGGCAGGGAACTGGACGGTCACCCTGGCGGCCTCCTGCACCCAAAGCGGAACCAGGTGCCGTTTCTGCACGGTATGCGGCGCTTTGCTGGAGAGCCAGACCATTTCGGCTACTGGGCATAACTGGAGCGCCTACCGCGTGACGAAAAAGGCGACCGCCTTAAAAACGGGAGTAAAAACAAGATCCTGCAGCAGATGCGGGGACAGCCAGAAGAAAACCATTCAGAAGCTGAAGCCTTATCTCAAAGTTTCCGCCACCAGCATCCTTCTGAAAAAGGGCCAGTCAACCTCTGCGCTCAAGGTGACGGGAATGGCCGCGGGGGACAAGGTGAAATCCTGGAAGTCCAGCAACAAAAAGATCGTCAAGGTTTCTTCCAAGGGGAAGCTGACCGCCGGTAAGAAGACGGGAAAGGCCACGGTAACGGTTACGCTGGCCAGCGGAGTGAAAAAGAAGATTACGGTGAAGGTTCAGTCCGGCACCGTCAAGACCATCAAGATTTCCGGCCTGCCTTCCAGCCTGCGCCTGGCAAAGGGAAAGACGACGTCCCTAAAGCCGGTGCTCAAACCGCTGACCTCCCAGCAGAAGGTTACGTATCAGAGCTCGAATAAAAAAGTTGCCACCGTTACGTCCAAAGGAAAGATTCGGGCCAAAGGAGCAGGCACCGCCCGGATTACGGTGAAATCCGGAAGCAAGCGCGCGGTGGTAAAGGTGACGGTTCCTAAGACGAAGACAAAGAAGATTACGAACGTGCCGTCTAAACTGACGCTGCGGCGGGGAAAATCCAAAACCTTAAAACCAAGACGCTCCCCCTCCGGAAGCGATGAGAAAATCACATACCAATCTTCGAACCGGAAGGTGGCGACCGTAACTTCCAAGGGAAAGATCACGGCAAAGAAGAAAGGGAAAGCAGTCATCACCGTAAAATCCGGAAAAATAAAAGTAACGTGCACCGTCACGGTAAAATAGCAAACGTTTCATACGTATAAAACTCTGAAAAAAGCGCATATTAGCCTTATACCGGAGAAGTTCCGGAATCCGCGGCAAAAGGCTGAGGCGCCGGTATGCGGGATACAAAGAGAAAAAGGAGTGTACAGAATGAAGCGTTGGAGAAAAGGGATTTTGGCGGTCTGCTGTGTTCTCTGCATGGGAATTCTGGCAGGATGCGGCAGCGAGGAAAAAGAAACGGAACGAACCCAGGAAACCTCCGGGGTGAAGGAGACGGAAAATGAAAATCTTCCGGATCAGGGCGGCGCGTCCGATTCGACAGAGGGAACGGTGAACGGCGTTACGGATCGGGATTCCAAAGAGGAATCGGAAGATCGGGAAGACAAAGAGGACGGAAGAGACGACGGGAAGGATCTGACGGACAGAGCCGGAGACGCGGGGAAGGATCTGATTGACGGAGCCGGGGACGCGGGAAAGGATCTGATCGACGGAGTCGGAGACGCCGGAAAAGATGTGATCGACGGCGTGGAGGATGCCGGAGACGCGCTGACCAATCCGTGAGAAAAACGAATTGCCCGTTGGGACGGAGCATGATAGAATGGCTGAAGACGGAAGAAAGCTTCGGCCATTTCTTTTTACCAGACAAGGAGGAAAAGAGGACATGCGGTTTCGGCCATGCATTGACATACATAACGGGAAAGTAAAACAGATTGTGGGGGGAAGCCTCAGGGACGAAGGGGATACGGCCAGGGAAAACTATGTATCCTCCCAGGACGCTGCCTTTTATGCCGATCTGTATCAAAGGGCGGGACTTACCGGAGGGCATCTGATTCTGCTCAATCCGGCCTCCTCCCCTTACTATGAGGCCACCAGAGCGCAGGCGATGGCGGCTCTTGAGAAAGCGCCCGGCTTTTTCCAGGTGGGCGGCGGCATAAGAGAGACAAATGCCGGGGAGTTCCTGGAGGCCGGAGCCTCCCACGTGATTGTGACTTCCTATGTTTTTTCAGAGGGACGCGTTCAGTATGAGCGCCTGAAAACGCTCAGAAACGTTGTGGGGAAAGAACGGCTGGTTCTGGATCTCAGCTGCCGGGAACGGGAGGGGACGTTTTACATTGTCACAGACCGCTGGCAGCGTTTCACAGAAGTGCCCTTAAATCTGGAAACCATGGAATTCTTTTCGGAATGGTGCGCGGAGTTTCTCGTTCACGCGGCGGATGTAGAAGGAAAGAGAGAAGGCGTGCAGCGCCAGGTCGTCTCTCTTCTGGGAGAGTGGGGAAAGCTTCCGGTGACTTACGCGGGAGGCGTGGGAAGCTATGAGGATCTGGAAACGATAAAAGAGCTGGGAAAGGGGCGCGTAGACGTCACCGTGGGAAGCGC
Source organism: uncultured Lachnospiraceae bacterium (assembly GCA_944382085.1). Lineage (GTDB taxonomy): Bacteria > Bacillota > Clostridia > Lachnospirales > Lachnospiraceae > Choladousia. The sequence continues at coordinate 6,732 of CALWMW010000145.1, read as the reverse complement.
CCTGGATCTGTTCGGCGGTTCCCTGTCCTGGAAAAGGATTTTAGAGTTGTGCAAAAATGAAGAAAATTAGAGAAATTTTTTTAAAAAATGAGCAATTCCACATAACTTTATTGAAAAAATCCTGAAATATGATATAATATACACAGCTGCAGGAAGCGCCGGAGCGTACCTTGCAGCGGAAATCCAGAGTAAAGGAGTTGGACAGTATGAGATTTACCATAAGCGGAAAAAATATCGAAGTCAGCGACGCGCTGCGGACAGCGATCCGTGAGAAGCTGGGGAAGCTTGAACGGTATTTTACTCCTGATACAGAGATTATCGTTACGCTGAGCGTGGAGAAGGAACGCCAGAAGATTGAGGTCACCATTCCGGTGAAGGGCAACATCATCCGTTCGGAGCAGGTCAGCAATGATATGTATGTTTCCATAGACCTGGTGGAAGAAGTGATTGAGAGACAGCTTAGGAAATACAAAGAGAAGATTATTGAGAAGCATAAGGACGGAGGCAACTTCAAGAAAGAATTCATTGAGAAGGACACAGAGCCCCTGGATGAGATCCGAATCATCCGTACCAAGCATTTCGGGATGAAGCCCATGTATCCGGAGGACGCCTGCGTTCAGATGGAGCTTCTGGGACACAACTTCTTCGTATTCTTCAACGCGGAGACAGAAGAAGTGAACGTGGTATACAAGAGAAAAGGAAACACCTACGGATTGATCGAACCGGAATATTAAAGGACCCTTTGCATTTGAACCGGACGAAAGAGACTGCTGCGGCGGTCTCTTTTTTGCGGATTTGTTCTTTTTTTGTTCATAAAAATTTTAATTGTTTTGCAGATATGAAAGTGATACAATAAGCAGGAATGATTTTTTTGGAGATGGAGAAAGAGATGAATATTATACAAAAGGTTTTTGGAACTCACAGCCAGCGGGAGATTAAGATGATCCTGCCGCTGGTAGACAAGGTGGAGTCGCTGCGGCCCCAGATGATGGCGCTCTCGGATGAGGAGCTTAAAGCCAAGACCCAGGAGTATAAGGATCGGTACGCCAAAGGCGAGACCCTGGATTCCCTGCTCCCGGAGGCGTATGCTACCGTGCGGGAGGCAGCCAGACGAGTCCTGAATATGGAGCATTTCCGGGTGCAGATCATCGGCGGTATCATCCTTCATCAGGGACGTATCGCGGAGATGAAGACCGGTGAAGGAAAGACCCTGGTGTCTACCCTTCCCGCTTATCTGAATGCCCTTACCGGCCAGGGCGTCCACATCGTTACGGTCAACGATTATCTGGCGCACCGTGACGCGGAGTGGATCGGCAAGGTCCATGAGTTCCTTGGACTGACCGTAGGATGCGTCCTGAATTCCATGGACAACGATGAAAGACGCAAGCAGTACGCCTGCGACATTACGTACATCACCAACAACGAGCTGGGCTTTGACTACCTCCGCGACAATATGGTGATCTACAAGGAGCAGCTGGTACAGCGGGATCTGGTTTACGCCATTATCGACGAGGTGGACTCCGTACTGATCGACGAAGCCAGAACGCCTCTGATTATTTCCGGCCAGAGCGGGAAATCCACGAAGCTCTACGAGGTCTGCGATATCCTGGCCCGCCAGCTGGAGCGCGGCGAGGCCAGCGGCGAAGTGACCAAGATGAGCGCGATCATGGGAGAAGAGATCACCGAGACCGGCGACTTTATTGTAAACGAAAAGGACAAGGTCGTGAATCTCACGGAACAGGGCGTTCACAAGGTGGAGCAGTTCTTCCACATCGACAACTTTGCGGACGCGGAGAATCTGGAGATCCAGCACAACATCATCCTGGCCCTCCGGGCGCATTACCTGATGTTCCGGGATCAGGACTACGTGGTGAAGGACGATCAGGTTCTGATTGTAGACGAGTTTACCGGACGTATCATGCCGGGCCGGAGATATTCCGACGGCCTCCATCAGGCCATTGAGGCGAAGGAGCACGTGAAGGTGAAGCGGGAGAGCAAGACCCTTGCCACCATTACCTTCCAGAATTTCTTTAATAAATACAAAAAGAAAGCCGGTATGACCGGTACGGCGCTGACCGAGGAGAAGGAGTTCCGGGATATCTATGGAATGGACGTAATCGAGATCCCCACCAATAAGCCGGTGGCCCGTGTGGATCAGGAAGACGCCGTATATATGACCAAGAAGGAAAAATACCACGCGGTGGTAGAGGCGGTGAAGGAAGCCCATGCCAAAGGCCAGCCGGTGCTGGTGGGTACCATTACCATCGAGGTTTCCGAGCTTCTGAGCAACCTCCTGCGCAGAGAGGGCATTCAGCACAACGTGCTGAACGCCAAGTGCCATGAGATGGAGGCGGAGATCGTAGCGGACGCCGGTATTCACGGAGCGGTTACCATCGCCACCAACATGGCAGGCCGTGGTACGGATATTAAGCTGGACGAGGAAGCCAGGGCGGCCGGCGGTCTGAAGATCATCGGTACCGAGCGGCATGAGTCCAGACGTATTGACAATCAGCTGAGAGGACGTTCCGGACGTCAGGGAGATCCGGGTGAATCCAGGTTCTACATTTCCCTGGAGGATGATCTGATGCGTCTTTTCGGTTCCGAGAAGATGATGAAGGTCTTCAAGTCGCTGGGCGTGCAGGAGAATGAGCAGATTGAGCACAAGATGCTGTCCAACGCCATTGAGAAGGCCCAGATGAAGATCGAGGGCAACAACTTCGGCATTCGTAAGAACCTTCTGGAGTATGACCAGGTAAACAACGAGCAGAGAGAGATCATCTACGCGGAGCGCCGCAGGGTGCTGGACGGCGAGAACATGCGGGATTCCATCTTTAAGATGATCACGGATTTCGTGGATAATACGGTGGATCTCTGCTTCGGCGAGAATACGGAGAAGGAAGAGTGGGACCTCAGAGAGCTGAATTCCATCCTTCTGCCGGTCATTCCCTTAAAGCCGGTGACGAAGGAAGAAGTGGAAGGGCTGAAGAATAAGAATGAGCTCAAGCAGCTTCTGAAGGAGCAGGCGGTGAAGCTCTACGAGCTGAAAGAAGCGGAGTTTCCGGAGCAGGAGCAGATCCGTGAGCTGGAGCGCGTGATTCTTCTGAAGGTCATCGACCGGAAGTGGATGGATCACATCGACGATATGGATCAGCTCCGTCAGGGTATCGGCCTGCAGGCTTACGGCCAGAGAGATCCTCTGGTAGAGTACAAGATGAGCGCCTACGAGATGTTCGACGCCATGACGGCCGCGATCCGGGAGGATACGGTACGTCTTCTCTTCCACGTGAAGGTGGAGCAGAAAGTAGAGCGTGAGGAAGTGGCCAAGGTAACCGGCACCAACAAGGACGAGACAGGGCCGAGAGCGCCTAAGAAGAGAGCTTCTGAGAAGGTTTATCCCAACGATCCCTGCCCCTGCGGAAGCGGGAAGAAATACAAGCAGTGCTGCGGACGCCGCCGGGCTTAAAGGAGCCGGAGGATTAAAAGTTAGGAAAATTAAGAAAGAAGGTGAAGCTGTGGTTCAGCTGGACGAGTTTAAGAGCATTTTAAACAGTTATACGAAACCATTAGTGGAAGTGAGGGATTCACTTTGAATTGGTGAACAAAGAGCAAAGGATCCAGGAACTGGAGAGAGAGATGGAAGCGCCGGATTTCTGGGATAACCCTGAAAAATCCCAGGAATCCATGAAAACCTTAAAATCCCTGAAGGACGACCTTGAGACGTATCATCATCTGAAGGAGCAGTATGAGGAGATCGAGCTTCTCATTGAGATGGGATACGAGGAAAACGACGAGAGTGTGATCCCGGAAATCGAAGAGACGCTGGGAAACTTCCGGGAGACCTTTGAGTCCATCCGCATTCGGACGCTTCTCTCCGGAGAATACGATAAGAACAATGCCATTGTCACCCTCCACGCGGGCGCCGGCGGAACGGAGTCCTGCGACTGGGCTTCCATGCTGTACCGGATGTACACCCGCTGGGCGGACAAAAAGGGATATCAGCTGGAAGTGCTGGATTATCTGGACGGAGAAGAAGCGGGAATCAAATCCGTGACCTTCCAGGTAAACGGAGAGAACGCCTACGGGTATCTGAAATCGGAGAAAGGGGTTCACCGCCTTGTGCGGATCTCTCCCTTTAACGCGGCGGGCAAGCGTCAGACCTCTTTTGTAAGCTGCGACGTTATGCCGGAGATCGAAGAGGATGTGGACGTAGAGATCCGGGATGAGGATCTCAGGATCGATACCTACCGCTCCAGCGGAGCCGGCGGCCAGCATATCAACAAGACCTCCTCCGCGATCCGCATTACGCATCTGCCTACGGGAATCGTGGTACAGTGCCAGAATGAGCGGTCCCAGCATCAGAATAAGGACAAAGCCATGCAGATGCTCCGGGCCAGGCTGTATCTTCTCAAACAGCAGGAAAACGCGGAGAAAGCTTCCGATATCCGGGGAGAGGTAAAGGAGATCGGATGGGGCAACCAGATCCGGTCCTATGTCCTCCAGCCCTATACTATGGTAAAGGACCACCGGACCAACGCGGAATCCGGAAATGTGGACAGCGTGCTGGACGGCAACATTGACCTGTTTATTAACGCCTATCTCAGGTGGGTTTCTCTGGGACAGAACGCCCAGGAAGACCAGTAAGAGAGAAAAGAAGAATGAGGCCTGCCGGCGGGAGGAATGACAGCCTTCCGGGTAGGCCTTTTTTCTTTCCCGCGGCGGGAAGCCTCCAAAGGAAAAACAGTTGCAAGACGGACAAAGATATGATAATATCCTTGGAGGGTAGACAAATGTGTTTCTGATACATACAGCATCAGGGAAAGGGAGCAGCAGGATGCTTGAAAAGAAAAAATATTATGTGGTCAGAGAAAAGGCAGTTCCTGAGGTACTGCTGAAAGTGGTGGAAGCCAAACGCCTTCTGGATACCAGGCGGGCGGATACGGTTCAGGAAGCGGCGGACCAGGTGGGGATCAGCCGGAGCTCTTTTTATAAATATAAAGATGATATTTTTCCTTTTCGGGACAATGTAAAAGGAAAGACCCTGACCTTCGTTCTTCAGATTGAGGACGAACCTGGGTTTCTGTCCGAGATTCTCAACATTGTGGCGGAGTATAACGCCAATATCCTGACCATCCACCAGAGTATTCCCATCAACGGGGTAGCCACTCTGACGCTGAGCGTGGAGGTCCTGGCGGATACCGGGGATATTTCAAATATGATTGAGACCATTGAAGGAAAATCAGGAGTACAGTACCTGAAAATATTAGCTAGGGAGTGAAACGATGATTCAAATCGCAGTATTAGGATACGGAACCGTAGGATCCGGCGTGGTAAAAGTGATGGAAAGCAACCACGACAGCATCAGAGAAAAAGCCGGCGTGGATCTTGGCGTAAAATACGTGCTGGATCTCCGGGATTTTCCGGGAGATCCGATCCAGGAGAAAATTGTCCATGATTTTGAGGTCATTCTGCAGGATCCGGAAGTCCGGATTGTAGTGGAGACCATGGGCGGGCTGGAGCCGGCCTTTACCTTTACCAAAAAGGCGCTGGAAGCAGGAAAGAGCGTCTGCACCTCCAATAAGGAACTGGTGGCCCGGCACGGGACCGAACTGATCCAGACGGCCAGGGAGCATGGGGCCAGCTATATGTTTGAAGCCAGCTGCGGAGGCGGCATTCCCATCATCCGGCCGCTGCGCACCTGTCTGTGCGCCGACGTGATTGACGAGATCACCGGAATCCTGAACGGCACGACCAATTATATTCTGACTAAAATGATCGAGGAAGGACGGGAGTTCTCGGACGTCTTAAAGGAGGCGCAGCAGAAGGGCTATGCGGAGCGGAATCCGGAAGCCGATGTGGAAGGCCACGACGCCTGCAGAAAGATCGCTATTCTTTCCTCCCTGGCTTATGGCAAACGGGTGGATTTTACGGATATTTATACAGAAGGCATCACCGGGATCACTCCCGCGGATATTCAGTACGCGAAGGCTATGGGAAAAACCATCAAGCTTCTTGCCTTCAGCAGAAAAGAGGGAGAGAGCGTGACGGCTATGGTTTCTCCTTACCTGGTAGACAAGGAAGACCCTCTGGCCAGTGTGAACGGCGTTTTCAACGCGATCTTTGTCCATGGAAATATGCTGGGAGACGCGATGTTCTACGGACAGGGAGCCGGAAAAGAGGCTACGGCCAGCGCGGTGGCGGCGGACGTGATTGAGGAAGCCCAGGTCTTGGGAAGAAGCGTTATGTCCTCCTGGGATCCCCAAAAACTTGCCCTTACCGACGTATCCGGTACGGCGAAGCGCTTTTTCGTAAGAGCCAGAGGAGAAGAGGCCGAGTTTTCCAGGGCTCAGGCGGTGTTTGGAGTGGCCGAGATGGTTCGGGCCGGCCTTCCGGGCGAGTATGGATTTGTCACAGAAAAGATGACGGAGGAAGCGTTCCAGGAGAAAGCCGGGGAATTCGGCGCGGTGATCAGCCGGCTCCGTCTGAGAGAGAAAGAAGCGTTGGGAGACTGAGGATTGTCATGAAATATATCATTATACTGGGAGACGGCATGGCGGACGAGCCCCAGGAGGCTCTGGACGGCAGAACGCCTCTGGAGGCCGCGCGTACGCCGGTCATGGACCGGCTGGCTCTCCGGGGGGAGATCGGACTGGTCAAAACGATTCCGGAAGGAATGAGCCCCGGAAGCGATACGGCGAATCTGGCGGTAATGGGCTATGACCCAAGAAAATATTA
>CALWMW010000144.1 GCA_944382085.1 uncultured Lachnospiraceae bacterium | reverse complement strand
ATGTTCAAGATCCTATATACAGATAGCTGTAGACAGCGAATATATCGTGGCAACAGATATTTTTCAGGATCGGAACGATGTGTGGACACTGGTTCCGTTATTAAAAGGTATGGAGAAAAGCCTGGGGTTCCGGTATCCCAGTATCACAGCGGATTCCGGATATGAAAGCGAAGAAGGATATACGTATTTACGGGAGCAGAAACAGAAACCTTATATCAAACCCCAGACTTATGGAAAATGGAAAAAGCGGAGCTTCAAAAAAAGACATCAGTAAACGGGAAGCCATCTGTTCGAGGTCAAAGAATCCGCATAATAAAGCGAAAGGTAAGATGTTTTATTAAAGTACGCCAAAATCAGGGGAAGATCCATAGATAAGAGGATATTCCCCTGATTTTTCTACAAACAAAGCGAAGGCGCCGCTCAATCATCTAATTGGATGAATTTGCGACACCCTCTTCTCAAAATCAGATCAAGAAATTCAGCTGTTCTCCAGAAGCTCCAGCACCTTATCTGCCGTATCCAGCTTGAGCGCCGCTTCCGCCAGCTTCTGAGCCACCTCAAAGGTGCATCCTCTCAGCTGGTATTTTACTCTCGCCACTTCTCCCGCGGACATGCTGAATTCGTCCAGCCCCATACCCAGAAGCAGTTTGGAGGCCTTCTCATCGCTGGCAAACTCTCCGCACATACCGACTTTCGTATTATGGCGATGGCCGGCCTGGATGGTATGATAGATCGCTCTCAATACCGCCGGGTTAAAGGAATTGTACAGATGGGCAATGTTCTGGTTGCCGCGGTCTACCGCCAGGAAATACTGGGTCAGATCGTTCGTTCCAATGCTGAAGAAATCTACCTTCTGAGCGAACTCCTCCGCCATCATCACAGCGGCGGGAGTCTCGATCATCATACCCACCTGAATCTTCTCATCAAAAGCGACTTTCTCCTGCTTCAGCTCCGCCTTGCAGACTTCCAGAAGATGGTTGGCTTCTGTCAGCTCGTCCATGGAAATCATCATGGGATACATGATGCGGATATATCCGAAAGCGCTGGCTCTGAGAATGGCCCGCAGCTGGGTTTTGAAGATATCCGTCTGATCCAGGCACATGCGGATCGCGCGGTAGCCCAGGAAGGGATTCTCTTCCTTGGGAAATTCATAGTAATCCAGTTCCTTGTCTCCGACGATGTCCAGCGTACGGATGGTCAGCTCCCTGCCGCCCAGAAGCTGAGCCGCTTCTTTATAAGCGGCGAACTGCTCTTCCTCCGTGGGGAAGTGGTCGTTCTCCATATAAAGGAATTCGCTTCGGAAAAGGCCGACCCCTTCAATCTGGAACTGCGTCGCGTATTTGATATCTTCGATGTTTCCAACGTTGGCGCAGAGCTGGAACCCGTGGCCGTCCTTCGTCTCGGAAGGAAGGGAGGACAGCTCCTCAAGCTCCTTCTGGAAGGCTTCAAATTTCTCCGCCTTCTCCCGGTATTCCGAAACCATAGCTTCCTCCGGATCCAGGAAAATCTCTCCTTTTCCGGCGTCCAGGATCATCATGCTGCCGGTCTTTACGTCCTCCAGCATCGGTCCTACGCCCACCAGGCACGGGATGGCCATATTTTTAGCGATGATGGAAACATGGCTGGTCACTCCGCCTTCTTCCGTGGCAAAGCCAAGAACCAGATCCAGATTCATCTTTGCCGTGTCGGACGGGGTCAGATCCTGAGCGACAATGACGCTCTTCTCCTTCATTGCCGCGAAGGGATTGTCGTCGATGCCTTTGAGCGCGTAGAGGAGACGCTTGGAGACGTCTTTCATATCCGCCGCGCGTTCCCGCATGTACTCATCGTCCATGCTTTCAAAAATAACCACATACTCATCCTTGACCTGCATCAGAGCCGCTTCCGCATTCATCAGCTGCTCCTTGATTTTGCCCGTCACGCCGTCATGGATGGCAATGTCGCCGGCCAGGGCGTAATGTCCGGCAAAAATAGCGTTCTCCTGGGAAAGCTCCAGCAGATCTGCCTGGGCTTTCTCCACTGCCGCTTCAAAGCGGCTGATCTCCGCGTCCACCTGGTCTGCGGTAATCGGAGCGTCGTCCACGCTTACCTCCTGCTTCCGAACCACGTACGCAGGACCGATCGCATATCCCTTGGAAGCGGTTTTCTTAACCTTCCACTTTTTCATGAACGCCTTCCCTCCTTACTCTGTTCCTTCGCCAAGACCGCCGGCGATGGCGTCCAGCATCGTCTTGAGGTCTGCTTCCTCGTTCTCTCCTTCACAGATAATATCAATGGTGGTTCCTTTTTTAATGCCGGCGCTCATCAGGATCAGAACGCTTTTGGGATTTACTTTCTTATCTCCTGCTACAATCGTAATGTCGGAAGTGAGTTTTCCTGCGATTTTCGCCAGCTCAGACGCCGGTCTTAAATGAAGTCCTGACTTGTTATTTACTGTGATGGTTCCTTTTACCATGATCGTACCCTCTCTTTTCTTGTTTTTTTCTTATTCTGTTATATTTTAACAGCATTTTTAATACTATAACATGCCGCCCGGCCAAATGCAACGGAAAGCAGGCCTTTCCAGTTGACACATTTTTAAAATTGTTTAAAATGATATTATATCTAACTTTCCGGGAGGTGATCCTTTGGATCAAGATCTTATTTCTCTGATACAGATGCTGTCCGTAAACTCGTTTCCTACGTTAAAGGAATACGAAACCGTCTCCAACGCCACAAGGCGACAGGCCATGTATCGGATCGAAAAACTGAATAAACTGCTGAAGTCCGAGAAGCTTCCCGCCGTTACCGTAAGCCCTCTTTCTCCCAGAGAAATTCACGTTCCCAAGGAGACCAGAGACGCGATAAAACGCTACCTGGAGGATTCCAGCGCGGATCACGGCTATTCTCTTGGCAAGAAAGACCGGATGCTTTACCTGTATCTGCTTTTGTTTCTGAACCTGGATTACCTGTCCTTGAACCACTTCATTTCCTCTTTGAAATGCAGCCGTTCCACGGTACTTACGGATCTCAGGGAATTAAAGCAGCTCCTGGAAGACAATGCCATCGAACTTCGCAACAACCGCGCGAAAGGCTATTACCTGGCGGGCTCTGAGCTGGATATCCGCCGTTTTCTTATTCAGGAGGTCATCCGTACGCTCTCGGATCATAAGAACGGCAAAATCTTTGACGCCTTTCTCAACGATCTCGGCCTGAACCTCTTTGACTATGCCCGCGAAGTGATTCTGGAGCTTGCGAAGCAGTGGAAGATCCGGCTGGTGGAAGCCCGGCTTCTGGAATTCGTTTACATTTTTATTTTTCTGAAAGCCCGGATGCAGAAAGGAATTACGGCAGACCTTTCTCTTCCTCCTGAGATAGAAACCAAAATCATTCCTTCTCTGAAGGAGTATTCCTTTACCAGGGATCTTCTGAAGAAATTCCCGGACACGGAATCCTTAACGGAAGCGGATATCATTTATATCACCTCATGGATTCTCGGCATTTCCTATGGAAATATCAATGAAGAAACCATGGACAGCGCTTTGATCTCCGGCATCGCCGACAGCATTCTGCAGCGCTTTGAAGCGCTCAGCGGCGTTCACCTCGCCGACCGGGACAAAATGTTCGTACAGCTGTATGCTCACCTTCGTCCCGCTTACTACCGGCTGATTTTTCATCTGCCTATTTTCAATCCCCTCCGCGAGACGGTAAAGATTGAATACCGGGAGCTCTTTCAGCTGATGGAAGAAACCATGAAGCCGGCGGCCGCTTTCTTTCCCCACGGAATCCCGGAAGACGAGATCGCGTATCTGACCATGCATTTTGCCGCTGCCTTTGCGGAAAAGAAAAGTGGGGAAGAAGCTTCCCGGAAAAAAGCCCTGGTGATCTGCGCCAACGGAGTGGGGAGCTCAACGATCCTGTATCACGAACTGACACGGCTCTTTCCGGAGCTTGAATTTCTTCCGCCTCTGGATTCCTCCCACGCGGATGACGCAAGCCTGGGCGCCGACATCATTTTCACCAGCAGCTTCACGCCCCTGCCCTCCAGACCTGGCATTCCGGTTCTCCGGGTAAATCCCGTGATGTCCGTGAACGAGCGGCGCAAAATCAGCCGCCAGGTATATCAATGGCTTGGCGTTCCTTCCCCTGGTCAGCCCGACGCGGACGCGGTCATGGAAATCATCTCCAAATACGCGGACATCCGGGACCGGGAAGGTCTGCTTGGCGAATTAAACGCTCACTTTTACGATGCGGCGGTTCCGGATTCCCCGGAGGACTTTAAGCTCCATCTGACGGATATGATCCGCCCGGAACTTCTTTCTCTTAACCTGGAGGCCTCCACACCGGAGGAAGCCATCCGCGGGACCTACGCTCCCATGGTACGGGAAGGCTGCGTGCTCCGGGAATATGTGGACGAATGCATCCGAATGAGCAGCCGCTACATGGTCATCACGAAACATGTGGCGCTTCCTCACGCCAAACCGGAAGCCGGCGCGCTCTCCTGCGCCATGGGCATCGGCGTTTTAAAAAATCCGGTTTCTTTCGGAGTGCCGGAAAACGATCCGGTAAAATATATTTTTGCCCTGAGCGCGGTAAACAATTCCTCTCACCTCGGCGCCATGGCGGAGCTGGTTCAGCTGTTTAACGACAGCGCCTTCTTCCGTATGCTGGATACCGTCTCCACGCCTTCTGAGGTCATGGAATATATCCGCAGGCATCTGAATCTTTAAGCTTCAACTTCCGGAGGCTGCCAGGGCAGCCTCTTTTCTTTTGTTATTTTTTCATAGAAGCCCTGGTTTCCTCAATGATGGCTTTGATCTTCTTTGCGTTCTCCGCAATGTCCGCTGCGCTTCCCTTGGTCAGCAGCCCGCCGAATCCGCAGCAGTCTACGCCGTTTTTCACATAGGTGGCAAGATTGTCCAGATTGATTCCGCCGGATGCCAGGATGGGCATAAAGGGAATGGGGGTCTTAAATACGGAAACCAGCTTGGGACCATAGAAATCAGAGATGGGGAACGCCTTGATAAAGGCCGCGCCATACTCCAGTCCCTTTACTGCTTCTGTCACAGAGGTGCAGCCGGGAGCATAGGGAATCTGGTAGCGGTTGCAGGTCTTTGCCACTCCCTCGTCCAGATTCGGCGCGATCACAAACTGAGCGCCCGCCAGAATCGCCACTCTTGCCGTCTCAGAATCCAGAACCGTTCCGGCTCCCACACAGATCTGATCTTTGAATTTTGCCCGCAAAGCGCTGATGACCTCTGCCGCGTTGGAATTGGTGAAACTGATCTCCAGGCAGTCAACGCCGCCGTCCAGGCAGCCCTGGGCAATTTCATATCCTCTTTCAATCGTCTCCACACGAACAATCGCCATTGCCCCTGTGTCCGCGATCCGTTTGGTGATATCCGCTTTCTGCATATTCATTCCTCCTCTGAAATTCATACTTCCTTCTTTACTTCCTGTACCGTTATGCCATG
>CALWMW010000143.1 GCA_944382085.1 uncultured Lachnospiraceae bacterium | reverse complement strand
GCAATTTCAACCGTGCTTCCGGCCTTTTTTACACGGTTAAAATCTTAACTTAAAAAAAGAAACCGTATCTTCTTCAAAATAATACGGTTAGAAAAATTGTTTTAATCTTACAGCGGTATTCTTACTTTCCTGTAACGCTTATCAAATAAAAATACAGTCGTCAGGCTGTGTACCTAACAACTGCATTTCCAGCAAGTCTGGCTTGCCCTCTTGTATGCGTCCCTACTTCTCCTCACACACCTGATAAATATAGAACTTGAGATAGTAGGACTCGTCCGCCGCCCACAGGATCGGATGATCCGGCGCCTGGGTGCGGAATTCCACCTGGCGCAGCCGCTTGTGGACGTTCTGGGCTGCCTGGCAGATGGTCTTGGTAAACAGCTCGTAGTCCATGAAGTGGGAGCAGGAGCAAGTCGCCAGGAATCCTCCGGGGCGCACCAGCTTCATTGCCCGCAGATTGATCTCGCGGTAACCCTTTACCGCGTTTTTTATGGAGTTCCTGGATTTGGTAAAGGCCGGGGGATCCAGAATCACCACGTCAAAGAGCTGATTTTCTTTTTCCAGCCGCGGGAGCAGCTCAAAGACGTCCTCGCACTGAAATTTCACCCGGTCTTCCAGACCATTCAGACGGGCGTTCTCCCTGGCCTGCTCGCAGGCCAGCTCGGAAGCGTCCACGCCCAGGACTTCCCTGGCTCCGGCAATTCCCGCGTTGAGAGCGAAAGAGCCGGTATGCGTAAAGCAGTCCAGCACTCTTGCGCCCCGGCAAAGACGGTGAATCGCCAGGCGGTTGTATTTCTGATCCAGGAAGAATCCGGTCTTCTGGCCCTCCGCCACATCCACCAGATACTTCACTCCGTTTTCCACAATGGGCACTTTCGTATCAAAAGGCTGGCTTAAAAAGCCGGTTTTCCGTTCCATCCCTTCCTGAAGCCGTACTTTGGCGTCGCTTCTCTCGTATATGCCGCGGATCGTTATGCCGTCTTCCTTTAAAATGTCCTGCAGGATTCTCAGAATCTCTTCTTTCATCCGGTCGATGCCGAGAGCCAGAGATTCTACCACCAGCACATCGGAAAATTTGTCAATCACAAGACCTGGAAGGAAATCCGCTTCTCCGAATACCAGCCGGCAGCTGGAAAGGTCTGTCACGGCCTTTCTGTATTCCCAGGCGCTGCGAAGCCGCTCCTGCAGAAAGGCTTCGTCGATTACCGTATCCTTTTTTCTCGTCATCATTCGGATCCGAATCCTGGAGCGGTCGTTGATGTAGCCCTTTCCCAGGGGATATCCGTCAAAATCCTCTACCCGAACGATCTCGCCGTTCTCGTAGGTCCCCCGAATCCCGGCGATCTCATTGTCGTAAATCCACATCCCGCCGGCCTTCAGGAATCTTCCCTCTCCCTTTTTCAGTGTTGCGATGGCTGTCTCTTCTCGTTCAAAAACTTTCAAGTCTCTTCTCTCCTTTTTATGAAACAATGCTCTCCGCGGCGTTCCTGGGAAGGTTCTTCACATGCTCCAGGAACCAGCGGCTGTTCCCGGCTTCTTCCCTGTCATAAGAAAATCCCAGCGCGCCGGCCACTTCCAGCGCCGTCTCCTGGAAAAGATCGCACATGGCAAAAACCGCCTGCCACTGTTCCGCGGCCGCGGGCTTCCCGTAGGTTGCCAAAAACCGCTCGTAGCAGTCTCTGGTCAGGAACCGGTTCATATATTTGCCGGCTTTTCCCGCGCTTACGGAAAAGTTGTTCTCGCATCCGATCTTCCATTCCAGCATCCGTTTCAGCATCGGCCGGATGTGGAAGTCTGTCATATCCAGCACATAGGGGAGCTCGCCCCTCCAAAGCCCCTTCGCCACATTGTTCAGGCACCACCAGAATTCATTGCAGACCTCCTGGAAACGCTTCTCCTCCGGTTTTTTTACCCAGTACCGCTCGCACCGGTCTTCTTTCTCTCCCGGCAGAATCCCGTCTTTATCCGTCAGCCTCCGATACAGTTCCAGTCTGGAAAGGGCGTATTCCTTTGTGCATACGTGAAGATCCAGCCGGTTTCCGTCCGCCAGCTGCATCAGCCATCCGTAGCACTTCTCCACGTCGGCTTCGGACTGGGTGCTCTCTTCGGGATACTGCATATAGAGCCGCTTCCCAAAGCGATCGATCCAGGCTCTGTCCTCCCGGTAGGGCCTGGTGTCTCTTACAATATACACCACGTCAAAATCCTGGAAGAGATCTTTTGGCACGGATGGATTCGCCCTGGAGCCTTCCAGATAAGCCGCCCGGATGTTCTCGTCCTCCATGGCTGTGGCTGTGAGCAGTTCCAGCATTTCCTTTTCGCTTCGCATATGCGTCTCCTTTCCCCAGGGTCGTCTGGCAGATGGGGCTTTCCCGTTTTATTCACAGTATAGCATTACTTTTCTGTCTTGCCCAGAGGATTCCCCCGTGATAAAATTTTAATTAGAAAAAATTTGCCGGAGGCCCCTATGACTACCACAAAACTTTCGAATTACGAAGCATTATGCCTGGACTGGGCCCGCCGCTTTCTGGATATGGATCCAAAGCTGCTTTTCCGCCGGGTGCCGGAGCTTACTCCGGAAGGCGCGTATCTTACGCTGCGTCATTTTGGGAAAAAATACGGAATTGAGAAAAAGACAGGAAAAATCATCGATCTAAAGCAGGCCGCGCCGCCGCCTGTGACCATCCAGCTGAACATTTATACGCTCCTGGGCTACGCCCGCGAGGGCGCGTCCCTCACGGGGGAGTGGGTTCCCTTCCAGGAACTGAAGGGAGCCAGGCCCTTTGGGCCCGATTTTGTCAAAGGCAACCTTCTCCCCTTTGCCAGGACCTTTTCCGGCCATGTGCGAGAGCTGAAGGCCGCCTGCGAGGCGCTGGGGGGAAAAAGGCTTTCCCACTCTGACGCGGGGTATGAGCTGAAAGCCTTTGACTGTATTCCGGTCCGCTTCCTGTTCTGGGACGGGGATGAGGAATTCCCGGCCCAGGGAAATATTCTTTTCGACCGGGGCGTTACCGATTTCATCCATGTGGAAAGCACCGTTTCTATCGCTACCGTGGGACTTGTCCGTCTGGCCCAGGAGGCGGGGCTTCCTCTGGACGGACGCGCGTTCCAGATGTAGCCTCTCCTTCCGGAATTCCGGTTCGTACCGGCAGGGAAAAGCGGAGGCCGTAAGTTCCCGTTTTCTGGTTCAGAGGAAAGGTAAGCCTTCCTCCATGGGCGACGACGATCTGCCGCACAATGCGAAGTCCCATGATGTGAATGTCCGCCTCCTGGCGGTTCTGGTTCAGCAGTTTGGCCACCCGGCCTGGGATTCCGCTGCCGGTATCCAGAAAATCCCAGAACAGTTCCCGCCCCTGCGCTTTCAGGGTAATGGTCAGGGACACGCCCTCCGGGTTGTGCCGGATGCTGTTTCCGATGATATTCTGCAGGGCGCGTTTCAGAAGAGCCGTATCCCCTTCCAGGAGAAGCTCTTCTTCTTTTTGTCCGATGCGAAGCTCTATGCCGTACCGCTCCTCCAGTCCGTTGTTGTAATATTCCGTAACCGTCTCCCTGAGGAGGCCTGCCGGCGAATACCAGGAGAGACGCAGGGGCTGAGCGTGATATTCCAGCTTGGAAGTGAGATTCAGATCCGCGATGAGCTGCCGGATCTGCAGGCTTTGCTTTTTGATGGTCTCCGCGCCTTTTCTCTGTTCTTCCCCAAGGGAAGGATCCGCGGCCAGTTCGTCCGAGACGCCCAGAATCAAGGATAAGGGCGTCCGGATGTCATGGGAAACTCCGGAAATCCACTGGGTTCTGGCGTCGTCCCTCTGCCGCAGTTTTTCCCTTTGGGCCTGAAGCGTCCGGGAGGTCTGGTTCAGTTTGCCGGCCAGTTCTCCCGTAAGGCCCCGCTCCGGGGCCGCCGTCTCTTTTCCCTTCGCCAGCGCCTCGATTCCCTCCGCGATGGGCCGCAGGGCCCGGTAAAAACGGAAGGCAAACCAGACCGCCAGCACAAGGAGAAGGAGAACATTCAGGACAAAAAAGATCCGGAGCATGGAGGGAACCGCCCGGAGCGTCCGGGCCGGATATTCCAGATCCAGCTTTACCACGGAATCTTTCGGGCTTCCCGTTACCAGAAGCATTCCATCCTCCCCCCACACCCGTACCGGATAGTCCCGGTAATACCAGCGGGCAAATCCGGCCACTTCGGTAAGAGAATACCGGCCCGGAAAATCTTCCGGCAGATTCCATGCCCACACGACGCTTCCTTCCGCGTCCAAAAGCATGGCCCATACGTATCCCCTTTCGCTCAGGGCCTCGTATCCTTCTTCCGACAGGACGTAGCTTTCTCCCTCTTTTGAAACTTCTCCGCATATCAGGGCAAGGGTATCTCTGAGGGAATCTGTTCGGACGTTTTCTTTTCCCGCCTGATAGACCAAAAAGACAAACGCCCCTGCGTTAAACAGAAGAATCACCAGCGTGATCAAAACCGCGTTTATCGTATACCTTCTGACAATCCCAAGTAAACTCTTCACCTTATTCCTCTCCCTTTTTCTCCGCAGCCAGCCGATATCCCAGGCCTCTGGCCGTAAGCAGCCACCTGGGAGAAGAGGGATTCTCTTCGATCTTCTCCCTGAGATGGCGGATATGGACCATGAGCGTATTTTCGTATCCATAATAGGGATCTCCCCACACCGCGTAGCAGAGGGCGTCAAAGGTGACGATGTTGCCCCGGTTTTCGCTGAGCTTCTTCAGCAACAGAAGCTCTTTGGCAGTCAGGGATACGGTTCTCCCTTCCCAGGTGACGGTGGCGTCCGCAAAAGACACGGTCCGGCTTCCCAGAATCAGGCGCTCCTTTCCCACAGGCGCCGTCTGCATTCCCTGGGAAAAGTAGGTGCGCTTCAGCACCGCCCCCACTCTTAGGATCAGCTCCTGAGGCAGGAACGGCTTGGTAATGTAATCGTCCGCCCCCAGCCCCAGGCCGAACAGCCGGTCGTTGTCCTCGTCCCTGGCAGACAGGAACAGGATCGGCGTCTCTCCCAGATCCCGGATTTTGCGGAACAGGGCGAACCCATCCCCATCCGGAAGCATCACATCCAGAAGCACCAGCTGGGGCTGCTCTTCCCGAAAGGCGGTCAGCCCCTGTACGCAGGATCCGGCCCAGAGGACCTCCTGATAGCCGCTTCGTTTCAGAATCCTGGTCACCATCTCTCCCAGTTCCCGGTTGTCGTCTATGATTAAGATTTTGCTGTCGTATAGATTCATATTTTCCCTTCTTCCCGGCGTTTGCTACCTGAAATTATACCATGACCGCTTCCCTTCGCAGAAAGTATTTTCCGGAATTAAGGTAAAAATAAGGCTTCTTTCAGTTCCCGGTAAGACGGCTTTTGTATACTGTCCCTCGGAAACGCAAAACAAGCACAGAAAGAAGGAGGTTTTATGGGAACCATTCTTACTACGAAATCCCTGTCCAAACAATACGGAAAACGGGAAGTAATCAAGCATCTGAATCTGTCTGTTCCGGAAGGCAGCGTCTACGGGTTTCTCGGCCCAAACGGAGCCGGCAAATCCACGACCATGAAGCTGCTCCTCGGCCTGGTAAAGCCAAGCTTTGGAACCATCCGCATCATGGGAAAGGAGTTCTCCTCCTCCACCCGGCTGGATATTCTCCGCAACACCGGCTCGCTGATTGAAGCCCCCTCCTACTACGGCCATCTCAGCGGGCGGGAAAATCTCCAGATCGTCTGCCGCCTCAAAGGCGTGGAGGAAAGCGCCATTGACCAGGCCCTTGAGGTGGTCCGCATGACGGGCCAGCAGGACAAAAAGGCAAAGCACTATTCCCTTGGCATGAAGCAGCGGCTGGGACTGGCCGCCGCCCTCCTGGGCAATCCAAAGCTTCTGCTTCTGGACGAGCCCACCAACGGCCTGGATCCGGCGGGCATCCAGGAGATGCGGGAGCTGATCTGCTCTCTTCCCAAAAGATTCGGCATCACCATCCTGGTCTCCAGCCATCTTCTGGGGGAGATTGACCAGATGGCCACCCACGTAGGGATCATCCAGCAGGGAGAGCTGATTTTCCAGTCGTCTCTGGCGGATCTGCACGCCCACAGCCGCGGGAGAATGAGGCTTGTTACCACCAATAACCCTCAGGCGTACGCCCTTCTGAGGAAAGCCGGCATGGAGGTTTCCCTGGAGGATGGCGGTTCTCTTCTTCTTTGCTCCACAGAGGACGCCAGGGTGCTCCGCTGCGGAAGGCTTCTGTTTGAAAACCAGATCGGCCTTCTTCGCCTGGAAGAACAGCAGCTGAGTCTGGAAGACATTTTCCTGAAATTAACCGGAAAGCAGGTGAGCTTATGAAACGATCCGCAGAATCCCTCAAAGCAAGATACCGGTTCCTCTGGGCGGTTCCCGCAGGCTTTCTGGCGGTCCTGCTTCTGTGGGTGGGGCGTTCCCTGCTTACGCTGGAGCCGGAAGAACGCGTCATGGGCTACCCGATCCTTCTGTACTCTCTCACCCTTATGAACGCTATTTTTATCCCCGTTATGGACGCGGTGATCGCCAGCCGCCTGTGCGATATGGAGATAAAAGGAAACACTCTGAAGCTTTTGTTCACCCTGGAAAAGCCCGGTGTTTTTTATACCGTCAAGTATCTCTCCTGTTTCAGGTACCTGGTTGTATTTACCGCGGGCGAGACTCTGGCCATGTTCCTTTTTGGAACCGTTCTCTCCTTTGCTCCCCTCCCCGATCCTGCCGTCCTGCTTTTTCACTTTTTGTCCATTACCGTGGTGGGGGCGGTCATTCTGGGGATCCAGCAGCTTTTGTCTCTGCTGTGCGAAAATCAGATCCTTCCCTTGATCGTAGGGTTGGGCGGAACCTTTCTGGGACTGTTTTCCATGTTTTTCCCCAGGAGGATCAATCTGCTGGTACTCTGGGGGTATTTCAGCATCTTTTCCCAGGGAAGCGTCCGCCCCCTGGGGGAAGACTGGGTCTACGAATACGTGGAGTTCCCCCTGGAGCAATTCTGCGTCTTTTCCGCGGCCGCAGTCCTTTTCTTTCTTCTGGAACTGCTGATTTTTAAAAAGAAAAAGGAGGTTTAAGCCATGCTGTACCGCTGTATTCAATGTGAAAACCAAAAGCTGCGCCATTCGGTGATCTGGTCCGCCTGCATCCTGATTCCCGTCATCCCGGCGATTATGGGAACCTTCAACTACCTGCAGAACCTGGAGCTTCTAAAAGACGGCTGGTACTCTCTGTGGACGCAGCTTTCCCTTTTTTACGCCAGTATTTTTTACGCCCCTCTCATCGCCCTGTACGCCTCTTATCTCTGGCGGCTGGAACATCTGAACCACAACTGGAACCAGATCATGACCGCGCCGGTCCCTGTCCCGGATCTTTTTTGGGGAAAGCTGACGGTTATCTTTCAGGTGACCTTTCTTACTCAGATCTGGCTGGGCCTTCTGTTTTTCCTCTGCGGAAAGCTCTCCGGGCTCCCCGGCTTTCCTCCCGCCGAAATTCTTCTCTGGCTGGCGCGGGGGACTCTGGCCGCCGCCGCGGTGGGCGCCCTGCAGCTTTTTCTCTCCATGGTCATCCGCAGCTTCGCCGTCCCCATCGGCATCGCCCTTTGCGGAAGCCTTCTGGGATTTGCCTTCACCGCCAAGGGGCTGGGAATGTACTGGCCCTATTCTCTGATGACGCTGGGTATGAATTCCAACCGCTCCGAAGATCTGCTGTCTTCTACGCTGGCGCCTTTTTTGCTCACTCTGGCCCTGTTCTTCCTGCTGTTTGCGGGAGCCGGCATTCTCTATTTGAAAAAAGCGGATATTCAGACCCGGTAAATGGAAAACGGCTTGTGAAAAAACAGAATTCCGTTTTCTCACAAGCCGTTCCAGACTTTCGTTTACCGTTTCCTCTCAATCGTCGTCATCATCGTGGTCATCGTCATCATCGTCGTCGTCCCGGTCGTAGCGGTCGTCATCGTCGTCGTCATCCCGCTCCCGGACTACCTGTATCTTGTAATTGATCTTTTTCTTGGTCTTGCTGTTGTAGCAGGTTACGTACGTCGTCCCCACGCGTCTGGCTTCCAGTTCCACCTCGTCGTCGGTAACGTCCCGGTCTTCGAACCGGAGAATCTTGGAATTCTGAATGCTCCACTTGAGATGGCTGTCCTTGAGGCCGCTGGTCTTTCTTACCTTCAGTTCAAAGTCGTCTCCTACTTCCACCCTCCTGGTAGCGTTCCCCACCCGGTAGAAGGCGTACGTGTACTTCTTGCGGTTTACCTTGATCTTGTAAGTGATCTTCTTCTTGGTCTTTTTGTTGTAGCAGGTGACATACGTGGTCCCGGCCCGTCTGGCTTCCAGCTCCACCTCGTCGTCCGTGACGTCCCGGTCCTCGAACCGGAGGATCTTGGAATTCTGGATGCTCCACTTGAGGTCGTTGTCTTTCAGACCGGTGGTTTTCTTTACCTTGAGTTCAAAATCGTCTCCCACTTCCACGGTCCTGGTAGTCTTCCCCACCCGGTAGAAGGCGTACGAATATTTCTTGCGGATTACCTTGATGGTGATGGTGTCATACCGGTTGGTTCCCTTAATGCGGCAGCGGATCTTGGCGGTTCCTGTCTTCAGGGCTTTGATCTTTATATCGTCGTCGTACCGCTCCCGTTCGGCAAAGCGCACCACATTCTTTCCGCTGACGATCGACCAGTAGAGGTAATCTTCGTCGGATTCGGACGGAGTGGTCTTGGTGCTGATCTCGTAGGTGCTTCCCACGTACATGGTTTTCGAGGATCTCGTTATGTTCACCCTTCTGGGCTTCGGCTCACGGGCGCTGGCGGTTAAAGTGCCAAATCCCAGAGTCAGAACCAGAAGGGCAAACAAAAAGGATAAAATTGTTTTTTTCTTGGTCATAACGCTTCAACCTCCTTTCTCTTTATGGTAAAATAATACAATATGAAAATTAGAAGAACATTAAAAATCAAAGGAGTTTTGTGAGTTTTGAAAATTTTACTTGTGGAAGATCAGGAAGAGCTCCGGGAGATCCTGGAGAAGCGTCTGAAAAAAGAATATTCGGTAGATTCCTGCAAAGACGGGGAAAGCGCCCTGGATTTTCTGTCTGTGTATACCTACGACCTGGTGCTGCTGGATATCATGCTCCCCAGGCTGGACGGGCTTGGCGTTTTGAAATGGATGCGCCAGAAGAAAATCGCCACTCCCGTGCTGCTGCTCACGGCGAAAAGCGATATTAAGGACCGGGTGCGGGGTCTGGACAGCGGGGCGGACGATTACCTGGTAAAGCCCTTCTCCTACGAGGAGCTTCTAGCCAGGATCCGGGTGCTGGTAAGGAGGAACACCCATCAGCTTACCTCTCTTCTGAAGGTGGGGGACCTGGAGGCGGACACGGTAAACAAAACCGTTTCCAGAGGGGGCGTTCCCATTTCCCTCACCGCCAAAGAATTTAAGCTCCTGGAGTATATGATGCATCATCCGAACGTCCTTCTTACCAGGGAGCAGCTGGGGCAGCGTGCCTGGGACAGTACCTTTGAAGGCGGGTCGAATATTGTGGACGTCTATATCCGTTATCTCAGGAAAAAAATTGACGAAGGCTTTGAATACAAGATGATCCGAACCATACGCGGACAAGGCTACCGTCTGGAGGAACCGGAAGCATGAAACTTCACTCTGTTAAATTTAAAATCACCTGCTGGTATACCTTTATCCTCACCGTTGTTTTTGTTCTCGTTCTTGGGGGGATTTTCTTTGCCTCCGAATTATACAGCGAGGATATGATCCGGGATGAGCTTCTGGATGAGGTGAAAGATCTGAAAGAGGAGATGCTTCGCTATCCGGAGCATTTCCCCAGGCAGGATTTTGTCTCCTACTACGACGACGGCGTGCTCCTGAGTATCTATGACGAAGAGTTTCGGTATCTGAACGGCGTGCTGCCGGACGCTTTTTCCCTTGAGATTCCTTTTCGGGAAAATGAGATCCAGCAGGTTCAAAGCCGCCAGGAGAGCTGGTTCATCTGCGATGAACGGCTGACGCTTCCGGACGGCTCCCACATCTGGATCCGGGGAATCCATTCTCTCAGCGCGATTGTGCTGATGATCCAGCGTCTGAGATTTCTGGCCATTTTCGCCGTTCCCCTTTTGATTCTCTTTACCGCCTTTCTGGGATACCGCCTGGTGCAGCGTTCCCTCCGTCCGGTTGCCATCCTGACGGACACCGTGAACCAGATTACGGATTCTACGAATCTTTCTCTGCGTCTGCCGGAAACCGGCGGGAAGGATGAATTTTCCCATCTCACGGAAACCTTCAACAAGATGCTGCATCATCTGGAGCAGCAGTTCCTCAGGGAACAGGAATTTTCTTCTGACGCGGCCCATGAACTGCGCACGCCGGTTTCTGTGATTCTCTCCCACTGCGAGTACAGTCTGGCAGAGCTGGAGCTTGCGCCGGAAGCCAGGGAAGAATTTCAGCGCATCCGGGAAAAGGCGCTGCAGATGTCCCAGCTGGTATCGCATCTTCTCAACATCGCCCGCGCGGAGAGCAGCCAGTTTCAGCCGGTTTTTGAGGAAACCGATCTGGAAATCCTGGCGGAATCCGCGGCGGATGAGCTTTATGAAAAAGCGCGGGAAAAAGACATTCGCCTGGAAATCCAGAATTTCCTGCCCTCCCCGGTGATTCAGGGGAACACGGAGCTTCTCTCCCGTCTGTTCCTGAATCTTCTGGACAACGGCATCCAGTACGGCAGGCCAGGCGGATTTGTCAGACTGGCCATGGAGCAACGTCTGCAAAACGTCTGCATCACGGTAACCGACAATGGAATCGGCATACCGGAAGAAAGTCTGGATAAAATCTGGAACCGCTTCTATCGGGCCGACTCCAGCCGTTCCGAGTCTTCCGGCTTCGGATTGGGCCTGTTTATGGCAAAATACATTGTAAAGCTCCACAAAGGAAGCATTTCTGTGGAAAGCCGGCTGGGCGCCGGAAGCGTATTTACCATCCTGCTCCCGGTTTCCCGTCCCTCGGCCTGATCCTCAGACATAGGAGCGCAAAAGCTTCTCCAACTGCCGGATGTCTTCCTCCTGGGTAGCCCAGCTGGTGACAAAACGCACCACCGTATGGGTTTCGTCCGGCTTTTCCCAGAAGCTGAAGCATACCTCCCTGGAAAGGCGCTCTGCCTCTTCGTCCTCCAGGAGAAGAAACTGCTGGTTCGTGGGAGATTCCAGGTAGAAGGCGTATCCTTTCCGGTGAAACACTTCTTTCAGAAGCTCCGCCATCTCAATGGCCCTGCGGCCCAGCTCCCAGTACAGGCCATCGGTAAACAGGGTATCGAACTGAACGCCCAGAAGCCTCCCCTTGGCGGGCATGGCTCCCTGCTGCTTCACCAGCGTCATGAAGTGAGCGGGGCTGTTGTTCTTCGTGAAAACCACCGCTTCGCCGCAGAGGGCTCCTACCTTGGTCCCGCCGATGTAGAATACGTCGCAGCATCCGGCAAGGAAGGGAAGGGTGACGTCTGTCTCCCGGCTCATAAGGCCGTATCCCAGACGGGCACCGTCCACGTAAAGGGTAAGGTGATTTTCCCTGCAGACGCCATAAATCTGCTCCAGCTCTTCTCTGGTATAAAGGGTTCCGTATTCCGTGGGATGGGAAAGATAGACCATGCCGGGGAATACCATGTGCTCATGGCTTTCGTCCCCGTAAAAGGTTTTCAGGTACGCTTCCAGCTCTTCCGCCCGGATCTTTCCCTGGTGCTCCGGAAGTTCCAGAACCTTGTGTCCCGTATATTCAATGGCTCCTGCCTCGTGGCAGTTGATGTGGCCGGTCCGGGCGGCCAGCACGCCCTCGTAAGGGCGCAGCAGGGAACGGATCACCACCGCGTTGGTCTGGGTGCCCCCGGCCAGAAAATAAACCTCCGCCTCCGGACATTCGCAGGCGGCCTTTATCTTTTCTTTTGCCTGCTCGCAGTACCGGTCCGTCTCGTAGCCCGGCAGCTTTTCGTAATTGGTTTCTCTGAAACGCTCCAGGATTTTCTCATGGGCGCCTTCTCCGTAATCGTTTTCAAAAAACAGCATATACGTTCTCCTTTGCATGTTTTCTTCGACTGTGCTACCATATAGAAAAAAGGGGATGAAAAAATGACGAATATCCGGGCGGCTCTGCTGCAGACCCTAGTTTCGGATTCAAAAGAAAAAAACCTGGAAACCGCAAGACGCGCGGCCCTGCAGGCGGCAGAGGCTTCCCCGGACGTACTCTGCCTGCCGGAGATGTTCTGCTGTCCCTATGAGACAGAATCTTTCCCCCGCTACGCGGAAGAAGCCGAGGGACCGGTCTGGCAGTTCTGCAGCAGGCTTGCGGCGGAATGCGGCGTCTGGCTCATTGCCGGCACCATGCCGGAGCGGGATGAAGCAGGAAGAATCTTCAACACCTCTTTCGTCTTTGACCGGAAGGGAAGGCAGGCGGCCCGCTGCCGGAAGGCCCATCTTTTTGACGTGGACATCCAGGGCGGCCAGTCCTTCCGGGAATCCGATACGTTAAGCCCCGGAGACGCCCTCACAGTCTTCGACACCGAATTCGGCAGGCTGGGGCTTTGCGTCTGCTACGATCTGCGTTTTCCGGAATGGATCCGCCTGATGGCCCTTGAGGGAGCCCAGGCCGTCTTTGTGCCGGCCTCCTTCAATCCCACTTCCGGACCGGCGCACTGGGAGCTTCTGTTCCGGGCCAGGGCGGTGGACAACCAGATTTTCCTTGCCGGAGCCGCTCCCGCGGAAAATCCGGCGGCCTCCTACCGCTCCTGGGGGCATACGATTGCCGTGGATCCCTGGGGAACCGTTCTGGGACAGCTGGACCGGGAACCCGGAATCCTTCCGGTCTCCTTCGACTTGTCCCTTCTTTCTAAGATCCGCCGGGAGCTTCCCCTGCTGAAACAGCGGCGGAAGGATCTGTATTCCCTTCTGCCGCTGCCGGAAACGTTCTATGACGGATAATCTCGCTGCCGCACGATTTCGTACGCCAGCACTCCGGCCGCCACCGACGCGTTCAGGGAGTCAATGTCTCCCTTCATGGGGATGGCCGCCTTCATGTCGCATTTTTCTTTTACCAGGCGGCTGACGCCGCTTCCTTCATTTCCGATCACCAGGCCGATGGGGCCGGTAAGGTTCATCCGGTACATGGGCTCGCCCTTCATATCGGCGCAGACGAACCACAGCCCTTCTTTTTTCAGCTGATCGATGGTGTTTCCCAGATTCGTCACCCTGGCCACCGGCGTATAGTTTAAGGCTCCCGCGGAGGCTCTGGCCACGGTGGGCGTGATGCCCGCCGCCCGCCTCTTGGGAATGATCACGCCGTGGGCCCCCGCCAGGTTGGCGGTGCGGATGATGGCTCCCAGATTGTGGGGGTCTTCTATATCGTCCAGCAGGATCAGGAAAGGCACCTCGCCCTTTTCCCTGGCCGCCGCCAGAAGCTCTTCCACCTCCGCGTAGCGGCAGGCCGCCGCGTAGGCGATGACGCCCTGGTGGTGTCCCGTATGGGAAAGCTGATCCAGCCGCTCTTTCTTTACGTAATCCACCGGCGTGCCCGCTTTCGAGGCCTCCCGGCGGATCGACAGGATGGGGCCGTCCTGGCACCCCTCCAGAAGAAACAGGCGCTCTACTTCTCTTCCGGCCCGGTAAGCCTCCAGAACGGCGTTTCTTCCCTCCAGGATCCGCTCCTCCTCCGAAGCGTCTTCTTCTTCTCTTCTCTTTTCTCTCAGGTCACCGAATTTTCTTCGTTCGTCCAGATGTCCCTGGCGTCTCTTTTGGTTCATGCCTTATCCCTGCTCCTCCCCGTTTTCTTCCCTGCTGTGCTCTCTTTCCGGTTCCTTTTTCCGTTCTTCCTGGAGAGCCCGGATTCCTTCCCGGATCAGTTCGTCCATCCGGACGAACTCTTTTTTCAGATAGAGGTATCCCACCAGGGCCTCCAGCCCGGTGGCGTCCAGATATTCTCCCATGGTCGCGTGCTTCGCC
>CALWMW010000142.1 GCA_944382085.1 uncultured Lachnospiraceae bacterium | reverse complement strand
GGAATACCACCGGGGAACGTACACCTCCATGGCGAGAAATAAGAAATATAACAGGCGCAGCGAATTTCTTCTGGAAAATACGGAGCTGTTTTCCAGCTTGGCCGGGAGCCTGACGGGCCTTCCCTATCCCAAGGAAGAACTGGACGAGCTCTGGGAGACGGCGCTTCGCAATCAGTTCCATGATATCGTGCCGGGTTCTTCGATTTTTGAAGTGTATGAGGATTCCAAAAGGGAGTATGAAACGCTTCTGGCAAAAGGAGGGGCGCTTGAGAAGAAAGCGCTTAAGGCTCTTGCAGATGAGATCCAGGCTCCCTTGGGCGCTCTTGTGGTCTTCAATCCCAACAGCGGCGGGGAAGGGCCGGTCGTCTTTGAGGGGACATGTCAGCTTTCAAATCCGGTTCTCTGGGATGGGGAGAGAGAATATCCGGTACAGAAGCTTTCCAGGGAAACCTGCCTGGCATGGCTTTCCGGCGTTCCCTCTAAGGGATATGCCGTCTATACTCTGAAAGAGAGAGAGGGGCAGACGGAAAGTATCCTGAAGGTTTCCAAGCAGACGCTTGAGAATGAGTATCTCCGGGTGGTTCTCTCAGAGGAAGGACAGATCGTATCGGTTTATGATAAGGAAGAGGAACGGGAGCTCCTTAAAGCAGGACAGAGGGGAAACGTCCTGATGACGTATGAGGACCGCCCTCACAATTACGACGCCTGGGATATTAACAATTATTACAAAGAAAAATCCTGGGAGATTACGGATCTGCAGGAGATCCGGGTGACGGAAGAGGGGCCGGTAAGAGCTTCTGTGCGGATTCGCAGACGTTATCTGGATTCCGTCATTGAGCAGACCCTTTCCCTTACCGCAGGCAGCCGGGAGCTGCGGATTCAGAATGAGATTGACTGGAAAGAGAAGAAAATCCTTCTGAAAGCGTTGTTCCCGGTGGAAATCCATACGGACGAAGCTACCTTTGAGATTCAGTACGGAAACGTGACCCGGAAGACCCATTACAATACTTCCTGGGATTTCGCGAGATTTGAAGTATGTATGCACAAATGGATGGATGTCTCCGAGAACGGCTACGGCGTCAGCATTTTGAACGACTGCAAATACGGCGTCAGCGTTCACGACGGGGTAATCGGCGTATCCATGCTCAAGTCCGCCACATATCCCAACCCGGCGGCGGACAAGGAGCACCACAGCTTCTGCTTTTCCATCTATCCTCACAAAGGAGATTTCCGGGAAGCAGGCACGATTCCAAAGGCGTACGAGCTGAACAATCCCATGGAAGCGCTCTGGAAAGAAAACGAAGGCGGGAGCCTTCCCGCCCGGTATTCCGCCGTTTCCGTGGACGCGCCCAACGTCATGGTGGAGGTGCTCAAGGAAACCGAAGACGGACAGGGAACGGCGCTGCGGCTTTACGAAGCCTTTAACCGGCGCACCAGGACGATGCTCTCTCTTGGCCTTCCCGTAAAGAGGGCGTTCCTGTGCAGTATGCTGGAGGAGAAGGAGCAGGAGCTTTCCGTGGAAGACGGTCAAATCCGGCTGGAACTGAAGCCCTTTGAGATCTGTACCGTTAGAGTGGAGAAGGACTGAAATAAAGCTTGCAATTCCCGAAACCCTGTGATACAATAACATCGCTCTTTTTCGGGAAGGGTATGCCTTCCTTTAAGAAGCTTAACTGCAGGGACTTGCAGGGATAGTCCGGGGAAGCTTGCCGCCGGAGGCGAAAGCAGGCCTTCACAGAGAAGAGAGCGGCATTGACCGGAAACGGATGCCGGCATGGGGCCGGGATAAGCAGTTCACAAAATAAGCAGAGAGGTGAAAGAAAATGAAGGAAGGAATCCATCCCAATTATTATCAGGCGACAGTAACCTGCAACTGTGGAAATACCTTTGTAACAGGTTCCACGAAGAAAGACATTCACGTTGAAGTTTGTTCAAAGTGCCATTCATTCTATACAGGACAGCAGAAGGCAGTAGCTGCCCGCGGCCGTATTGACAAGTTCAATAAGAAGTATGGAATTAAAGCGCAGTAATAAAATGCTGGACAGGGGCAGTTGCGGAGCTTCGGCGGAAGCCGGAAGGGAAGCGGCGGCCCCTTTTTGTTCATAGTTGACAGAAAGGCGAGAGTATGAAACCATCGGGAATCGGCGGCCAGGCAGTGATCGAAGGCGTAATGATGCGAAACGGCAGCCGTTACGCTGTGGCGGTCCGCGCGGCCGATCAGCGGATTGTAGTGGATACCCAGGAGTGCGGAGGAAGATTTGCGGGAAATAAATTCGTAAAGCTTCCGATTGTCCGGGGCGTGGTGAACTTTTTTGATTCCCTGATTCTGGGAATGAAAACTCTGATGTTTTCTGCTTCCCTGTTTGCGGAAGAGACGGAAGAGGAGCGCAGGGAACGGGAAGAGAAAGAACGGGCAAAGGCAAGAAAGAAGGCTGAAAGGCTCAAAGCCCAGGGGAAAGAGGCGGAAGCCGCCAGAGTCCTGGAAAAATGCGAGGAAAACCTGGTTCGGGAATCCAGGAAGCTGGAGGCAGAGGCGAAAAAAGAAGCGGAGAAAAAGGACAATGATTTTCTTATGACCCTTACCGTGATTTTTTCGCTGGTGATTTCCATCGCCCTGTTTATGATGCTTCCATATTTTATCTCCAGGGGGATCCGGCAGGTGATCTCTTCTGAGATTCTGATTGTGATTCTGGAAGGACTGGTGAGACTGGGAATCTTCCTTTTGTATCTGGGACTGATTTCCAGGATGAAGGATATCCAGAGGACGTTTATGTATCACGGAGCGGAGCATAAGTGCATCAACTGCATCGAGCACGGCCTTCCCCTGACGGTGGAGAATGTGCGGATCAGCTCCAGGGAACATAAGCGGTGTGGCACCAGCTTCCTGTTTATCGTTATGTTTATCAGCATCGTATTTATTATGGTATTCAGCATTCCCTTGTTTATGGTTATCCATGTAAATACCGCTTTCTGGAGGATCGTGCTCCGGCTGGCGCTGCTGCCGCTGATTGCCGGGGTATCCTATGAGTTTATCCGGCTGGCGGGAAGCTCGGACAATAAGTTCGTGAATCTTCTGAGCCGTCCCGGTATGATGCTGCAGCATCTTACCACCAAGGAGCCGGACGATTCCATGATCGAGGTGGCCATCGCTTCTGTGGAAGCGGTATTCGACTGGAAAAAATTCCAGAACCAGGAGTTCGGCGCCCGCTATGAGCTGTCCCCCCAGGAAGAAGCCGGAGAAAAAGAGGCTTCCGGGGATACGCCTCAGAACACGGCGACGGCCGCCGCGCCCTGAGGAGAAGGACATGAAAGAAACGAAAGAGACTTACCGCGAAGTATGCCGGATGGGAGAAGCGCTTCTGAAAGAGGCCGGAATCCGGGACGCTTCGGTAGACGCCTGGTACCTGATGGAGGCTGTGACGCAGAAGAGCCGGGCGGAATTTCTTCTCTGCCGGGAGGAAGAGATGCAGAAAAAAAAAAAAAAGCGGTATTTTGGAGGGATCGAAAAACGCGCAGAGCGGATCCCCCTTCAGCATCTTCTGGGAGAACAGGAATTTATGGGGTTTTCGTTCCAGGTGAACGGCTCTGTTCTGATTCCCAGGCAGGATACGGAGATCCTGGTAGAGGAGGTTCGGAAAATCCTGCGCCCCGGCATGCGGGTGCTGGATCTGTGCACCGGCTCCGGATGTATCGCCATCAGCCTGGCGCTTCTGTGTCCCGGAATCGAGGCGACGGGCTCGGACGTTTCCAGGGAGGCTCTGGAGACGGCCAGGGAGAACGGCAGGCGGCTGAAGGCGGAGGTTTCCTGGCTGGAAAGCGATTTGTTTTCCGGGATTTCGGGAAGCTATGATGTGATTGTTTCCAATCCGCCTTACATTCCTACCGCGCAGATACAGACTCTGGAACAAGAGGTGCGGCTCTATGAGCCTTTCCAGGCGCTGGACGGAAAAGAAGACGGATTGTATTTTTACCGGAAGATCATAAAGCAGGCGGATGCCTTCCTGAACACAGGCGGCCGCCTGTTCTTTGAGATCGGATGGGATCAGGGAAAAGCGGTGTCCGAACGGATGCGGACGGCCGGATACCGGGAGGTTCAGGTGAAAAAAGACCTGGCCGGTCTGGACCGGGTGGTGTCCGGAATCGCAGGAGACCGGAAGGAAAGGGAAAAACAGGAGGGATTGGATGTTTGATCGGTTGGAGGATTTGCTGGTGCGCTTTGAAGAGGTTTTAAATCTTTTAAGCGATCCGGCGGTAATCGGCGATCCGGAGCGCTTTCAGAAGCTGATGAAGGAACAGAGCGATCTGCAGCCTATTGCGGAAGCGTACCGGGAATATAAAAAGAATCAGGAGACCATAGAAGACAGCGTTTCCATGCTGGAGGAGGAGTCGGATCCGGAGATGCGGGAGCTTCTCAAGGAAGAGCTCTCCCAGGCGAGGAAACAGACCGGGGAGCTGGAGAACCATCTGAAGATTCTGCTTCTGCCCAAGGACCCCAACGACGAAAAGAACGTTGTTGTGGAAATCCGCGCCGGAGCCGGGGGAGACGAGGCGGCGCTTTTCGCTGCGGAAATCTACCGGATGTACGCCAAATACGCGGAGGGCAAGCGATGGAAAGTGGAGATGATGAATCTCAACGAGAACGGACTGGGCGGCTTCAAAGAGGCGGTGTTTATGATCAACGGAAACGGGGCGTATTCCCGCCTGAAATATGAAAGCGGCGTCCACCGGGTCCAGAGAGTTCCGGAGACCGAATCCGGAGGGCGGATCCATACCTCTACCATTACGGTGGCGATTATGCCGGAGGCGGAGGAGATTGATTTCCACCTGGACCTGAACGACTGCAAGTTCGACGTGTTCCGGGCTTCCGGAAACGGCGGCCAGTGCGTCAACACCACAGACTCCGCGGTGCGTCTGACGCATATCCCCACGGGGATTGTGATTTCCTGCCAGGATGAGAAATCTCAGCTGAAGAATAAGGAGAAGGCGCTGAAGGTGCTGCGGGCCCGTCTGTATGACATGGAGCTTCAGAAACAGCACGACGCGGAAGCGGAAGTGAGAAAGAGCCAGGTGGGAACCGGGGACCGCTCCGAGAAGATCCGCACCTATAATTTCCCCCAGGGCCGCGTGACGGATCACAGA
Organism: uncultured Lachnospiraceae bacterium; assembly: GCA_944382085.1. Lineage (GTDB taxonomy): Bacteria > Bacillota > Clostridia > Lachnospirales > Lachnospiraceae > Choladousia. Next base: position 3,513 of record CALWMW010000142.1, on the reverse strand, counting down.
ATCAAGCTTACCACCCACCGGCTGGGAGAAGTGCTGGACGGGGATCTGGACGAGATCATCGACAGCCTGATTGCGGCGGATCAGGCCGCGAAGCTTGCAAAAATGAATGAAGCAGAATAAAGACAGCGAACAAGGACAGAAGAGACGGAGACAGGCAGATGGGCAACACTTACTATGAGCTGGCGTGGTTTTTCTTAATTTATTCTTTTCTTGGATGGTGCACCGGAGTGGCGGTGGGAGCCGTGAAGCAGAAGACCTTTACCAACCGGGGACTGCTGAACCTTCCCCTCTGCCCGGTATACGGGATCACAGCGGTATCCTTCAGCGTGTTTCTTTTTGAACTGCGGGATAACTTCTTTTTCCTGTTCCTGGGCGGCATGGTGATCTCTGCGTTCTGGATTACGGTGACCGGCTTTGTGCTGGAGCGGATTTTCCGAAAGAAGTGGTGGGATTTCAGCCAGTACCGGTTTCAGTTTAACGGATACCTGAACGTGGGGCTTCTGCTGGTGTGCGGAGCCGCGGCTGTGGGCGTGGTGTGTCTGGGAGATCCCCTTCTTTTGAAGCTGCTTCATTTGCTTCCTGGGGGAATCGGGCGCATTGCCCTGGCGGTTTGCTTTGGAGTCCTGCTTCTGGACCTTTTTGTGGTAGCGGCAGTGGCTATGAAGTGGCGGAAATACCTCCAGCGTCTGGAGGGCGTCACTCAGAATATGCAGATGGTCTCCGTAGCGGTGGGGAACGCCATCACCCGCATGGTGAGACGGAGACTGGAGCGCTCTTATCCGGATCTGAAAACGGAAGCGCTCCTGAAGGCCAGGGCGGCCCAGAAGACGGAGACGAAAGTGCGGTTCGCCCAGGGCTGCTGTTTTTACAAGCTGGCCTGGCTGTTTTTTATCGGCGCCCTTCTGGGAGATCTGGTGGAAACGATTTTCTGCCGGATTACCATGGGAGTCTGGATGAGCCGCAGCAGTCTGGTATACGGCCCCTTCAGCATTATCTGGGGCTTTGCCTGCGCCCTTCTTACGGTATTCCTTTACCGCTACCGGGAAAGAAACGACCGGTACATCTTTTTTCTGGGAACCGTGGCGGGCGGAGCTTACGAATACATCTGCAGCGTGATCAGCGAGCGGGTGTTCGGCGCCGTATTCTGGGACTACAGCGACATCCCCTTTAACCTGGGAGGGAGGATCAACCTCCTCTACTGCTTTTTCTGGGGAATCGCGGCGGTAGTCTGGCTGAAGGGCGTCTATCCCTTCCTGTCTCGTATCATCGAGAAGCTTCCCATCCGGCTCGGCGCCGTCCTCACCTGGACGATGGTGATCCTGATGACGGCCAACATGGCCATTTCCGGCCTGGCCTTTTTCCGGTATTCCGAGAGGAGCCGGGGACACGAGGCTTCCAACCAGGCAGAGCGTTTCCTGGACGAACACTTTCCGGACGAGCGGATTGAAAAGGTGTATCCCAAGGCGAAAATGGTGGAGCCGGAGGAACCATAAATGGAAAACAGAGCGCAGGCTTTCATGCAAGTGACAGCCTGCGCTCTTTCTTTTCCGGAAAAATAAAATCCTTATAAACAATCCTTCAGACTACTTGAAGGGCAAAAAAAAGAACGGTATAATTTATAAAGTTTGAAAGAAAAAGGAAGGATACCGAGTATGAAACAGCTGGTAATAGCCGAGAAGCCTTCGGTAGGACGGGACATCGCCCGCGTGCTGGGCTGTCAGAAAAAAGGAGACGGATATTTGGAAGGAAGCGGGTATGTGGTGACCTGGGGCATGGGACACCTGGTGGAGCTGCAGAACCCGGAGGATTACGATAAAAAATATAAAGAATGGAAGGACGAGGATCTGCCGATCCTGCCGGAGAAGCTGGAGACCATGGTGATTCCCCAGACGGGCCGTCAGTACCGGGCCGTGAAGGGGCTGATCTGGAGAAAAGACATTGAGAAAATCATCATTGCCACGGACGCGGGAAGAGAAGGCGAGCTGGTGGCCCGGTGGATTTTAAAGCAGGCTCAGAACCGCAAGCCCTGCCGCCGGCTGTGGATTTCTTCCGTTACCGATAAGGCCATCCGGGAAGGGTTCGCCCATCTGAAGGACGCCAGGGAATACGATTCCCTGTACGCGGCGGCGGTATCCAGGGCGGAGGCGGACTGGCTGGTGGGAATCAACGCCACCAGGGCTCTGACCTGCCGGTATAACGCCCAGCTCTCCTGCGGGAGAGTGCAGACGCCTACCCTGGCGATGATCGCGGCCAGAGAAGACGCCATCCGGAACTTTGTGCCAAAGCCGTACTACACGCTTCAGGCCCAGGCCGGAGAGGTGACGTTTCGCTGGCTGGACCGGCGCAGCAAAGCCTCCAGAATTTTTTCAAAAGAGAAAGCCCTTGAGACAGAGAGGAAGGTACAGGGCGCGAACCTGACGATGGTATCCCTGGAGAAGAAAAAGAAGCGGACGCCGGCGCCTCTTCTCTATGATCTTACGGAACTTCAGCGGGAGGCGGACCGCCGCTACGGCTATTCCGCCAAACAGACCCTGAATTATATGCAGAGCCTCTACGAAAAGCATAAAGTGCTCACTTATCCAAGGACGGACTCCCGTTATCTGACGCCGGACCTGGTGGGCACCTTGAAGGAACGGCTGGCGGCCTGCCGGGTAGGCCCCTACAAAGCCATGGCCTCCCGGCTGATGGCAGGCTCGTTCTCCGGAAAGCCGAACTTTGTGGACGCTTCCAGGGTATCGGACCATCACGCCATTATTCCCACAGAGGAACCGCCGGTGTTTCTGCAGATGACGGGAGAAGAGCGGAAGATTTACGATCTGGTGGTACGGCGCTTTTTCGCCGTGCTGCTTCCGGACTTTGAATACGAAGAAACCGTGCTGGAGGCGGAGGCCGCAGGAGAGCGCTTCGCGGCCAGAGGCAAGACGGTGCTCTCTCTGGGCTGGAAGGAAGCGTACGCGGAGATCGGAGAGGACGAAGAAGAGGAGCCGCGGGAGGAGGAGCTGAAAGAGCAGCTGCTCCCGCAGATGGAAAAAGGACAGAAGCTGGCGGTCCGCTCCCTGCGGCTGCTGGAAGGGAAAACGAAGCCTCCCGCCAGATTCCGGGAGTCCACCCTTCTGTCCGCCATGGAGAATCCGGTGAGCTATATGGAAAGCCAGGACAAAGAGAAAGCCAGGACGCTGGTACAGACCGGCGGGCTGGGTACGGTAGCTACCAGGGCGGATATCATCGAAAAGCTGTTTTCCAGTTTCCTTCTGGAAAAGAAGGGACAGGAGATTTATCTTACCTCCAAGGCAAGGCAGCTTCTGGGCCTGGTGCCGGAGGACTTAAAGAAACCGGAGCTTACGGCGGACTGGGAGACCAGGCTTCTGGAAATTTCCAGAGGCCGGCAGAAGCGGGAGGATTTCATGAAAGAGATCCGGACCTATACCAGAGAGCTGGTGGAGGAGATCCGAACCCAGGAGGGAAGCTTCCGCCATGAGAATCTGACCAATAAGAAATGCCCCAGGTGCGGGA
>CALWMW010000141.1 GCA_944382085.1 uncultured Lachnospiraceae bacterium | reverse complement strand
CTTTTATTCTTATTAAACAGCATATTGCTGGCTGTCAAACCGGAAGTGGGCCGGGAAGTAGCGTCCCTTTTCCGGGATAATCTTTTGGAAATGCTTTCGATTATCCCGCCGGTTTTTCTGCTTTTGGGGTTAATGGACGTATGGGTGCCGAAAGATACGATTATGAAATATATGGGAAAGGGCGCAGGGATAAAAGGGGGCGTTTTTGCCTTTGCCCTGGGTTCCTTTTCTTCGGGTCCCCTATACGCGGCCTTTCCGGTTGCCGCAGTATTTTTCAGAAAAGGGGTTTCCTTAACGAATGTTTTTATTTTTATCGGGGCATGGTCTACAACGAAAATTCCTATGATGTTATTTGAAATCACGCAGCTTGGAGGTAAATTTGCCCTCATTCGATTTGGCTTTAATGTAATTTCTGTTATCCTTCTGGCTATGATCATCGAAAAAACGACGGCAAAGGAAGAAGCGGAAAGGATGTATCGGATCGCTTCGATGGATGATACATCGTCATAATTTCAGATTTTGTCGTTTTTTTCTGTTTGCGCCCTTCTTCTCTGTGTGATAAAATAAAGCTGTCCATTCTGACGAAATGTGTTCCCCGTCTCCTGACGGCTTCCATTCCCTGATTTTCCGGTTGACTTTTTCCCCAAAGTATAATAATATGTATGTATCGAACAAATGTTCACAGAGAACGGCTTATGATGGAGGATAATATTATGATTAAAGAGGATAAATTAAAGGCGCTGGACGCTGCCCTGACGCAGATTGAGAAGCAGTATGGAAAAGGCTCGGTGATGAAGCTGGGCGATTCCAATGCCCACATGAATATTGAGACAGTTCCCACAGGTTCTCTGAGTCTGGATATCGCCCTGGGGATGGGCGGCGTCCCCAAGGGCAGGATCGTGGAGATTTACGGGCCGGAGTCCAGCGGTAAAACGACCGTTGCCCTGCATATGGTGGCGGAGGTGCAGAAGCGGGACGGCATCGCCGGTTTTATTGACGCGGAACATGCCTTAGACCCGGTTTACGCGAAAAATATCGGCGTAGATGTGGATAATCTCTATATTTCTCAGCCGGACAATGGGGAGCAGGCGCTGGAGATTGCGGAGACGATGGTGCGCTCCGGCGCGATCGACATTGTGATTATCGACTCTGTGGCGGCGCTGGTGCCGAAGGCGGAGATCGACGGCGATATGGGGGATTCCCATGTGGGCCTTCAGGCCCGTCTGATGTCCCAGGCATTGCGGAAGCTGACCGCCTGCATCAGCAAATCCAACTGTATCGTGATTTTTATCAATCAGCTGCGTGAAAAGGTAGGCGTTATGTTCGGCAATCCTGAGACGACTACCGGCGGGCGGGCGCTGAAGTTTTATTCCTCGATCCGCCTGGACGTCCGCAGGATCGAATCTTTGAAGCAGGGCGGGGAGATTATCGGCAACCGTACCCGCATCAAGGTAGTAAAGAACAAAATCGCGCCGCCCTTTAAGGAAGCGGAGTTTGATATCATGTTCGGGAAGGGAATTTCCAAAGAGGGAGATATCCTGGATCTGGCAGCGAAGGTAGGCATCGTGGAGAAGAGCGGGGCCTGGTACGCCTATAACCAGGAAAAGATCGGACAGGGCCGGGAGAACGCCAAGACATTCCTGCAGAATAATCCTGAAATTATGGCGGAAATCGACCAGAAGGTACGGTCTTACTATCATGTAGGAGAGCAGGCGGACGCCGCTGCGGAGGAGAATACGGATTCTTCTGATATCAGTGAGAATTTAGATACAATATAAAGAATGTTGTGCAAATTGTTTCAATTTTCACAAAATAATGTTATAAATATCCAATACACTTGACAGGGGGCCAAAAACAGTTTAAAATTTAAGTGTTGTATTTGTACAATGAAAACTAAATAAGGAGGTGCTCCTGAATCGATGGGTAGTTATATCATTGCTGTGTTGATCACACTTTGTGTTGTGGCACCTATTACTTGGTTTTCCGCGATTGCCTACCGGAAGAAGGTTTATGAGGACAAGATCGGGAAGGCAGAGGAAAAATCAAGAGAGATAATAGATGAAGCACTGAAGGTCGCTGAAACCAAAAAGCGGGAAGCCCTTTTGGAAGCCAAAGAGGAATCTTTGAAAACCAAAAACGAGCTGGAAAAAGAGACCAGAGAGCGTCGGAACGAGCTGCAGCGATATGAGCGCCGGGTTTTGAATAAAGAAGAAAACCTGGACAAAAAAGCTGATGCCCTGGAAAAACGCGAAGCAGGATTGGCAGCAAAGGAAGATTCATTGAACCGGCGGAGCAAAGAGGTGGAAACTCTTTTTGTGAAGCAGGAACAGGAACTGGAACGTATTTCTGGATTAACCTCCGAACAGGCAAAGGAATATCTTTTAAAAACTGTTGAAGACGATGTAAAGCATGACACCGCGAAAATGATTAAGGAGCTGGAAAGCCGCGCGAAGGAAGAAGCGAACAAGAAAGCGAAGGAGTATGTGGTGACGGCCATACAGAAATGCGCCGCCGATCATGTGGCAGAGACAACGATTTCTGTTGTTCAGCTTCCCAACGATGAGATGAAAGGACGTATCATCGGGCGGGAAGGCCGGAATATCCGGACGCTGGAGACACTGACGGGTGTGGATCTGATTATAGATGATACCCCGGAGGCGGTTGTTTTATCCGCTTTTGATCCGATCCGGCGGGAGGTGGCCCGGATTACGCTGGAGAAGCTGATCCTGGACGGCCGTATCCATCCGGCCAGAATCGAGGAAATGGTGGAAAAAGCCCAGAAGGAAGTGGATACCATTATCCGGGAGGAGGGCGAAGCCGCAGTGCTGGAAGTGGGCATTCACGGCATTCATCCGGAGCTGGTAAAGCTGCTGGGAAAGATGAAGTTCAGAACCAGCTATGGGCAGAACGCGCTGAAGCATTCCATTGAGGTGGCCCATCTGGCAGGGCTTCTGGCCGGAGAAATCGGGCTGGATGTACGGCTGGCAAAACGGGCAGGGCTGCTGCATGATATCGGCAAGGCTGTAGACCATGAAATGGAAGGCTCGCATATTCAGCTGGGCGTGGAGCTTTGTAAAAAGTACAAAGAATCCTCCGTTGTGATTAACGCGGTAGAATCCCATCACGGCGATGTGGAACCTACATCCCTGATCGCATGTGTCGTACAGGCGG
>CALWMW010000140.1 GCA_944382085.1 uncultured Lachnospiraceae bacterium | reverse complement strand
AAAAGATTGAAAGCATACCGACAGATCGGATATGAGATCTGCAGCGGGCTGCATAGCGAAAAACAGAAAACCAACGCGATTTTTGACGGCGAAAATTACCGGCAAGTATTTAAAAAGGATCTGCTTGAGGCTGAACAGAGAATTATAATATCCAGTAGTGTTATCAGTTCCCAAAAAGTTTATGATCTCATCGTTATGCTGAAGGAAAAGCAGGAGCAGGGAGTTGAAGTGACAATCGTTACATGGCAACCGGATGATTATGGCTTTGGTGATGCCGCGTTCTGGATGCAGTTACATGAAGATATGCGCCAGGCAGGTTTTTTTGTTAAATCAGTAGAGGACTCTTGCGAAAATTTTGCAGTTATAGATCAGGAAATTGTCTGGTACGGCAATATCCATTTGTTGGGTAAAGCAAAGGTCGAAGACAGTATTATGCGGGTGAAAGATAAAAAAATAGCTGCTGAATTAATGGAACTTGCGTTTATGCGATAACAGAGGGGTATGTCGAAGGCTATGTGCTTTATAGAAAAAATCCTTGATTTTCAACGAATCCTATCATAATATTGCTTTAAGGGATGAAAGGTACGTGCGGTTTTTCTAACCTTTCATCCATCTATTTCCATCAAATCTAGAATTTTAAGTCTTTCTCCATTTTCAATACGGTTTTTAAAATCCAATTTCAAATTTAAGCGGTACGGGACAAGTAAAAATACCGCTGTAAAATTAAAACACTCTTTTTAACCGTATTATTTTGATGAAGATACGGTTTCTTATTTAAAGTTAAGATTTTAACCGTGCAGAAGAGGAATCATATACGGTTATATGTTTTAAATGAAGGTTTTAACCGTATTTTGACAAAAAATGTACGGTTATAAATATGAAAAGATATTATGTAGCGGTATTGCGGCGAAAAAGATACGGCTAAAGTATTTAAGAAGTTGCCTGTAACCGTGTAAGAACAAAAGGAGGTCTATTATATGCGGAAAAAAATGCTGACAGAGGAACAGGAAAGAATGGAACGAATTCTGAAAAAAGCAAATAACCGGCTGCAAGATGCCCCTTTGGGAACGCTTCGCCTATCCAGCTGCAGGAAAAATGTTCAGTATTATCACTGCCTGCCGGGCAAGGAAAAGAACGGGACCTATATTCCGAAAGAACAAGACCGGTTGATCCGAAGCCTTGCTCAGAAATCATATGACGAGAAGATTAAACGATTGGCTGAAAAACGCCTGGCGCAGCTCAAAAAGCTGACAAAGGACTACGACGAGGAAGAAGTGGAGCAGGTATATCTGAGAGAACATGCGGAGAGACAGAAACTGATTGATCCGGTAGAACCGACCTGGGAGCAGCAGGTAGAGCAATGGATTTCCATGGAGTATCCGGGAAAAGAATTTCAGGAAGGAACCGCTGTTATTCTGACACAAAAAGGAGAACGTGTTCGCTCAAAATCGGAAAAGATTCTGGCAGATTATTTTTATCAGTGCGGCATCCCCTATAAATACGAAAAGCCTTTGTATTTGAAAGGTTTTGGAATCGTCCACCCGGATTTTACGTTCCTTTCCAGAAAAACGAAGAAAGAAATCTATTGGGAGCATGACGGGAGGATGGATGAGCCGGGCTATGCGCGAAATGCGATCCGAAAAATACAGGCATACGAAGAAAATGACATTTATCCTGGGGAAAGCCTGATCCTCACTTTTGAGACGGAAAGATCGGTGCTGGATATCCGGATGGTGAAAAGACTCGCGGAGAGATATCTCCTATAGCGGATCGCCGGGAGCTTTTGCTTTCTGGAAAGAACTGTGGTACAATGTCAGACGTACGAAAAAACGAGACTCTCACAGAAACGCCAGGAAAGGATGAGGACGCGGCGGCGCGTCTGCAATTACAGCATGAGAAAAATCGGAGAAGAGAAGGCAAAAGAGATTCTTGCTGCAATTTTCAAAAACAAAGAATTTATCCTTTGCGAGTATGCGGCGGATACAGATACTCTTATCATTTATGATGAAAAGATGGGAGTAAAGCAGGAAATTCACGGTTATCTGGCAAGCCTGGACCAGGACGCCCGGATCCATCCCAAGGATCGGGGAAAAATCCGGGGGCTTTGCCTTGGAAGAGAGGAGGGCAGGGCGGAGATCCGGCTGAACGGGACGCGCGGTATGGGGCGGCTGCTGGTACAGACGCTGAAGTTGGAAGCGTCGGATAAAAGAGAACGGATTCCGCTGATCGTCCGGGACATCACCAGAGAAAAACAGCGGGAAAAGCTTCTGGAGGAGCAGGCGGCCAGAGATTCCCTGACTTCTGTTTACAATTTTTCCTTTGGTCGAAAGCTGATCAACGACTACCTCCAGAGCAAGGATCCTTATGCCACCTGCGGCATGATGGTGATGGACATTGACTATTTTAAATACGTAAACGACACCTTCGGCCACCTGTTCGGGGATTATGTCCTGTCGGAGCTTGCCCGTCTGCTGAAAGACTTTTTTGAGGAAAAAGACGTGGTGATGCGTTTTGGCGGAGATGAGTTTGTCGTCTTTCTCAAAGACATCAGCCATTCCGCCCTGGTAAAAAAAGGAATGCAGTTTGTGGAAGCGGTTCGGGGGCTGAAGTTTGAGGGAAAAGATTATTCCATGACCTGCAGCGTCGGGATTTGTTATTTGTCGGAAAATGAATCCGGGTATACCTTTGAACAGCTCTTCGGCAACGCGGACTGGGCCCTTTACCGGGCAAAAGAGAACGGGAAGGATCAGTATGCGTTCTGCGACAATCTCAGGAGGTTCGAGCTGACCAAGAAAGATCTGCCTGCCAACGGATCCATTGACGCCAGGTACCTTCGCAATGATGTGATCTCTACGGCTTTTGAGATCTTTGAAAAAAGAAACAGCTTTTCTTCGGCGATTGAGCAGCTGATGGAGATCATCGGATACCGCTTCCGCCTGGACCGGATTACGATTATCCGGACGGACATTCAGGAAAAAAACACGGGACGCCAGTACCAGTGGACGTCCGATTATGCGCCGGAGGTGCTAAAAGAAAAGGCGGAATTTACCAAAGAGGATTTCCTGACGCTGTTTCAGAGCTACGACGAATATCAGACTACGGTGCTTCAATGGGATAACATGTCCATGTATTCTCCCCAGGGAGCGGCTCTTTTGATGCAGGGCGGCGCGAAGACGGTTCTGTACGCGGCGATGTACTGCGAGGGAAAATACACCGGGGCGATTTCCTACGTGACCTGCCGGGAAAAACGCTACTGGTCCCGCCAGAACCGGAAAGAGCTGGGGGAGGTGACGAAGATCATCTCCGCCCATCTGGCGAGAAGACAGGCGGTGAACGAGAGAGGGGAGGAGCGGCTGTACTGGTCGGATTATGACAGCCTGACTGGCCTGATTTCCTTTTCCAGATTCCGGGTAGAGCTGGAACGCCTGGTGATCGGAAGCTACGCCGCTTCGGATTACCTTCTGTATATGGATTTCGCGGGATTTAAATACTTTAACCAGAAATACGGATACAGCCGGGGCGATCAGCTCTTAAAAGAATTCTGCGGTTACTGTACGGAAAAGCTGGGAGACGAGGAGGGCGTCTATTTCACGCGCATCGTTTCCGACCAGTTTTTGCTGCTGCTCCCCGGCAAAGAGCGGAAGGATATCGTAAAAGAGGCGGAGAAGATCTGTCAGGGGTTTGCGGACGTTCAGGCGGAACGCCTTCCCGGTTTTCGGCCCAGGGTAAGGATCGGTATTTACTGCATTGAGGACGACTGCATCAGCGCCTCCTTCGCCATTGACGCCGCGAATTATGCCAGGAAGCAGATTTCCGAAAAATGGGGAGACGCCCGGATATCGGTCTGCCTTTTTGATGAAGCCCTCGCCAGGAAACAGAGGCTGGAAAATGAGATTATCAATGAAATTGAAGAGGCCATACGGGAACAGAGATTCCGGATCTTCCTGCAGCCTAAGATTTCCCTGAAGGACGGTTCGGTCACCGGCGCGGAGGCGCTGGCCAGATGGCAGACCAGGGACGGAAGGTTGATCCTTCCGGATCAGTTCATCTCGCTGTGCGAATCCACCGGGCAAATCAAGGAACTGGATTTCTATGTCTTTGAACAGACGGTACAGTTTCTGGCGAAAAATCAAAAGCTGGGCAGAAAGCAGATCCCCATTTCCGTAAACGCCTCGATCCTCCACGCTTCGGACGACCGCACGGCGGAGAAGTATCTGGCCATTCTGCAGAAGTATCAGGTGGAAGCAAAATATACGGAAATCGAGCTGACAGAGACGGCGACGGTAAAAGAGTACGAGGAGGCCAAACGACTTTTTCGGGAGCTGCATGCCATTGGGATCCGCACCTCCATCGACGATTTCGGGGCAGGGTATTCGGTGTTAAATACCATCATCGATATTCCGGCGGATACGATGAAGCTGGACCGGGTGTTTATTCAGAACTGTAAGAGCAGTCCCAAGGGCATTTATTTCCTTCAGAAAATCATACAGATGATCCGGGGGCTGGGATACCATGTGGTCTGCGAAGGCGTGGAATCGGAAGAGCAAAAGACGATTCTAAAAGAGGCGGGATGCGAGGAGGCGCAGGGCTTCCTGTTTTCCAGACCGATGACCATCGAAGAATATGAAGCGTTCGTATATCCGGAAGAGAACAGGAAGGATTGAGAGAAATGGAAAACCTTTTATCCCTTCAATTTACAATTTTCGCTTTGATCGCCGTGGGCGTGCTGGTAAAGAAAACCGGCATTATGGGGGAAAGCGGCCAGAAGAATCTCACGGATCTTGTGATTTATATTGTCCTGCCGTGCAACACGGTGATGTCTTTTTTAAACGGAAAGGCGGACAGCGCCCTTGGCGACTGCGCGGCGGTGCTGGCGATTTCCATCCTGATTCAGATTTTCTGCGTCCTTTATGGGAAAATCGCCTACGCCAAAGAGACGGGAGGCCGGCAGAAGTGCCTGCAGTATGGAATCATCTGTTCCAACGCGGGTTTCCTTGGAAATCCCATGGCGGAAGGGCTGTACGGCCCGGTGGGCCTTATGCTGGCCAGCGTCTATCTGATTCCCCTGAGGATTATGATGTGGTCGGAAGGGCTGAGGGTCTTTTCCGGAACTTCGGATAAAAAGGAAACGCTGAAAAAAGTGGCTACGCATCCTTGTGTGCTGGCCTGCTTTCTCGGTCTGCTCCTCATGCTGCTGCCGGTGTCTTTGCCGGAGTGGCTTCTGACTCCGGTGAATACCATCGGACGGTGCAATACCGCTCTGTCGATGTTCGTGATTGGAATGATCCTTGCGGAGATAGATCCCAGGAATCTTGTGGACAGACACGTGGCGCGCTATACGGCGGAGCGGCTGATTCTCATTCCCCTGCTGGTGTTTCTGGGATGCCGTCTTTTTCATATGAGCGATTTGATTACCGGCCTGAGCGTTATTCTGGCGGCTATGCCCGCAGGGGCGACGACCAGCATGCTTGCCGCCAAATACGGCCAGGATCCCCAGTTCGCCACAAAAATGGTTGTTTTTTCCACGCTGTGCTCCATTCCAAGCATCTGCGTGTGGAGCTTTCTTCTAGCCTGAAAAAACTGCCGCTCGTCTAAGACTGAGCGGCAATTTTTTCGGCCAGATCCATAAGATAAACCCAGCGTTCTGTTTTTTCCTCCAGCTGGTTCTGGACGGTTTCCTTTTCCTCCATCAGCGAGGAGAGCTTTGCGGAATTGGTGGCATTGTCCAGCATTTCCTGATCCAGCTGCGCAAGCTTCTTTTCCAGGGCGGCGATGTCCTGGTCGATGGGCTCGTATTCTTTCTGCTCTTTGTAGGTGAATTTTAGCTTCTGCGGACGGTTCTGCTTCCAGGTTTCCGCGGAAGCTTTTTTCTTTTCGGCGGCGGCGTCCTTTCCGCTCTCCGGAGGCGCGGCGGCTTCTTTTGCCCGGAGATAATCCGTATAGCCGCCTTCGTACTGACGGATATGGCCATGGCCGTCGAATTCCAGAATCCGATCCGCCACGTCGTCCAGGAAGTAGCGGTCATGGGAGACGGTAATGACAATCCCGGAAAAGGTATTCAGATAATCCTCCAGAAGGGTAAGGGTGGGGATATCCAGACTGTTTCCGGGCTCGTCCAGAAGCAGGGTATTGACCTGGGCGCACAGGATGCCCAGAAGGTACAGCCTGCGCTTTTCCCCTCCGGAAAGCTTCCCGATGGGGGAATACTGCATATCCGGAGAGAACAGAAAACGCTCCAGCATCTGAGAGGCGCTGACGCGTCCTTCGCTGGTCTGGACATATTCTCCGATGTCCCGGATATAGTCAATGACCCGCTGGCTGTCGTCCATTTCCTGCTCTTCCTGGGCGAAATAACCGATCCGGATGGTTTCTCCGATCTCCACGCTTCCCCGGTCCGGCAAGACCAGGCCGGCGATCATTTTCAGGAGGGTGGATTTTCCGCAGCCGTTCGGACCGATGATTCCCACGCTCTGGTTTTTCAGGAAAAGATAGGAAACATCGTCCAAAAGGACATGATCCTTGTAGGATTTGGAGAGACCGCGAAGCTCAATGGTTTTGCGGCCCATCCGGGCGTTCACGGAATCCAGCTGAACCGTCTGGTCTTTCTGGGGCGCCTGGACATTCTTCAGAGCTTCCAGGCGGTCCAGACGCGCCCGCTGCTTGGTGGATCTGGCCCGGCAGCCTCTTTTGGCCCATTCCGTCTCCATGCGCAGGATGCTCTGGCGCTTTCGCTCCGAAGCCTCCTCCCGTTCCTCTCTGGCGGCTTTCTGCTCCAGAAACAGGGAATAGTTCCCCTCGTAGGAATAGACGGCTCCCCGGCTTACCTCCAGGATTTTCCCTGTGACCCGATCCAGGAAATAGCGGTCATGGGTAACCATCAGAACCGTGCCCTTGTAATCCCTGAGATAATCCTCCAGCCACTGGATCATTTCCTGATCCAGATGATTCGTAGGCTCGTCCAGGAGAAGGACGTCGAATTCCTGGGCAAGGGTTTTGGCCAGGGCGACCTTCCTTCGCTGTCCGCCGGAAAGAGAGGAAAGCTTTGCGTCATAATCGTCCGCGCCCAGGCGGGTCAGGTAGCTTTGTACCTGCCAGTCCCGGTCGGAATCGCCGTTCAGGGCATAGGAACGGACGGTGGCGCCCTCCGGGAAAAGGGGATTCTGGGAGAGAAAGGCGATTCTCAGACCGTTCTGGCGGATGATCTGTCCAAAATCCGGTTCCTCTTCCCCGGCAATCATTTTCAGCAGCGTGGATTTTCCGGTTCCGTTGATCCCGATGATTCCGATTTTCTCCCCTTCTGAAACGCCGAAGGAGGCGTCCTGAAAGACGGTCTTTCCGCCGAAAACTTTGCTGATATGTTCTACGTTTATAAGATTCATGGATACGCTCCCTTTCTTTGGGTGTTGATCTTTTCTATTATACGTCGGAGGAAGAAAAAAACCAAGAGTAAACCGGACGATATTGACTTTTGGATAGGAACGTGATATGAAGTAAGAAAAAACAGGAGGAAAGGTATGAAAAGTTTGTACAAAATAGAAAGCCATCCCCAGGCAGATCCCAGGGCGGTGGTTTCCGGAAAAAACTACCGTTTTACGATTCTCACTCCGTGGCTGATCCGCATGGAGTATAAGGAGGACGGAACCTTTGAAGACCGTGCGACGCAGTGCGTTCTGAACCGCGCCTTTCCGGTTCCCGCCTTCCAGGTTTTCGAGAAAGAGGATTCCCTTTCGATTCTCACAGAGGGACTTCTGCTTCAATATGACAAAAAACCGTTTTCCCCCAACGGCCTTTCCGTGGAGGTGCGCGGAACCCGCAGCAGCTGGAATTACGGGGAGGAGCCGGATGACCTTAGAGGAACGGCCAGAACCCTGGACGAAGCGGACGGGGCGATTCCCCTGGAGCACGGACTGATTTCCAGACAGGGTTTTTCCCTGATGGATGACAGCGCTTCTCTGCTGATCCGAGAGGACGGCTGGGTGGAGCCAAGGAAGGGAAGCTGCGTGGATTTGTATTTCTTCGGCTACGGCCATCAGTATGAGCTGTGCCTGAAAGACTTTTATCGGCTTACCGGGAAGACGCCGCTGCTTCCGCGGTTCGTATTCGGAAACTGGTGGAGCCGGTTCCACAAATATACGCAGGAGGAATATCAGGAGCTGGTCTCCAGGTTCGAGAAGGAAGAGATTCCGTTTTCGGTGGCCGTGATCGATATGGACTGGCATCTGACGGACATTGATCCCAAATACGGAAGCGGATGGACCGGCTATACCTGGAACCGGGATCTGTTTCCGGATCCCAGGGGATTTATGGAATGGCTTCACCAGCATCACATGAAGATTACGCTGAACGTGCATCCGGCGGAGGGCGTGCGGCCCCACGAGGAGGCGTACCGTCCCATGGCGGAAGCCCTGGGAAAAGACTGGGAGAAAGAAGAATTCATTGATTTTGATATCACGGATCCCGATTTTCTGGATGCGTATTTTACGTACCTTCATCATCCCAACGAGGAGGACGGCGTGGATTTCTGGTGGATTGACTGGCAGCAGGGCACCAGAACCAGGATTCCCGGTCTGGATCCTCTCTGGATGCTGAATCATTATCATTATCTGGACAGCAGGCGAAAGGGAGGGAAGGGCCTGACCTTTTCCCGATACGCGGGGCTTGGGAGCCACCGGTATCCCGTGGGATTTTCCGGAGATACGCTGATTACCTGGGAGAGCCTGGATTTCCAGCCGTACTTTACCGCCACCGCCAGCAACGCGGGATATGGCTGGTGGAGTCACGACATCGGGGGTCATATGAAAGGATACCGGGATGAGGAGCTGACGGTCCGCTGGGTACAGTTCGGCGTATTCTCTCCTATCATGCGGCTGCACAGCACGGATAATCCTTTTATCCGCAAGGAGCCCTGGAGCTTCGGAGAGACCGCCCAGCGGATTATGAAACGGTTCCTCCGTCTTCGCCATGAACTGATTCCGTACCTGTATTCCATGAATTACCGCGCCAGCCGGGAGGGAAGCCCTCTGATCCGTCCCATGTATTATCTGGAACCGGAGCGGGAGGAAGCCTATGAGGTTCCCAACGAATACTATTTCGGTACGGAGATGATTGTCTGCCCGGTTACCAGGCCCGCGGATAAAAAGGCGAAAACGGCTTCGGTGAAGGCCTGGATTCCGGAAGGGCTTTGGTTTGATTTCTTCAATGGAAGAAGCTATCAGGGAGGCAGAATGATGTTCCTGCACCGGGATCTGGAGGAGCTTCCGGCGCTGGCGCGGGCGGGAGGAATCATCCCGCTGGCGGATTTTGAAGGATTTACCAACTCCGTTGAAAATCCGGACCGCCTGGCGGTGCGGATCTTCCCAGGGGCGTCGGGCTGTTTCCACCTGTATGAGGACCGGGAAGACGGAGGGGAAGGCTCTTTTGCCGACACGGTGTTCAAGTGGGAATATGAAAAGGGGATGTTTGAAATCCTCCCGGAAGGCTGCCTGGAATCTCTTCCTAAGCAGAGAAGCTTCCGGCTGGAATTTATCAAGATCCTTCCTGCAAATACAGAGGTCTTTTTGGACGGAGAGCGGATTGAGACAGAAAATTCCTATAATCAGGAAACCCAGACCCTGACGGTGACGCTTCCCGGAACCGGACGGGCGGGCAGGATACAGGTCCGCTTCCTGGAACCGCCCCGGATGGCGGAGAACGACGTGACCGCCCAGTGCGGCAGAATCCTCTACCAGGCGGAGATGGAATACGAAAAGAAAACCAGGATCTACCGGTATCTTCAGGAAGGAAAAGCTTCCCTGCTCCTTGCGGGCATGCTGGAAACCATGGGGCTTGAAGAGGAAATTCTTGGGGCTTTGAAGGAAGTCCTGACGGCACAGTAAACGATTTTGGGAAAGGGAGGCAGGAACATGAGGGTAGGATGTGTAAAAGAGATCAAAAAATATGAGTACAGAGTCGGGCTTACTCCGGACAATGTAAGAAGCTACTGCGGGGAAGGCCATACCGTCTTCCTGGAGCGGGGAGCGGGGGAGGGTTCCGGTTTCTCCGACGCGGAGTATGAGCAGGCCGGAGCGGTGCTTTTGGATTCCCCCGGCGAGGTCTGGGAGAAAAGCCAGATGATGGTGAAGGTGAAGGAGCCTCTTTCGGAGGAATACGCGTTTTTCCATCCGGATCTGATTTTATATACCTATCTTCATCTGGCCGCGGACCGTCCCCAGATGGAGGCGCTGATGCAGGCGGGCGTGAAGGGCGTGGCGTATGAAACGCTGATGGAAAAAGACGGAAGCCTTCCTCTTCTGGCGCCCATGAGCCAGATCGCGGGCCGGCTGAGCATTCAGGAGGGCGCCAAGTACCTGGAAAAAACTTTTGGAGGCTGCGGCGTGCTCCTGGCGGGCGTTCCGGGTACGCCCAAGGCCAAGGTGGTGATTCTGGGCGGAGGAAACGTGGGAACCAATGCCTGCAAGATCGCCGTAGGCATGGGAGCGGACGTGACGGTGATCGACATGAATCTGCAGCGCCTGGCATATCTGGACGACCTTTTCGGCGGCAGGATCCAGACGCTTTACAGTACGGACGCGGTCATTGAGAAAGCGGTGTCAGAGGCGGATCTGGTGGTGGGATGCGTTCTGATCCCCGGCAAGGCGGCTCCCAAGCTGATGAAAAAAGAGTATTTAAAGAACATGAAAAAGGGAAGCGTGATCGTAGACGTGGCGGTGGACCAGGGAGGCTGCTGCGAGACCACCAGGGTGACTTACCATGACGATCCCATCTATACGGTAGACGGCGTCATCCACTACTGCGTGGGAAATATGCCGGGAGCGGTTCCCAGAACCTCTACCATAGCGCTGACCAACGCGACGTTAAAATACGGACTGCAGATCGCGGGGAAGGGGCTGGAGGAAGCCTGCCGGGAGAATCCGGCGATCGCTGCCGGCGTAAACACGTACCGGGGCTTCTGCACCTGCCGGAATGTGGCGGACAGCTTTGGGATTCCGTGGAAGGAGATACGGGAACTGATCTGATTTTGGACCGGGAGAATGGATATGCAGAGAGAAAAAAAGAGATTAGTCAAGACCAGAAGAATATCAGCCGTAGCCGGGTGGTTCCTGCTGGCGCTGCTGACGGCCTTTCTCCTATACACGATCTATGGCGTAATACAGCAGCTTTCCTGGCTGGACGACATCCAGGAGCACCCGATTCAGGTGCTTGGCGCGGGGAACGGACTGCGGAACGACATTGACAATGTCCGGCTTAGCTTTGAACAGCTCAAGAACATCAATACGCCGGAGGTGGTGGAGGATGTGCGGCAGCAGATCCAGGTGTTCTATGAGGACGCGCAGGAGCGGCTGGACGTCATAGAGGAGTGCTATCTGGGCGATCCTAAGGAGATCGAGAATCTGCGCGGCCTGATGGAGCAGATGCGCCGGGATCAGGACGACTTTCTGGACTACGCGGCCGCGGCGAACCGCAGCGAGGAGGAGATCGTCAGCTACAGCACGGAGCATCTGGATCAGGTAAACGCTCTTTTTGATCAGCAGCTGGAAGGCGTTCTGGAATACGCCAACGGCAGGCTTGCCTATTTTTATCAGGCGGCCGGCCGGTCCGGCTTCCATACCATCACGGTCTCCTGTCTGGTGTTCGCGGCAGTGCTTGCCGTATTCTTCCTTTACCGCCACCTGCTAAAAAGGAACACGCTGCAGCTGGAAAGCCAGAACCGGCTTTTTGAGCTGCTCTCCAGGAACATTGACAACCTTTTTATGATCAATGAGCGGAAATATCCGGAAAAGAATTATGTCTCCGAGAACGCGGAACGGATTCTTGGGTTTGCCCCGGAGCCTGCCAGGGTGTCGCCGGAGCTTCTCTTTGCGTATATGCCGGAGGAAGACCGGGAAAAGATTCAGAGCCTGTTTCAGACAGAGGGCGAGACGTACTGGAGCGCCACCTTTCATTACCGCCATCCGGCCTTCCCGGAGGAAAAGATCTTTCTTCTGCAGACGTACCGGATTTTTTCCGGTACGCAGGAGCAGTTTATCACCGTGCTGACCGACCAGACGAAGCTTCTTCGAATCCAGAAAGAGCTGGAGAGCGCCATCGTCCGGGCGGAGCGGGCCAATGCCGCGAAGAGCGAATTCCTTTCCCGGATGTCTCACGAGATCCGGACGCCCATGAACGGCATTATGGGAATGATTCTCATTGCCCAGCAGAATCTGGATCATCCAGAGAAGCTTGCCGACTGCCTGCGCAAGATCAGTATGTCTTCCCGGCATCTGCTGGCCCTGATCAACGATGTGCTGGATATGTCAAAGATCGAGAGCGGGAAGATAGAGATAAAGAAACAGGTCTTTGACTTTCGGATATTTATGGAAGGGCTGAATAACGTAGCCTTCGGCCAGGCCAGAGGAAAAGGGATCGAGTTTGAAACGGTCTTTGTGGGAGACATCGAAGAAAAGCTTCTGGGGGATTCCCTGCGCCTGAACCAGATTTTAATGAACCTTCTCTCCAACGCCCTGAAATTTACGCCAAAAGGCGGAAGGGTCCTGCTGCGGGTGACCTGCCTGGACCGAAGGGAGAAAGAGCTATGGCTTAGATTTGAGGTGGAGGATACCGGCTGCGGGATCGCGGAAGAAAATTTTGAAAAAATCTTTATGGCTTTTGAGCAGGAAAACGCCAACGTCAGCCACGCGTATGGAGGAACCGGGCTGGGACTGTCCATCTCCAAGCGCTTTACAGAACTTATGGGAGGGCAGATCACAGTCTCCAGCCGTCTGGGCGAGGGAACGACCTTTACCGTAACTCTGCCCTTTGGAAGGGCGGAGGAAAAGGCGGAAGAGAACCGGGATTTTTCGGGCCTCCATGTTCTGGCGGCGGACGATGATCCGGACTCTCTGGCTCACGTCAAGCTTCTGCTGGATAAGCTGGGGATCCGAAGCGAGGTCACGGACAACGGCTATGAGGCGGCGGCCAAGGCGGAACAGGCGCAGACGGCTGGGGATCCCTTCGATCTCTGCCTGATTGACTGGAAGATGCCCTACATCAATGGGATCGAGACGGCGCGGAGAATCCGGGAGGCTTCTGTGCTGAAGGAGCCGGTATCCGTCCTGATGACCGCTTATGACACCGGAGAAATCACAGAAGAGAGCAAAAGCGCGGGGGTCGCGGAGATTATCACAAAGCCGCTGTTTGAGTCCTCGCTGCGGGCGCTTCTGGAGCGGCTGTTCGGCGGGGAAAAGAAAGAAACGAAGAGAGAAGAGCCTCTTGACCAGGATTTCAGAAACCGACGCTTCCTTCTGGTGGAGGATAACGAACTGAACCGGGAGATTGCAGCGGAGCTTCTCGGCGCGGCAGGAGCCGCGATTGAGACGGCCTGCGATGGAAAAGAAGGGGTAGAGAAATTTGCCGCTTCCCTGCCGGGCTACTACGATCTGATTCTGATGGACGTACAGATGCCGGTGATGAACGGATATGAGGCGGCGCGGGCCATCCGGTCCATGAAGCGGAAGGACGCCGCCGGCATTCCGATTCTGGCGATGACGGCCAACGCGTTTTCGGAGGATGTGGCCAAGAGCCTTTCCTGCGGAATGAACGGCCACATCAGCAAGCCCATTGATCTGAAGGATACCATAGAAAAAATCGCGAAGGCGCTGCGCGCGGAAGAAACGTAAAAGAATCCGGTAGCCATCACCGCGGAAGCGTTTGCACAGAACCCCGGCAAAGCAGGGAGATCTCCATGATCAGCCGCCGGGGTTCTGTTTTTTTGCCCTGGAGAAGGCGCAGAAGAATCCGGGCGCCTTCCCGGCCCATTTCTATGGAGGGACGGGAGATGACCGTGATGCCGGGCGCCGTGTACCGGGCGGCGGGATGGTCGTCAAAACCGGCCAGGGAGATGTCCCGGCCTGCGGTAAGGTGATGGCGCAGGAGCGTTTCCATACAGCCGATGCAGGTCAGATTGTTGACCGCGATCACTCCGGTGGGGCGAAGGGCAGGGGGAAGGGAGAGGAGCTCTTCCATTCCCCGCACTCCCGTTTCCTGGAAATGGACGCCGGGCTTCATGAGACAGTCTTCCACAGGAATCTGATAATCCTCCATGGCTCTGAGGAAGCCGGCGATCCGCTGACCGCCCAGGCTGATCTTTGGGATGCCGCCGACGAAGGCGATTCGCCGGTGGCCTTTTTGAATCATCTCCTGGGTCAGGAGATAAGCGCCCCTGGCGTTGTCGATCTCTACCGTATAATAGTCGTTTTCCGGACGCCAGCAGTCGATGAGGACCGCAGGCTTTCCCCAGCTTCGGTAATTAAAGATGTCGGAAGGAGAGGGGACCGCGAGAATACCGTCTACCATGCGGGAGAACCTCTGACGGAGCGCTTCATAGTCGGCCTCCTCAAAATCCGCGGAGGAGGAAACGAGGATCGTATAACCGTTCTCCTTGAGATAAGACTCCGCTCCCTGGATCACGGCTCCGTTAAAGTCATTGGTAAAATCGGGGACGATCATCATAATCGTCTTCGTTTGCCCGGTCACCATGGAGACGGCCAGCTGATTCTGCACATAGCCCAGCTCCTCCACGGCGGCGCGTACCTTTCGCCTGGTCTTTTCGCTGACCTTGTCCAGGTCGTTCAGAACCCGCGAGACGGTGGATACCGCCACCCCGGCCCTCCGGGCCACATCTTTGATGGTGATTTCTTTCTGACGTTCGGAATGCTTCTCCATAAGATCCCTCATTTCTATTGACCATAATTACAATGCGTGATAAAATAAAATAGAAAAAAATAAAAACGTTTTTATTTTTTAATTATAACAGAGGAAGGAGATTTTTTCAATGGCAAAACCAAAGATACTAGTAGTAGGAAGCTTTGTCATGGACCAGATTGCCACTACGGAAATCTTTCCCAGGGAAGGGCAGACGGTTCTGGGGGGAACCTTCTCCAAAGCGCCGGGAGGAAAGGGAGCGAACCAGGCGGTGCAGATGGCCAGGCTGGGCGCTGAGGTCACCATGGTAGGGAAGCTGGGGCATGACAGCAACGGGGAAGAAATGATCCGCACCTGCAAGGAGGCCGGCATCTGTACCGATTACGTTCTCTACGACGACAAGCTGCCCTCCGGGTGCAGCGTCATCATCCTGGAGGAGGCGCCCGGCAAACAGACGGTGAACCGGATCATTGTTCTTTCCGGTTCCAATATGAGCATCACCCCGGAGGACGTGGCGTTTCTGAAAGAGAAGATCGCCGAGTATGACCTGGTGGTTCTGCAGCTGGAGATTCCCATGGAGATCAACGAACTGGTGGCGGAGTATGCCTATGCCAAGGGCGTTCCGGTTATGCTGAATTCCGCGCCCAGCGCCCCCTTGTCCGATTCTCTTCTGTCTCATCTGACCTATATTTCGCCCAACGAGCATGAGGCGTACGACATGGTGGGAATCAGGATTTCCCATTCCGGGAAAGAAGTGAATCTAAAGGAGGCGAAAGCCGCTACCGCGGCGCTGAAGGCCAAGGGCGTAAAGAACGTCCTGATTACGCTGGGAGAATCCGGAGCCGTCCTGGATACGGAGAAGGACGGATTTTTCTACAGCCCCTGCGTAGAAGGAATCATGGCGGTGGATCCCACGGCGGCGGGAGATTCTTTTGTGGGAGCGCTCTCCGTAGGACTTTGCTGCGGATGGGGGTATGAGGAGACCCTTCGCTTCGCGAATCATACGGCAGGCCTTACGGTTTCCGCCATGGGCGCGATGCCGTCGCTTCCGAACCTGGAAAAAGTGGAAGCCTTTCTGAAAGAAAAGACCGGCAGCGCGCCGGATACGTCTGTTTTAAAGTAACAAGAAGTAAAGGAAAAGGGGGAAACGAAGGATGCTTACAACAAATCTGATTCATCCGGAGATCATGTCGGCGCTTGCTTTTTGCGGCCACGGCAGCAAGGTTCTGATCGCGGACGGCAATTATCCGCTAGCGGAGAAGACTGGAGACGCGAAGAAGGTTTACCTGGGACTGGTTCCCGGCCAGCCTACGGTGACGCAGGTGCTCAAAGCCATCCATTCAGCAGTGGAGATTGAAAAGGCGGAGGTGATGGTTCCGGGGGACGGCTCCACACCTGAGATTTTCGCGGAGTTCAAAGAAGAGCTGGGACTTGAGCTTTCCGGCGTGGGACGCTATGAGTTTTACGAGCTGGCCGGGGAGCCGGATGTGGTTCTGGCGATCTCCACCGGGGAGAAGCGTGTCTTCTCTAACATTCTGCTCACCATTGGATGCGCCTGAACTCTGAATTTTTGAAACGAACGGCGGGAAGCGTGCCTGTATCAGGAACTCCCGCCGTTTTTTTTACGCGTTTGCCACGGCAGGTTTCCGGAAAGAGAGAAGAGACGTCCTTTGGAGGCCAACGCCCCTTCCGATTTCAGGACGCGGATTTCCCGCATGAGGCTGCTGCGGTCTACGCCAAGATATTCCGCGAGCTCGGTCAGGGACATATCGATGGAAAAAGAACCTTCCCCTTTGAGCTTCTGCTGATACGTAAGATAGTGGAGCAGTCTCTGGCGGACCGTCCGAGCAGTGAGAAGATTGATCCGCAGGGAAAGAGCCTGAGACTTCCTGGTGATGATCTGAAACAGGTTGTCAGAAAGCTGAGAGTGATGGTCGCAGGCGTTGGGACAGCGCTTAATGATGTCTTCATACAGGACGAACAGTACCTGGCAGTCGGTATCTGCCTCCACAATGTATTCCAGTCCCCATAAGGGCAGGGAAAACATCTCACCGAAAAGATCGTCCGGTCCGAATCGTTCCAGGAGGGTATAGGAACCATCGAAATCCACACAATATAAATGCGCTTTCCCGGAGAGAAGAATGCCGATCTTTTTCAGGCTGCTGCTGTAAGTCTGGATTTGCTGCCCTCTGCGAAAGGTTTTCTGCACGGCGTGAAAACAGCGGAGCATACGGGACAGCTCTTCCTGGGATATTCCGTTGAAAATAGAAAGGTGCTGCATAACGGTCCTCCTTTGGAGATCAGGATTTTTTTAGTATAATACAAAACTGTGGCAAATGCTACAGATGAAGTAAGAATTTTATGCCATAATACGGATGGTTTTTCTGGCAATTTTTGTTTAAATGGGATATAATTGAAAAAACGGGCGCGAATCCGGCGGGGACGGCGCCCAGCAAAACAGCTGCACAGGCTGAGAGAAAAGGAGGAGACTATGTACTGTTATAGAAAAGTAACGGACGATCTTTACTGGGTGGGAGGAAACGACCGCCGTCTTGCCATGTTTGAAGGCGTTTATTCCGTACCGGACGGCGTTTCTTACAATTCCTATCTGCTGCTGGATGAGAAGACGGTGCTGTTTGATACGGTGGACAAAGCGGTAAAAGGCGTCTTCTTTGACAATATCAAAGAAGTTCTCAATGGAAGAAGCCTGGATTATCTGGTGGTTCACCATATGGAGCCGGATCATTCGGAGGCGATTCAGGAACTGGTGATGCGCTATCCGGAGGTGAAGATCATCTGCAATCAGAAGATCGCCGGAATGATCAAGCAGTTCTTTGAATTCGATATTGATTCCAGGGCGATTCTCATGAAGGAAGGCGATACCTTCTCCACCGGGAAGCACAATCTTGTCTTTGTCATGGCGCCCATGGTTCACTGGCCGGAGGTTATGGTATCCTACGATACCACGGATAAGATCCTGTTTTCCGCAGACGGTTTCGGTACCTTCGGAGCCCTGAACGGCGCGCTGTTCGCGGATGAGGTAAACTTCGAGCGGGATTACCTGGACGAGGCCAGAAGATACTATACCAATATCGTGGGAAAATACGGGGATCAGGTGCAGGCGCTTCTCAAGAAGGCGGCCACCCTTGAGATCGAGATGATCTGCCCGCTCCACGGTTTTGTATGGAGAAAGAACATCGGCGACTTTATCGCCAAATATATGCACTGGAGTTCCTACGCTCCGGAAGAATACGGAGTCGTGATCGCTTACGCTTCCGTATACGGCCATACGGAGAACGCGGCGGAGATTCTGGCCTGCAGACTGCGGGAAAAAGGAATCAAGACCATTATGTTTGACGTGTCTGTGACGCCGGCTTCCGATATTATTGCCGCCTGCTTCAAGTGGAGCCACATCGTCTTTGCTTCCACCACCTACAACGCAGGTATTTTCGTAAATATGGAAGCGCTGATCTTTGACCTGGTTGCCCACAACATCCAGAACCGCACGGTAGCCTTCATTGAGAACGGCTCCTGGGCGCCCACCAGCGGAAAGCTGATGCGGGCTGAGATTGAGAAATGCAAGAACATGACGATCCTGGACAACCAGCTGACCCTGAAATCTTCTCTCAAGCGGGAGCAGCTTCCGGCGATCGACGAGCTGGTAGAAGCGCTGGCGGACTCCATGCCGGAGAAAGCCAAGGCTCAGGACAGCGCAAAGGCCATGGAAGCGGCGGCGGTTTCCGCGGACGTAGATCCCCAGGCGATGTTTAAGCTTTCCTACGGACTCTTCGTACTCACGGCAAGGGACGCAGACAAGGACAACGGATGCATTATCAATACGGCCATGCAGCTGACGGATACGAAGAAACGCGTGGTGATCGGAGTAAATAAGGCCAACTACACCTGTGAGATGATCGCCAGGACCGGAGTGTTCAATCTGTCCGTGCTGACCACAGACACCCCCTTTAAGATTTTCCAGCAGTTCGGCTTCCAGAGCGGAAGGGACGCGGACAAGTTTGCCCAGGGCGGAAAAGAGGCGCGCACCGCCAACGGCCTTCGGTATGTGGCGGAATACTCCAACGCGGTGATCTCCTGCAAGGTGGTGGATTCCTATGATTACGACACCCATACCATGTTTGTGGCGGAGGTGACAGAGGCTGCGGTGCTTTCCGATATCCCCAGCACCACGTATCAGTATTATTTCGACCACATCAAACCCCAGCCTCAGCCCACGACGGACAAGAAGGGCTTTGTGTGCAAGATCTGCGGATACATTTATGAAGGGGATACGCTTCCGGATGATTTTATCTGCCCCCTGTGCAAGCACGGAGCGGAAGACTTTGAACCCCTTGGCTGAAAATACGAAAAAAGTGAAATAGGAGGACATGCAAATGAAATATGTATGCGACGTATGCGGATGGGAATATGAAGAAGAGGCGGGAGCGCCGGAATACGGGATCGCGCCCGGCACAAAGTGGGAGGATCTTCCCGACGATTTCGAATGCCCGCTGTGCGGCGTAGGAAAGGATCAGTTCTCAGAAGCCTGATGAATTTGGCGGTTCTGCCTTGCCGCGCGGAAGAAACCGTGGTATAATCAAAAAGATCGCTGAGAAGAGACGCTCCGGCAGCGCGCGGGAGCATTCTTCCAGAGAAAAAAACAAAAGGGAGCTCGTAGGCGGGCTGAGAGGAAGTCATCAACTTCGACCTTTATCACCTGATTTGGGTAATGCCAACGTAGGGATCATATGAAAGCAGCGAATGCATGGAAGGTTCAGGCATTCTCCATAGATATGATTTCTGTGGAGGATGCCTTTTTTATCAGGCTGGAGAGATCCCCGAAAGAAAAAGGAGGAAGATATGAGAGAGTACGCGACACAGATGGAAGCGGCCAGAAAAGGCATCTGCACGCCGCAGATGGAAGCTGTGGCAAAAAAAGAACAGATGAGCGTTCCGGAACTGATGGAGCTTATGGCCCAGGGAAAGGTAATCATTCCGTGCAACCGTCTCCACACCTGCATCGAACCCAACGCCATCGGTTCCATGCTGAAGACAAAGATTAATGTAAACCTTGGCACCTCCAGGGACTGGAAGGATATGGAGATGGAGCTTCAGAAGGTGCGGGACGCCGTAGAGATGGGCGCCGAGTCCATTATGGATCTTAGTTCCTTTGGAGACACGGCAAAGTTCCGGCGCAGGCTGACGCAGGAATGCCCGGCGATGATCGGAACCGTGCCGATCTACGACGCGGTGGTGTATTACCACAAGCCCCTCAAGGAGATTACAGCGGAAGAGTGGCTGAAGATCGTGGAGATGCACGCCAAGGACGGTGTGGACTTTATGACCATCCATGTGGGGATCAATAAGAACACGGCGCAGCGGTTTAAGAAGAATAAGCGCCTTACCAACATTGTATCCAGGGGAGGATCCATTATCTTCGCGTGGATGGAGATGACCGGGGAGGAAAATCCCTTCTTCCAGTACTATGACCGGATTCTGGATATCTGTCGGGAGTACGACGTAACCATGAGCCTAGGGGACGCCTGCCGTCCCGGATGCCTGGAAGACGCTTCGGATATTTCCCAGCTGGAAGAGCTTCTGACCCTGGGCGAGCTGACCAAGCGGGCCTGGGAAAAAGACGTACAGGTTATGGTGGAAGGGCCGGGACATATGCCCATGGATCAGATCGCGGCCAATATGAAGATTCAGCAGACCGTGTGCAAGGGCGCGCCCTTCTATGTGCTGGGACCGCTGGTGACGGACGTGGCTCCCGGCTATGATCACATTACGGCGGCCATCGGAGGAGCCATGGCGGCGGCCAGCGGCGCTTCCTTCCTCTGCTATGTGACTCCGGCGGAGCATCTTCGCCTTCCGGACGTCCAGGACGTAAAGGAGGGTATCATTGCTTCCAAGATCGCGGCGCACGCGGCGGATATCGCCAAAGGAGTCAGGGGCGCCATGGACTGGGACCGGAAGATGAGCGCGGCCAGAAAGCGGCTGGACTGGGAGGAGATGTGCTCCCGGGGCATCGATCCGGAGAAAGCCAGAGCTTATCGGGCTTCGGCAAAACCGGAGAAAGAAGACACCTGTTCCATGTGCGGAAATTTCTGCGCCCTGAAAAACATGAACCGTATTCTGGACGGAGAAATTGTCAGCATTTACGATGAATGATTCAAAAGAAGTTTGAAGAGGAGGATTTTCTATGCAGGCACAACATATGAAAAAACTGGCGGTCAGCGGAATGCTGGTGGCCCTGGCGGTAGCCCTTTCCGGCTTTTCCATTCCCATCGGGGCTTCCCGGTGTTTCCCGGTTCAGCATCTTTGCAATGTCATTGCCGGAGTGATTCTGGGGCCGGCTTACGGCGTGGGAATGGCTTTCTGCACCTCTCTGATCCGAAACCTTATGGGAACCGGAAGTCTTCTGGCTTTCCCAGGCAGTATGGTGGGAGCCCTGCTCTGCGGCCTTCTGTATCAGTATTCCGGTAAGCTGACCCTGGCTTATATCGGGGAAGTAGTCGGTACTGGGATCCTGGGCGGAATGCTCTGCTATCCGGTAGCGGTGTTCCTGATGGGACAGGAAGCGGCGGTCTTCGCCTATGTCATGCCTTTCCTGATGAGTACGCTGTGCGGAACCGTTATCGCGGCCGTGCTTATGGGAGCCCTTCAGAAATCCGGCGGTCTTGCCTATGTCAGCGGAATTCTGGGCGATGTCCGGAGGCACGCATGATCTTTCCGGAGGAGAACCTCCTGGAACGTCTCAGGCGGGAACGTCCGCTGGTTCACTGTATCACGAATTATGTGACGGCGGGAGATGTGGCAAACTATCTCCTGGCGGCAGGCGCTTCTCCGGTGATGGCGGAAGAGCCAAAAGAGGTGGAGGAAGTGGTTTCCGCCGCGCAGGCGCTGGTGCTGAATCTGGGAACGCTTCATGAGGGGAAAGTATCCGCCATGGAACTGGCCGGGAGACGGGCGGCGTCTCTGGGGAAGCCCATCGTGCTGGACCCGGTAGGAGCGGGCGGCGCTTCCTTTCGCACAGAGGCGGCAAAGCGGCTGATCGAAGGGCTCCCCTGTACGGTGATCCGGGGGAATGCTTCAGAAATCCTGGCGCTGGCTCAGGGAACGCATTCCGTACGCGGGGTAGACGCCGGAGAACAGGACGAGATTTCCGGAGCGAATCTGGAAGCCTGCGTTAAGGCAGCCGCGAACCTCGCCCGCGTTTCCAAAGCGGTGATTGTGATGACGGGAAAGACCGATCTGGTAACGGATGGCAGGAGAACCTGCCGGGTCAGGAACGGGCATCCTATGATGAAGCGGATTACCGGAACCGGCTGTATGCTGGACGCGCTCACCGCCGCGTTTCTCGGTCTTTCTTCCAGGGAAGGGCGGCCGGGAGATCCTTTTGAGAGAGCGGTTTACGCCGCGGCGGTCCATGGACTCTGCGGAGAGCTCGCATGGGCGAGAACCGCGGAGGAAAACGGCGGGGCAGGCGCTTTCCGGATGCGGCTGTTTGACGCGGTGAGCATGGTGACAGACCGGCAGGTTCTGGAAGGCGCGCGACTGGAAGACGGATTTCGGGATACGGAAAGTTGACCGATGCGTCGGGAGGGAGTTTGTTTTGAAA
>CALWMW010000139.1 GCA_944382085.1 uncultured Lachnospiraceae bacterium | reverse complement strand
GATCCGGGAATTCCGGCCGTCCCTGGCGGCTGTCTGGGAGGAGGAGGACGCGAAAGAATTAAGAGTGAGACTGGGGGATCTCCCGGTAAAGATCGCTTCCGGAATGGAAGGGCTGATTGAGGTGG
Source organism: uncultured Lachnospiraceae bacterium (assembly GCA_944382085.1). GTDB lineage: Bacteria > Bacillota > Clostridia > Lachnospirales > Lachnospiraceae > Choladousia. The sequence continues at coordinate 6,695 of CALWMW010000139.1, read as the reverse complement.
TGGTCTGCCAGGAGGCTCAGATCCTGGTGACTGCCATTGTGGGAATGATCGGCATCCGTCCCACCATCGAGGCAATCCGGGCGGGAAAGGACATTGCCCTTGCCAACAAAGAGACGCTGGTGACGGCGGGCCATTTGATTATGCCCCTGATCCGGGAACATCAGGTGCGTCTGCTGCCGGTTGACAGCGAGCACAGCGCGATTTTCCAGTGCCTGAACGGGGAGAAGGGAAATCGGATTGACAAAATTCTTCTCACGGCGTCGGGAGGTCCCTTCCGGGGCAAAACTTACGAAGAACTGAAAGGGATGAGAGCGGAGGACGCGCTGAAGCATCCCACCTGGTCCATGGGAAAGAAGATTACGATTGATTCGGCCACCATGGTAAACAAAGGGCTGGAAGTCCTGGAGGCCGGATGGCTGTTCGGCGTAAAGCTGGATCAGATTCAGGTGGTGATACAGCCTCAGAGCATCATCCATTCCATGGTTCAGTTTGAGGACGGGGCGGTGATGGCCCAGATGGGCGTTCCGGATATGAAGCTGCCCATCCAGTACGCGCTTTTCTATCCGGAACGGAGAACGCTTAACGGAGAGCGGCTGGATTTTGCGAAGCTTGGCGGGATTACCTTCCAGACCCCGGATCTTGAGACTTTCCGGGGACTTGGGTACGCTTACGAAGCAGGGAAAATCGGCGGTTCGATGCCCACCGTTCTCAACGCGGCCAATGAGCGGGCCGTTCAGCTGTTTCTGGAGGGAAAAATCGGTTTTACAGAAATTTATGACGTGATCCGTTTTTGCATGGACAGTCACAGGACCGTGCGGCATCCCGGAGTGGATGAGATCCTGAACACGGAGCGCGAGGTGTATGAAAGGATAGAAAGCAGGTGGTAGGTTGAAGATTCTGGTAGCGCTTCTGGTGTTCAGTCTCATTATTATCATTCATGAGCTGGGCCATTTTCTTCTGGCCAAAAAGAACGGAATTACCGTTGTGGAATTTTCGCTTGGAATGGGGCCGCGGCTTCTCAGCGTCCAGCCAAGAGGGGGAACCAGGTATTCCCTCAAGCTTCTGCCGCTGGGAGGCTCCTGCCTGATGCTGGGAGAAGACGGGGAAGAAGAGGGAGAAGGCGCGTTTGGAAGCCGGTCGGTGTGGGCCAGGATCGCGGTGATCGCGGCGGGGCCGCTGTTTAATTTTCTTTTAGCCTTTGTCCTTTCGATTTTCATCATCGGGACGATCGGATACGACGCTCCCGTACTTTTAAGCGTCGCGGAGGGATCGCCGGCCCAGGAGGCGGGGCTGCAGGCGGGAGACCGGATCGTGAGGATGAACGGCAAGAGAATCCGGCTGTACCGCCAGGTCTCGGACTACGGAATTTTTCATCCGGGGAAAACCGTGGCCTTCCAGTACGAACGGGAGGGTGAGCTCTATGAAGCCGTTGTGACTCCTGAAAAGACAGAAGAAGGATACCGGTTCGGAATCGGCGGTTCCGTGAATTACCGGCAGAAAACCAACCCGGTGGAGACGCTGGGGTACAGCGCCTATGAGGTCTATTACTGGATCGACACCACGATCCAGAGCCTGCGTCTTCTGGTAACCGGAAACGTAGGACTGGAGGACGTCTCAGGACCGGTGGGAGTCGTGAACGTCATCGGAGAGACCTACGAGCAGAGCCAGTCGGACGGCGCGCTGTATGTCTGGCTGAATATGCTGAACATCGCCATCCTTCTTTCCGCGAACCTGGGCGTGGTGAATCTGCTTCCCATACCGGCTCTGGACGGGGGCAGGCTGGTCTTCCTGTTTCTGGAAGCGGCGCGCAGAAAAAGGATTTCGCCGGATCTGGAAGCCAGGATCCACTTTACCGGCCTGATGCTTCTGATGTTTCTGATGCTGGTAGTGATGTTCAGCGATGTGGGAAAAATCCTTTCCTGACCGGCGGCTGGGAAAGTTCAGTTCCCGTCTTGACAAGAGAGACGGGAACTGATAATATGAGACGAGAAGATACAAAATACAACCATTCTTACCGAACCTGATTCAGGGTTCGCCGGTCCTACGGGAGATCCCCGGAAAAATTCATCAGACCAGGGAAAACATCTTGACAACAGCGGGAAAGTATACTACTATTAGCAAAGAAACGAACACAAGTTCGAAAAAGGAGAGAAACTATGATTCAGGAAGAGAAGCAGAAAGCCCTGGACGCGGCTTTGGCGCAGATTGAGAAGCAGTTTGGAAAGGGCTCCGTGATGAAGCTGGGAGATCAGGGAGCGAATATGAATATAGAGACGGTTCCCACCGGTTCCCTGAGCCTGGACGTGGCCCTGGGGCTTGGCGGGATTCCCAAGGGCCGCGTGGTAGAGATCTACGGGCCGGAATCCGGAGGAAAGACCACCGTTTCCCTGCACATGGTGGCGGAGGTGCAGAAGCGGGGAGGGATCGCCGGCTTTATTGACGCGGAGCATGCTCTGGATCCGGTCTACGCCAGGAAGATCGGCGTAGACATTGACAATCTTTACATTTCTCAGCCGGACAATGGCGAGCAGGCGCTGGAGATTACCGAGACCATGGTGCGTTCCGGCGCGGTGGACATCATCATCGTGGACTCCGTAGCGGCGCTGGTACCCAAAGCGGAGATTGAGGGAGATATGGGAGATTCCCACGTAGGCCTTCAGGCCCGGCTGATGTCCCAGGCTCTGCGGAAGCTTACCGGCATCATCAGCAAGTCGAACTGCACCGTAGTCTTTATCAACCAGCTCAGGGAGAAGGTGGGCGTGATGTTCGGAAATCCGGAGACGACTACAGGAGGAAGAGCGCTCAAGTTCTATTCTTCCATCCGCCTGGAGGTGCGCCGGGGCGAAGCGATCAAGCAGAACGGCGAGGTCGTGGGAAACCGGACCAAGGTAAAGGTAGTCAAGAACAAGATCGCGCCGCCCTTTAAGGAGGCGGAGTTCGATATCATGTTCGGACAGGGGATTTCCAGGGAGGGAGATATCCTGGATCTGGCCGCGAACAACAACATCGTCAACAAGAGCGGCGCCTGGTACGCCTACGAAGGAAACAAGATCGGACAGGGACGTGAGAACGCCAAGCAGTATCTGAGAGAGCGCCCGGAGATCATGGAAGAGATCGAGAGAAAGGTACGGGAGAAGTACGGACTGCTCCCTGCCGGCGAAAAGGAAGAGTCGGAAACGCCGGTTCTGGATGCGTAAATGAGGCTGGTGGAAGAGATTTCCCCTCTGGGCGGAGGACGTTTCCTGGTACGCGCAGAGGGAGGGGAAGCCTTTCCGCTGTATCGCTCCGAGCTGCTCCATTACGGATTGGAGGAAGGCGGAGAACTGGGGGAAGAGGAGTACCGGGAGATCATGGACAAAACCCTCCCGGTGAGAGCGAAGAAGAAGGCCCTCCGCCTTTTGGAGCGGATGGACCGGACGGAAGCGCAGCTTCGCCGGAAGCTGTCCGAGCTCAGGTATCCGGAAGAGATTGTGGAAGAGGCGGTAGCTTACGTGAAAAGCTTTCATTACCTGGACGATGCCAGATACGCCCGTCAGTATATCGAGAGCCGGAGAGAGACGGAATCCCTCCAGCAGATGCGATCGGCCCTGGCGCAGCGCGGGATTGGCCGCAGCCTTCTGGAAGAGATTCTGCAGGAGACGGAACCGCCCAGGGAGGAGGAGCAGATTTCCAGATGGCTCGCGAAACGGCAGTTCCATCCGGATGAGGCGGATGAGAAGGAGAGAGAACGGATGTACCGTTTCCTTTTGCGAAAGGGTTATTCCTGGGAGGCGGTTCGACGCGCCGTAGGGGGAGAATGAGTTCTCTCCCTTTTTTGCAGTTTGCGCAGAAGGGATAAGGGTTTTGTCGGGAGGTTACACAGTATTTACAGAGACCTCTAAAAATAGGCAGATTTGCTTGACACATTTACCAAAACAGTATAAAATTGAAGTGTTGTTTAAGAACAATGAAAACTAAATAAGGAGGTGCTCCTGTGCCTGGTACAGTGATGATCTTAATTGCTGTTGCGGTCACTCTGGTGATTGCAGTGCCGGTAAGCAGTCTTGTCGCCGTAAACTACAGAAAGAAAGTAGTTGAGGCAAAGCTCGGCAGCGCCGAGGAGAAGGCAAGGCAGATTATCGACGACGCCCTCAAGGTTGCAGAGACAAAGAAGCGTGAAGCACTTCTGGAAGCGAAGGAAGAATCTTTGAAGACGAAGAATGAGTTGGAAAAAGAGACGAGAGAACGCAGAACAGAATTGCAGCGCTACGAGAAGCGCGTCTTGTCCAAAGAAGAAAGCGTGGATAAGAAAGCGGACGCTCTGGAACGCAGAGAAACGGGACTGGCGGCAAAGGAAGAAGAGTTAAAGAAAAAGAGCGCGGAAGTAGAAAAGCTCCGCGGTCAGCGGCTCCAGGAACTTGAAAGAATCTCAGGACTTACCTCTGAACAAGCAAAAGAATATCTTTTAAAAACTGTTGAAGATGAAGTAAAAATCGACACTGCCAAGCTATACAAAGAGCTTGAGAGCAGGGCAAAAGAAGAAGCAGGCAAAAAAGCAAAGGAGTACGTGGTTACCGCGATACAGAAATGTGCTGCGGATCACGTGGCGGAGACAACGATCTCTGTGGTACAGCTTCCAAATGATGAGATGAAAGGAAGAATCATTGGAAGAGAAGGACGGAATATCCGTACTCTTGAGACGCTGACAGGAGTGGATCTGATTATTGACGATACTCCGGAAGCTGTCATCTTATCAGGTTTTGACCCGATCAGACGGGAAGTGGCGCGGATCGCCCTTGAGAAGCTGATTGTGGATGGCCGTATCCATCCGGCCAGAATCGAAGAGATGGTGGAGAAGGCACAAAAAGAAGTGGAGAACATGATCCGTGAGGAAGGAGAGTCCGCAGTCCTTGAAGTCGGGGTACACGGCATCCATCCGGAACTGGTTCGTCTGCTGGGAAGAATGAAATTCAGGACGAGCTACGGACAGAACGCGCTCAAGCATTCCATCGAAGTAGCGCAGTTGGCAGGTCTGCTGGCAGGAGAAGTAGGAGTAGACGTAAGACTTGCGAAACGTGCTGGATTATTGCATGACATTGGGAAATCCATTGACCATGAGATTGAAGGTTCCCATATCCAGATCGGGGCGGATCTGTGCAGGAAGTACAAGGAATCCCCGGTGGTGGTAAATTCTGTGGAATCTCACCATGGCGATGTTGAACCGGAATCACTGATTGCCTGCATCGTACAGGCTGCGGATACGATTTCCGCGGCTCGTCCGGGGGCAAGACGTGAAACGCTCGAAACATATACAAACCGATTAAAACAGTTAGAAGATATTACAAATACCTTTAAGGGTGTTGAGAAATCATTTGCTATTCAGGCAGGTAGAGAAATCCGAGTTATGGTAATTCCGGATCAGGTGAACGACGCGGATATGGTATTGCTGGCAAGGAATATTTCAAAGCAGATTGAGGCGGAACTGGAATATCCCGGCCAGATCAAGGTCAGCGTCATCCGGGAGAGTAGAGTTGTGGATTACGCAAAATAAGAAGAAAAGAACCCTGTTTATTGTGTCTGAAAGAACAGACCGATGGACAGGGTTTTTTGCCGCCGCAAGATGCGGACGGGCAAAAAGTGGTATGGTTAGAAAAGAAGGAAATGGCACTTTTAAAAGATGCCATTATGAATATAATAGGAAAAAGAGAGGAGGATGCAACATGCAGAAAGAACATTTCCAGAAAATGATTTTTACAGGAGTTTTTGCGGCGCTTTCCTACGTCGTGTTTACTTTTCTTCAGATAAAGATATCCCTTCCGGGGGGAGGAGCCACGTCGATCCATCTGGGAAACGCGGTCTGCGTTCTGGGCGCGCTGATCCTGGGCGGGTTCTGGGGCGGCCTGGGAGGAGCCATCGGCATGACTGTGGGCGACCTCCTGGATCCGGTATACGTCCTGACCGCGCCGAAAACCTTTATTCTGAAACTGTGCATCGGTTTGATTACCGGGCTTGTGGCGCACCAGCTGGGGAAGATCCGGGAGTCCAGGGACAGAGGCCATATTTTCCGGTGGTCGGTGCTGGCGGCGGTCAGCGGACTTGGGTTCAACCTGGTGTTTGATCCGCTGTTCAGCTTTTTTTACCAGAGAGTCCTTTTAGGAGAGGCGTCCGCCAGACTGGCTTTTGCGGTAAATCTGACGTCCACTTCCATTAACGCCGTGCTGTCGGCCGTGGTGGCGGTGTTCGCTTACCTGGCTTTAAGACCCGCGCTTCAGAGAAGGCTGCTTCCTTTTTGAAGATTTGAAGAAAATTAAGAAAATCCTTTAGTGACAAATCCGGCTCCAGACAGTATACTTATCTTAGAAAACACAGAGGTACAGGAGACGGTGAGTATGAGAAAAAAGACAGGAATGTACAGAAAGAGATTCATAGGGCTGTGCGCGGCGGCCGGTATCTTGAGTTCCCTGGCTTCCTGGCAGGTTCTGGGAGCATCCCTGACAGACGGTGTTTATACGATACAGGAGGGCTGGACGGAGGACGCGGATTTGTCCACCGATACCGAGAAGGTCTATAAGAAAACCGAAGCCATGGAGCTGGAAGAGACTTCTACGATTTCCTGCAGCTATATCGATACGAACTACACAGCTCTGGAATATGAGGATCTAAGGGATATGCTTACGAACGAGCTTCTTTACGCGAGCCCGAACGCGCAGATCAGC
>CALWMW010000138.1 GCA_944382085.1 uncultured Lachnospiraceae bacterium | reverse complement strand
GGCCTTCCGGATTACATCATTCAGGAAGCCAGAGAACAAATCAGCCAGGAGGAAGAAAGCTTTGAGGATGTAATCGCCGGCCTGGAAAACAGCCGCACCGCCCTGGAACAGGAACGGGAAACCATTGAGAAATACCGGCTGGAAATCGAAGAAAGGAAAACCCGGCTGGAGCGCAAGGAGGACCGGCTGGAAAACAGCCGGGACGCGATTCTTTCCAAAGCCCGCGAGGAAGCCCAGGCGATTCTCAGGGAAGCCAAAGAATACGCGGATGAGACGATCCGCAAATACAACCGTCTGGGAAGCGCCGCCGGTTCCACAAAAGAAATGGAACAGGAACGCACCAAACTCAGGGAAAAAATGTCCTCTCTGGAGAAAAAAGCCTCCAAGGCAAAAGAAAAGGGCCCCAAAAAAGAGCTTTCCGCCAAAGATCTCCGGATCGGCGACGGCGTCCGCGTGCTCAGCATGAATCTGAAAGGGACCGTCAGCACCCTGCCGGACGCCAAGGGAAATCTTTTCGTACAGATGGGAATTCTCCGCTCTCAGGTCAATTTAAAAGACCTGGAGAAGCTGCCGGAAGAATCCGCTTCTCCCGCCGCTTCTTTCCGGAAGCAAACCGGCGGCAGCAAGCTGAAGATGTCCAAGTCCGCCTCGGTCCATACCGAGATCAACCTTCTGGGCAAAACCACGGACGAAGCCCTGGTAGAACTGGACAAGTATCTGGACGACGCCTATCTGGCTCATCTCCCCAGTGTGCGGATCGTACACGGGAAAGGAACCGGCGCCCTTCGCAAGGCCGTCCATCAGTATCTCCGGAGGCAGAAACACGTGGCTTCTTTCCGCCTGGGAGAATTCGGAGAAGGCGACTCCGGCGTTACGATTGCGGAATTCAAATAAAGGGAAGGAGTGACGTACATGGTTACAAGACAAAAAATACTGATCGTAGACGATGACGAAAATATCTGTGAGCTGATCTCCCTTTATCTCACAAAGGAATTTTACGACACAAAGATGGTGCACGACGGGGAAGAAGCCCTGCGGCAGTTTGAGCTTTTCAAGCCGAACCTGATTCTTCTGGATCTGATGCTCCCCGGCATCGACGGCTATCAGGTATGCCGGCAGATCCGGCAGACCTCCAACGTCCCCATCATCATGCTCTCCGCCAAAGGAGAGGTCTTTGACAAGGTGCTGGGCCTGGAACTGGGGGCGGACGATTATATCATCAAGCCCTTTGACTCCAAGGAACTGGTGGCCAGAGTAAAGGCCGTGCTGCGCCGTTATCAGCCGGCAGCTTCGGAGCCGCCTAAGCCCGCCGGAAAATACGTAGAGTATCCGGATCTCTCAATCAACCTTACCAACTACTCGGTGGTTTACAAGGGGGAAACGGTGGAGATGCCGCCAAAAGAGCTGGAGCTTCTTTATTTTCTCGCCTCCTCCCCCAATCAGGTATTTACCAGGGAGCAGCTTCTGGATCATATCTGGGGATATGAATACATCGGGGACACCCGGACGGTAGACGTACATATCAAGCGTCTCCGGGAGAAGATCAAAGACAACGAGCACTGGACGATCTCTACCGTCTGGGGCATCGGATACAAATTCGGGGTGAAAACGCCATGAAGCACAGACTGAGAGACGCCATTTTTCTTTCCTACGGCCTCTTTCTGGCCGCCAGCTTTGGAGCCGCCTTTTTTCTGACTCCAACGCTTACGTATCATTATCTTCACGCGGTGTCTGACGCGGCGGAATATCAGGAGTATCTGGCTGGACAGACGGTAGCCATTCAAAACGTCTGCTATATGCTTCTGGGAATCTTTTTCCTGCTTTCCCTGTTTCCCCTCCTGGTTTTCCACTTTCAGTTTTACCGCCCCCTGGACAGAATCATCCGGGCGGCGGCCACCTATACGGACGGGGATCCCTCCACGAATCTGCCCCTGATCTACAATCGGGACGATGAGCTGGGTTATCTCTGCGCGTCCCTGAACTATCTTACCTCTTCGGTGAATGCTTCCGGGGAATACCAGAGAAAATTTATCTCCAACATCTCCCACGACTTCCGCTCGCCCCTGACTTCCATCAAAGGATACGTGGAAGCCATGCTGGACGGAACCATTCCCCCGGAAATGCAGGAGCGCTATCTGGGAATCGTTCTAAGCGAAACGGAACGTCTGAATAAGCTCACAGAAGGGCTTCTGCTTCTGAACACCTTTGACGACCAGGGCGTTTACCTGAATATGGCGGATTTCGACCTGGTTCCGGTGGTTGACAATATTATCGCCAGCTTCGAAGGCACCTGTCAGAAGAAAAACCTGACCATTGAGACTCAGTATTCCCATCCTTCCGTACTTGTCCACGGGGACATGGGAAAGATCCAGCAGGTATTCTATAACCTTCTGGACAACGCCATTAAATTCAGCTATCCGGATTCCGCCATCCGGCTGACGGTGACGGAAAAACAGAGAAAAATATTTGTAGCGGTGAAAGATCATGGAGAGGGGATTTCCAAAGAGAATCTGCCGAAAATCTGGGATCGTTTCTACAAAACCGACGCCTCCAGGGGACGCGATAAAAAAGGAACCGGACTGGGGCTTTCCATCGTAAAGGAAATCATCCGGGCGCATCATCAGAATATTAATGTAGTCAGCACGGAAGGAGTCGGGACGGAATTCATCTTTACCCTGAGCAAGGGGGAATCCTCCTGAAAGATCAGAATAAAGCGAAAAAGGAGGCGTTTTATTTTAGAATGGAAGAACATTACAGAATAGACGCAAACTTCCGCTGGCTTGCAAGCGCAGTGAAAGCGAATGAAGAACTGTATTTAGCTCAATGCGGAATTGAGCGCTGTCTGCCCGATAAATTTTATGGTCCTTCTGTACGGGAAGAATACCATGTTCACATTATTCTGTACGGCCACGGGATATTAAAAATTAATGGTGTTTCCCATACGCTGCATCGCGGACAGCTCTTTGTCATTCCTCCTGGAGTTGAGACGTATTACTATTCTGTTCCTGAAGACCCCTGGAGCTATACCTGGGTTTCTTTTTCAGGAACAAGAGCCTCCTTTTTTCTGGAAAAGGCAGGAATTACTTTAGAACAGCCTGTACGCGATACTTATGTAGAGCCGGAAGATTTTTTAAAACTTACGGAAGAGATTTTGAATCATCATGAGCTGACCGTGGCAAACGAATTAATTCGCACCTCGCTGCTCTATAAAATTGTTGCTCTTTTGGTAGATTCAAAAAATCAAAAGGCTGCGGAAGAGAAAATAAAAAAAGACTACGATTATTCTCCGGATATCTATGTGAATTCTGCCCTGGAGTTTATTCATAAACATTATAATGAAATCCGTGTCAGCGACATTGCCTCGTATATCGGTATTTCCCGTTATTATCTGACCCATATTTTCAAAGAGAAGCTGCATGTTTCTCCTCAGGAATACCTTCTCAACTACCGAATGAATCAGGGAAGCCAGCTGCTGCGCACCACCCGTCTCTCCATCCAAGAAATTTCGGAACGAGTAGGATATGAGAATCCGCTAACCTTTTCTAAAATATTTAAAAGTGTCTATGGACTAAGTCCTAAAAATTACAGAAACAAAATCTTAGAAGAAACGAAGGATTAAAAGAAGCGGGCTACGTTTTCGAGCCCGCTCTTTTTCCCTCGCAGATTAATCTTTCAGTTTTATTCCTGTGACGCCGCAGCTGCTGTCCAGTATGCTTCAATCTCCTGAGCCAGTCCCTCCCGGTCAATATTTCCTGCCAGATATTTCTGCATAGTAGCTCCAAGGATGGAATAATGATCATCCGGCAGATAATCGTAGTTTGGAACCAGTTTTCCCGCATCCGCATACTCTTTTACATAGACACCCAGGCCATTGGTACATGTCACTTCATTATTGGAGAATGGAGAAACCATTCCGCAGGTGTCAGAAATGAGCGTTTTACCCTCGTCAGAATATACCAGCCAGTCCAGAAAATCACAGGCTGCCTGACGTTCCTCGTCAGTGGTATACTCACTGTTGTCAATATAAAAATATTTGGAACCGCCGCCTACCAAAGATTGTGTAAAATCGTCTTCCATCGTCTGAGGCAAAGGCATTAAACCGACATTACCGGTATAATCAAAGTCAATAATATCATTCCATTCCCAGCATCCCCCGAACTGGAAGGCCACATCTCCTTCAGAAAGCGCCTGATGCACCTGACCGTCCTCCACAGAAATCGGACCGGAAGCAAAGATATTATACTTCATCAGCACATCAAAAGTATCCATCAGAGAGTTAAACCTCTCATCATTAATCAGATCCGCGGTACCTGCATAAAGCTGATCTATAAATCCCTGCACGTCCTCTCTCTGCTCATATACCTGTGCCAGGAAATGAGCGCCTAAAGACCAGTCCGGTTTCAGAATCGCGGTAGGCGCTTCCATTCCCGCATCTACCAGAGTCTGACACATTGCGTCCAGATCTGAAAGATTTTTAATAGAAGCAGGATCAAACTCTTCCCCTGTCAATTCCTCAATCGCATCGGCATTATAAAGCAATCCTCTGGCTTCAATACAAACAGGAAATCCCAGCACCTTATCATCAACCGTAATGGCATAATCCGTATCCTTTATCCAATCTTCGCCGCTTAAATCATACCCATAAGTAGCTCCTACTGAATAAACATCTTTGGCGTCAACCATGGAAATAACATAGGGATCTGACGCAGCATATCTTGCCCCCAGGTGAGCAGCCACCGTGTCATTGGAATAGTAAATCTCAATATTTACATTATTTTCCTCCGCATACACTTCAGCGGCATCTTCCAGGTACTCTGTAATCTCATTTTTAGAATTATAAAGTGTAATTGTAATGGGTTCCTCTGCCATAGCTGGCATAGCTGCAGTAAAAGAAAGAACGACAGCAGCTGCCATAGCAGCAGAAATTTGTTTTTTCATAGCTAGTTCCTCCATGATTTATTTGCGTCTGTTTACAGTTTCTTTTTATATCTTACCGGTTCGATATATTTGATATTTGTATTATACATAAAACTCTCTGTCAGGAACATAAGTTAATGTGTCTCCTGATATGGCATAATGAGTTATTCCTCAAAATCTTTAAAAAAACCCCACAGATTTTCAAGGCTTTTTATCTCCTTTTTTTGAGCTGATACTGCGTACAGCCGACATCCGTGAGGAGGAATTTCTGTCACCAGTATTCCCTGCCATAACATCTCCTCTTCCTTTTTTTCTAAAGACCAAACCTTCCAATTCTTCGAAAATCCCAGTTCTTCCATGGAATATAATTCCTTAATCGTTTCCTCTGATTTATTCAAAATATAAATCAGCCCCTTCGTTCTCTCTTTGTGAACCATAACAATTTCCCTGCGTTCCTGGCCCAAGAAGGGCAAATATGGCTTTCTTCTTTTCCCGTCCGGCTGAATAAACCGAAACAGCTTCTGCCTCTCTTCCGATAAAGCAAACAATGGATCCGAAGTATAAATACAGCTGCCGGAAACGGCCGCCAGCAAAGCGAGGCTGTATATTTCTCTTTCCGTCAGCCGGATATGGAAATCTCTGAGCATCACTGCATCGGGATCTGTCTGGTAATAATTATGATTCATATAATTGCTGCCTGCCAAACAGCGAAGGAGGCTCTGAGGACCATACTCTCCTTCCCAGCAAGCTCCCACATCGCCGCCCACCCGCATGCCGTTGGCGTATCCTATAAACGGCTGGAAAGGAGCAATACAGCCAAGCCAGTAACTTTCTTCTCCGATAGTTTCAAAAATCATCTGTAGAAATTCTCGAAAATATTCCACAGAAGTTTTTCCGGGCGTATGTCGCCGTACCCGGCTGCTGTCCTGAAATCCCCAAAGCATAAAATCTGTCTTGAACATAGAAGCGCCCCAGGATCGAAACGTACGGAATACCTGCCTCATATACTCCATGGCATCCGGATGCGAAGTGTCCAAAACATAATATTCTTCATCCTGCCTGCCCCACATCTTAGGCTCATTATCCATAATCAAGGCTTTCAAAGGCTCTCCTTCCAGATTCCGCAAAATCCAGTCCGGATGTTCCCTGAAAAGTAAACTTCTGTTTCCCACCATGTAGGGACCAATCCATATTCCCGGCTTATACCCTGCTTTTATAATTTCATCGAAAGCTTCTTTCATTCCGCCGGCGTATCGTTCGGAAGCCAGAAGCCAGTCCCCTGCGGAAGGAAAATAACCGGCATCGATTTGGATATACTGAAACGGCGTTCTTGGCTTCATGGACTGCAGCTGCGCAAGGTATTGCTTTAGTTTTATAAGGTCAAAATTATAGTAACAGTAATACCAGGAGCTCCAGAAAAACGCAGGCGGCTTATCTGTCCTGGCTCCTAATTTTTTCCCTATTTCAGAGGCTGCCTGTTCCAGACTTTGTTCTATTGTATCTGTTATCAAAAATTTAATCGGAGCAAATACTGCGTCTTTCCCGTTTGTATATTCCAATCTGGCGCAGCAGGAAAGACGAAATTCCTTATCCTTTTTCTGTCTGCCCCAACCTTTCAGATATTTTTCCCTTTCCCAGGCGTCCAGTTCAAAAACGGTTTCATAACGGTATTCTCTAAAATCTCTATTTTTATTCTGAAAAGACTCTCGCTCAGGCAAAGTGTAAATTGCCAGCGCACAGGTTCCGAAATCAAGAGAACACAAACCGCTGCTGGCTGTATTTCTGTTTTTCAGCAAACTTTCCCGTCCATAATATCCCGTATCCCCTTCCATTCCCCGCGCTGTCTGATAAAATCCCTGGGGTTCCGTTTTTCCCTGGTAAAAAAAGGAAAGCGTATGAATTTTTGTACTCCAATTTGAAAGCGAAAAAACCAGCTCCGCATCCTGTTCCGTCTCCTCTTTTATCTGGCATCTGATTTCTCCTTCCGCAGTTTTCCAAAGAATTTCCTTTTCTTCTCTTCGGACTTCTAAAGAATGGATCTGTTTCCCATCCACTCCTGGATAAAGATCTTTCAGCAACCAACTTCCCTTATGTTTCAGAGAAATAGTCCCATCCTTTTCTATTTCACATTTCATGACATATCCTCCATTTTTTATATTCAAGATTACTATGTTTATAATAATTATCATAAAGGAAATCTGAAATTTGTATATGGCATAATGTTGTAAAGACCTGTTCTTTTGTGTCAGGCTAAATGAGTAGACAAATTTTCTCAAAAATCTGAAAGCTTTATAAATACAGAAAAATGTTTGGGATTATCTCCGATGGCGGCAGACTATATTCCAGCCAGATGGCAGAAGAAAGATTTTCCGTTGAAACAGACGCCGTTACAACTTTGTGGAAAGCATTGAGTGTTATTATTGGTTTGATTGGAATCGTCAATTTCATCAACTCGGTGTTGACAAGTATTATCACACGGCAGAAGGAATTTGCCATGCTTCAAAGCATTGGTATGACTGGAAAGCAGCAAAAACAGATGCTGGGTTCTTCACTTACCATTTTGTGATTTGGCCTATGCCGGTTGTCTATCCGTTTCTTATCCTTTTGACGGTGATGATCCCGTCCATACTCTATCGCAAATTTTCAAAAAGAAGCATTATTGAAAGGCTGCATCAAAATTGATTGTATGATGGGGAGAGAAACGCAGTATAAATACCAGATGTAAATGAATTCCCGTCTGAGAATCTCCACGCGCTTTCCTCTCTTCCCGTAAACTTATTGGCCCTGGATCTTTTGGTTTCCAGTTCCCCAGACGTGCTGCTCTTTCGCGGCGGCCGGGGTATTCTGTGCCATCACGCCCACCAGCTTGTGGGGAACATAGGGTTCTTCCAGATAGGCGATTTCCTCCGACGTCAGGGTAAGCTCCACCGCCCTGGCCGCCCCCTCGATGTGGTGCAGCTTGGTCGCGCCTACCACCGGGGCCGTTACCTTGGTGAGCAGCCACGCCAGGGAAACCTCCGTCATGGAAACGCCCCTCTTTTCGGCAAGCTCTGCCACCCGCTGGGTGATGACCGCATCCTGTTTGGCAGTCGCATCATATTTGAATTTGGCGTAGCTGTCCTCCCGGAGCCGTTTGGAAGTCTCGCCCGGATGCTTGGAAAGCCGTCCGCCCGCCAGCGAGCTGTACGGCGTCATGGCAATGTTGTCCTCGGCGCAGAGTTTTGCCATCTCCCGTTCTTCCTCCCGGAAGATCAGGTTATAATGGCCCTGCACAGACACAAACTTGGCAAAACCCTCCTTCTCCGCCAGGGCATTGGCCTTGGCAAGCTGCCAGGCAAAGCAGTTGGAGATGCCGATGGCGCGCGCCTTGCCCGCCTGCACGATGCGGTTCAGGCCGTCCATGATGTCATAAAGGGGCGTTTCGTAATCCCACATATGATAGATATACAGGTCTACATAGTCCAGCCCCAGATTGCGCAGGCTGGTGTCGATCATGTTCTGGATGTGCTGCTGGCCGGTGATGCCTGCGGCGATTTCATCCTGGGTGCGGGGCAAAAACTTGGTGGCTACCACCACATTCTCCCGTTTGGCGAAGTCCCGCAGAGCGCGGCCCAGATACTGTTCGCTGGTGCCGCTCTGGTAGCCCACGGCGGTATCAAAGAAGTTGACGCCCAGTTCCAACCCATGGCGGATGATCTCGCGGCTGTGTTCCTCATCCAGCGTCCAGCTGTGCTGGCCGTTATGGGGATCGCCAAAGCCCATGCACCCCATGCAGATGCGGGAGACAATCAGGTCGGAATTTCCCAGTTTTGTATACTTCATTCTGCTTCCTCCTTATTCCAGCCCATTGTAGGCCGCGTCGCTCACCGGCTCGCACCATCCGTTGGAGGTCGCCTCGCCGGGCACTTCCACCGCGATATGGGAAAACCAGCTGTCCTTTTTGGCTCCGTGCCAGTGCTTGACCTCGGCCGGGATGGTAACGACCATGCCGGGTGTCAGGCTGACGGCTTCCTTGCCTTCCTCCTGATACCAGCCCTCCCCGGCGATGCAGATCAAAATCTGTCCGCCGCCGCTTTTGGCATGGTGGATGTGCCAGTTGTTACGGCAGCCCGGCTCAAAGGTGACATTGGCCAGAAATGCCGGGCACTTGCCAGCTTCTGTCAGCGGGTTTAAGTAAGAATTGCCGATGAAATACTCCTTAAAAAAAGATTTTATGTACGAGCATCGGTAATCGGTCCCGTTGTTTCTAATTGTTCAATGATTGTATGGATTGCATCCGGCATTAAAAGACACAACCTCTTCCGATCCCACCCGGCCTATCCATTGGATCAACACATCTCTCAGATTGTCCCCTCCGTCCTCAATGACACTTAATGCCTCTCGTACATCAGATTGCGGACAAAACCGGGCAATATCCCGACTGAAATCGCAAGGCACACCGCCGCAATGAGAATAAAACGGAAGAATTATTTTATGAGACAGATTGTTTTTTGCCAGCCAGGAAGCCAGGGGCGGCGCAATTGTCCCGCACCAATTGGGAGATCCCACAAAAACCACCGAGTATGGTTTCGGATTGCTGGCGCCCGGAAGCAAACGGGGATGATACCCCGTCTGTACTTCCTTTTTGACTTGATCGAGCAGCTCTGTGAATGCCATGGGATAAGGCTGCCAAGGATAAATTTCGCACCAGTCACCGCCTGTCAAATCATGAATTTCCTGCGCAACCCGATGCGTATGGCCGGAATACGAGTACGATATAATCAGAGGGCGGCATATCGTGTCTGCATCCGGATACCGCGTGATTTTATGATCCATTCTTTGATCGCCCTCCTGTGCTTAACGTATTCAACGATAGCCTTTTCATTTGAAACCTCCTCGTATCTTATGATTCCTTTTTATGGTTTTTTTTCCTGACAATGTCCGTAGCAATCTGGAAACATAATAGGCCAGGAAAACAGACGTCCCCATCATGGCCAGATAATCCAGATAAAACAGCGGGATTGGCTCGGAAAAATCCAGGAATACGAACTGGGTGCGCACCAGCATGTAGGTGAGTAAATCACGCCTGATAAACACAATCAGGCCATAAATTGCAATCCCTGCACCAAGAATGGGGAAAAGAATCTTACGCGCACGGGAAGGCTGCTTCAGCCTGAATGCTTTTTTTACAAATCCCATGAATATTCCCCAATGCAGCCCCAGGTGCAGCGCCATCAGCACAAATCCCCAATGGGAAGCTGACATGTGCAAAAGTCTGGCAAAGGACATCCCGCCATGAAGATCTATAAAGGCGAATACATGGTTGGAAAGCAGGATGCCGCTGACCATCAGGCCGATCATAGCCAGGAGCAAAAGCAAATCAAGCATACTTTTTTCATAAATAGATTTTTTCCTTTCTTGTTTCCGCTTTGTTGTTATTTTAATCGATTGCCAAGGCTGTACGCCTGCTTGGGATACGGAGAGTGCTGCGTCATGGAAGGCGTGCCGCAGCCGTAGCCCAGCACCATGCCCATGTCCGTGAGGTTCAGGTAGCGTACCAGCGTTTTATAGTGGGCTTCCAACGCTTCAAAGGTCCAGTCGTCGCTGTTCCAGGCCGCCGTCAGCAGCGCGGATTTCATGTGGCCCCGCTGAATGGAGCTGTTGAAGGCGCAAAAGCGATCGATCATGGTTTTCAGCTGGGCGCTCATCCCGTAGTAATACAGCGGCGTGACAAACACCAGCATATCGGCGGCGAGAATTTTCTCGCGGATGGCCTCCACATCATCCTTCTGTACACAGGGGCCCTCGTAACCGCAGCGGATGCAGCCGGTGCAGGGGTGGATGTCGGCGTGAGCGGTATCTACGATCTCTACACGATGCCCGGCTTCCTCCGCACCCCGCCGAAAACAGTCCGCCAGAAGATTGGAAGAACCGTTTTTGTTGGGGCTTCCCGTCAAAACAACGATGTTCATAGCAGTCGCCTCCTCTTTAATCAATCTGCGCT
>CALWMW010000137.1 GCA_944382085.1 uncultured Lachnospiraceae bacterium | reverse complement strand
CCTTTGAGGAGGCAGCCCGCCTGGCCGCCTACTATTCCAAAAACCGGGATGCCAAAAAAGCAGAAGTGGATTACATCGAAAAGAAGCACGTAAAAAAGCCCGGCGGGGGCAAACCGGGCTTCGTTGTCTATTATACCAACTATTCCATGATGATCGAACCGGATATTTCCGGAATTCAGCTTCTTTCTTCCTGACGGCCCGCGCCGTCTCTCACGCTTCCACCCAGGCCTGTCCCGGCTGCAGTTTTCTGGTAAAAATCCGGGCCGCGTCTTTGGGATCCTTGGCCTGGTGGAACTTAAACAGCATCTCTCCGTTCTGGAGCGTTCCAAGGATCTCTACCTTTCCCTGCCGGTTTGACATACAGTAGCGGACGCATTTTCCCTGTCCGTTCTGCATATTTTTTGCCTGGTCCACAATCCGGGCCCCCTCTTCCAGAGGAACCTGAAACCTTGTCCCCACGCCCCGGACCGGACGACACTGAAAGATATAGTAAGGAACCACACCCGCCGCCGTAAGCTCCCGCAGCAGCCGGCCAAGCACCTGGGGATCCGCGTTGACGCCCCTGAGAAGAACCGTCTGGTTCTTCACCACCACGCCCATCTCGGCGAAGAGGCGGACTGCTTTTTTGGAATCTTCCGTAAGCTCTCTGGGGTGGTTGAACTGGGTCACCAGATAAATCTGTTTCTTTTTCGCGTATTCCCGGAAAAGCTCCTGCAGCTCCTGATCCTGAAGAATCCGCTGAGGATACACCACGGGAACTCTGGTCCCGAACCGGATCAGATCCAGATGCTCCATTTCCGACAGGCTCTCCAGATACCGCCGGATGAGATCGTTTGGCATCAGGAAGGAATCTCCTCCCGATACCAGCACATTGGAGACCTCCTTGTGCGCTCTGAGATACTCCATCATTTCTTCAAAATTTCTGGCGATCTCCGAGTCGCTAAGCCCCACCATCCGTTTGCGGAAACAGTGCCTGCAGTACATGGCGCACCGGTTGGTGGAAAGAATCAGCACCGTCTCCTTATACTTATGCTGCAGTCCCGTCATAACCGTATTGCCCGCTTCCCCGCTTGTATCGAAGCTGCCTTCCGTCCCCGCTTCCTCCAGGGAAGGGATGCACATCTTTCTCACCGGATCTTCGGGATCCTCCCGGTCAATCAAAGACAGATAGTAATCCGTAATCTGCATCGGGTATTCCCTGCAGATTTCCTCCAGCCGCCGTGTCTCTTCTTCTGTCAGCCCCAGTATGGGAGCCAGCTCGGAGGCCTTGGTATAAAATCTCCCAACCGTTCTGTAATCCATTCTATCCCTCCTCAGTGGACGCATTCTTCTGTCCGCCAAGGATTTTCTGCCTTCCGCCTTCTTACGCGGTACGGCAGTCCGACGCAATTCTCGTCTTCTGCATCAGCTGCAGAGCTTGACAATTGCATCCGCAAAAATCTTGGCGCTCATCAGCAATGTGTCAATCTCCATAAATTCATCGTCGCCGTGCATGTGGTTGTCCACGCCTTCCATTCCGCAGCCGAACGCAACTCCCCGCTCCAGCTCGTGGACATACGTCCCTCCGCCGATCGCCAGAGGCTTTCCCTGGATGCCGGTGTATCTCTCGTAGCTTCCCAGAAGCGTCCGGACAAATTCCGAATCCCCCGGAACGCAGTGAGGCGCTTTCAGACAGTTCCGTTCCATGGAAATCCCAAGCTTCTCCAGCCGTTCGGAAGCCACTTCCTCCGTATTCTCCCTGGTGCATCCGATGGGAAGCCGGCAGTCAAACTCTCCTGAAAGTTTTCCGTTTCCGTAGGAAAGGACGCTGAAGCATACGGTCACTTTGCCGGAAGTCTCCTCCTCCCGGTAAATTCCAAGCTTGATTCCCTGGGTATCTCCCCAGGGGAAAAGCTCCTCCAGTCCTCTCAGCATCCGGTGCCCCTGGCAGTCCGCCAGGTCAAGACCGGCCAGAAGCTTCAAAAGAGCCGTCAGGGCGTTTTTGCCTTCCTCCGGAGTGGAGGCGTGAGCCGCCTTGCCTCTCACCGAGATCAGCACCGCGTCCGCCTCTTCCGTAAAGGAAAAAGAAACGCCTGCAGCCTTCGCGATCTCCTGCCCTTTCTTCTCCAGAAGGTCCAGCGGCAGGCCGCGCACCAGACACTCCGCCTTCTGGGGAACTACGTTCACCTTATCCCCGCTTTTGAGCCAGACCACTTTGGGAAGCCTGTCCTCTTCTTCGTATTCCCCGGAAAATCCGGGAGCCATCCTGCCTTTTTCGATGTTGATCACCGGAAAATCCGCGTCCGGGGTAAAGGTATAAGGCGCTTCCTTCTCCCGGCTGTAATAGTACTCCAGATCGCTGGATCCGCATTCCTCATCGGATCCCAGGATCAGCCTTACGCTCTTCTTGAGGGGAAGGTTCAGCTCCCGCATCGCCCTCAGGGCGTACAGCGCCGCGATGGCCGGCCCTTTGTCGTCCGAGGTTCCTCTTCCGTAAATCCTGCCCTGGCAGATCTTTGGCTCAAAGGGCTTCGTCACCGTCCACTCGTCCCCGGCGGGCACGACGTCAAGATGGGCCAGGATATCCAGCTGCTTGGGCAGCCTGGAAAGATCTCCTGTCACCACATAGTTTTCATAGTTCTTCGTCTCCAGACCGTATCGGTCCATCATCTCCCGGACAGCTTTTAACGCCAGGGCCGGACCTTCGCCAAAGGGCATTCCTTCCTTGGGTTCCCGGCGCTGGCTGTCGATGCGTACCAGCGTCATCAGGTCTTCCAACATCTCGTCTCTTTTGCTGTCAATATATGCATCTATTTTTTCTCTGTACATAGACTCCTCCGGGTGTTTCCCTTATTTTCCGGCCAGGAAATCCTCGATCTCCTGCTTCACGGGAAGGGCCGGAATGCCTCCCATCTTCTGCACGCAGATCCCGCCGGAAGCGTTTCCGTATTCCAGCGCGCCGCGGATAATCTCTTCCGTGAGATCTTCCTTCTTCTCTACTCCGCTCATAAGGAGCTTCGAGAGGAAACCGCCCCAGAAAGCGTCCCCGGCTCCTGTGGCGTCCACGGCCTTCACCTTATGGCCGGAAACCGTTCCTTCTTTTCCGTCGAAGAAATACTTCGCGCCTTTGGCGCCCAGCGTCTCGATCACCACGGTGATTCCGCATTCCTTCATCAGTGCGGGAATGTTGGCCTCGCCTCCTACAAAATCCAGTTCTTCATCGGAAACCTTCAAAAGATCAACCTTGGGAAGCACCTGATCCACAACCTTCTTGGCGTCCTCATAGCTCCATACCATATTTCGGTAGTTGACATCATAGCTTACCAGCTTTCCGTATTTCTTCGCCAGATCCATAGCGTAGAAATGCGCTTCCTGGCTGGGATCCGCGGACATCCCCATAGATCCCGCATGGAGCATCTTGGTGTTCCGGATCTCTTCCTCGCTCACGTCCTCCTTGGAGAGAAGAAGATCCGCGCCGGGCTTTCTCACAAAGGTGAAGGAACGCTCCCCTCCTTCGTATAACGTTACGAACGCAAGGGTCGTCACCGCTTCGTCCGTCAGCTTGGGACAAAGCACCTTTACCTTGTTTTCCTCCAGCGTGCGCTTCAAAAGCTTCCCAAAATCATCGTTTCCCAGTTTCCCCAGAAATCCGGTCTCCAGCCCGTTTCTCGCGATCGCGATGCAGGCGTTGGCCGGAGCTCCGCCGGGATTGCAGATATAGCTGCGTTCCTGGCTTCCAGGCGTAAAGTCGATCAGCATCTCGCCCATGCAAATAATATCCATCGTATCAGCCTCCTATGTCAATTTTCTTCCATTATAGTATACTTAATCCCTGAACTCAAGAAAATCTTACAGGGGGGACAGAGCCTCGCCGGAACACGTCCATCATCTCTCTGGTCAGGCTGATTCCGTCATTTTCCGGAATCTCGTCTCTCGTACACCATTTTGCCACCTGAAGCTCATTCTCATCCAGCCGGATGGTATCGTCCCCTTCCACTTCCGCAAAAAAGCCCATCAGAAGCGTATCCGTAAAAGACCAGGGCTGGCTCTTGTAGTAGCGGATGTTTTTCACCTTCAGGCCTACCTCTTCCATCACTTCTCTTCGCACCGTCTCCTCCACGGTTTCCCCGATTTCCGTATAGCCGGCGATGAGGGCGTACTTCGTATAAGCTCTTCCCGCGTACTTGGTGAGAAGAATCCGGTCGTCTTCCGTCACCGCCACGATCACGGCGGGATTCAGTTTGGGATATTCCCGCTGACCGCAGGCCGGACAGTACATCATCCGCTCCGTTTCCGAATGGCGCATCCGCCGGCCGCAGGCCGGACAGAAGCGCCTGCTCTGATACCACCCCGCCAGCTGAAATCCGGTCACCCCGGCAAAGGCCGCTTCCCTTGGCGAGGCCTTCCTCAGAAAATCGATTCCCGACCAGACCGGTTCCTCCTGCTGCCGCTCCTCCTCCAGATCCTGAAAGGCTTCTTTGCCCAGCTCCGGCATGAGAAAATACTCGATCCCGTCAATGGCGAAAAGGTAGCGGCATTCCCCTCCCAGCCTGGGGAACCGCTCCTTGACTTCCCCGTAAGTCAGAAAGGAAATCTCCCTTCCCTGGTGTCTCAAAAGAAGCTTTCCCTTCCTGCAGCACAGAATTCTGCTGTCCTCTTTTGGCTTCGCGTTTTTGTATTCGTTGTGATATCTTTCCGGTCCGATATCCTGTATCATAAGTTCCTCCCATCCGGGACGTCTCCATCCCAAGTCATAACGTCAAAATAGGAAGGCGGTTCTCCGCCTTCCGTCTCTTTGTTCTTGCTATTTTGGCGCACCGCCAAAGAGCCCCCCTACAGGGAACTCCAGGTAAAGGTACGCGCGATCTCTCCGCCTACCGCCTCCGGCGTATCCAGACTCTCCGCCTGGGCCGCAGCCGCTTCCTCCCGGTATTCCTTCACCTCTGTTACGAAGCACTTGAGATCTCCTACGACATAATAGTAAATCTCCCGATAGGTCAAAGCGGCATCGTCTGCGGTCAGCACATACAGATAGTCTTTGGCGTCCGTGTAGGAAGCGCT
>CALWMW010000136.1 GCA_944382085.1 uncultured Lachnospiraceae bacterium | reverse complement strand
AAAAATATGCTGAAACAGAAAAAGACCGAGGAGGAAATTGCCCTGCTGACAGGAGAACCGGAAGAGGCGGTCCGTGAGCTGATTGAACAAATCAAAAGTGGAGAAACGACAGAATAAGACTTTTTGATAGTATATATTAATCGTTAATCTGCAGATTAAATTCTGGAGAAGGGTCGAAGGAGGATGAAAAAGAAAAAGGAACATCCTGCAGCAGGACTGAAAAATGATGAAATGACCAAAACTTTGCCTAACTGACCATTATAATGCCTACTTAACACAACACAGCCCGGAAAAAGTATGCTATAATAAAAAAACCGGCTGCGGTAAAGTGTCCGAAAACCGTAAATTCAGGAATGGTGTGTGTCCACTTTATGGGATACATTTTATCTTCTACCACAACAATTACAACACAAGTGCCGGAAACCCATAAAGCAACACTGACCATTGCCGGAAAGGGAACGGTCACGGTGAATGGCCAGATCTATGAGGGCGAGGTATCCCATATGGAAGTAAAGATCCCCCGCCTTACGGAAACGGAATGGAAGTTTTCTCCGGCAGATGGATATACCTTAGAGAAAGTGCTTTATAACGGAACAGACGTGACAGAAAAGCTTACAGACCATACTTACCATGCAGATCCGGTGAATGAGGACGGAACAGAAGTCAAAGTGGTATTCACCGAAAAAACTTCCGATACAGCCGGGAGCGATCCCTCCGGCTCCGGAAGCCACCAGTCCGGAAGCGATACATCCACATCCGGCGGCACATCCGCAAAAGACAGCCCAAAGACCGGGGATGATACGCCGATCAGCCTCTGGATGGGAGCCATGACGGTATCAGCGGTACTGGCAGCCTGCTGTTTTGTCTTATATCGAAAAAAGAAGGCGTAAGCATAGGAACTGAGGGAACAGCTCTGGAACGGACAGGGCTGTTCTTTTGTTTTTTCGTCGCTTTCGATAGAAGCGATTTTTTCTTGACAGCAGAAGGGAAAAATGCTATTCTTTCCACAAAGCATAAAAGATGTTTTTCCATATCTTATAAGACATTTCTTGGATCGGAGCCTTCCGTTCATCGAAACTTCTATGCTTTGAAACCAGACCTTAACGAACGACACAGACGAAGCGGGGAGGAACGGAAGACGGCATGGTTCCTCCCTGAGAAAGGAGGACCATGGGAAAAAAGGATGTAATATCCGGAGTTTACCTGGGGGCGGCGGACCGGATCGCCGACCTTTTGAACAATGAGCTTTTTGGAGGCAGCCCGGTGGTGGAGGCTTCCGGGATCACACAGGTGGACCGGACGGCGGCGCGCGTCAGGAGACAGAAGGACGGGAAGATCCAGACGCGGACCGTATCTAAGGACCTGGTGTGGGAAGTCCGGTTCGGCATGCAGATCCTGCTGTTTGCCCTGGAGGAGCAGAGCGAGATCCACTACGCCATGCCCCTGAAGGTGATGAACGGGGAGACGGCGTTTTATGACAAAGAGTGGGGAAGAATCCGACGGGAGCATAAGCAGAAAAAGGACGCGGCCGGGGCGGAATACCTCTCCGGCTTTGGGAAGGAGGACCGTCTGACCCCGGTCTTCAGCGCGGTGGTGTACTTCGGGGAGAAGGAGTGGGACGGGCCGCTGCGGCTGAAGGAGATGATGGAGCTGGACGGGCTTCCGGAAGAGGTGAGGGAACAGGTTGTGGATTACCCCATCCATCTCATAGACGTGAGGCGTTACCCTCACGCGGAGCGGTTTCGCACAGACTTGAGACTGGTGTTCGGATTCCTGCAGCGGGCGTCCGAGCCGGAAGCGCTGGAAGCGTTTATCGGGGCGAACAGGGAGGCTTTCACGAACGTTCCGGAAGACGCTTACGACGTGATCACCGTCATGTCGCGGACCAGGAAACTGGAGCAGCTGAAAAAAGAGGTCAAACAGGAGGAGGGGTACGATATGTGCAGAGCAATTGAACTGATGGTAAAGAGCGGAGAGGAACGCGGGATCAGGCTTGGAGAGGAACGCGGGATCAAGCTTGGAGAAAAGCGTGGAGAAAAGCAGGGGATTGAGCTGGCAAGGAAGATCTTCCGGCTCTATATGAAAGGCCACGAACAAAGGGAGATCGCGGAAGAGCTGAAGGTCTCTGAAGACCGGGTAAAGGAAGTGCTGGGAGACGAAACGGAATAAGGAAAAATCAGCGGTTCCTTTCCTCTACGAAGCCGCTTTCCCTGGCTGTCAGTTCGGCCCACGCAGGGCGGAATCCGCATGTGATCGCATTCCGGACGGAGGGAATATTAGACCAGGCGGCGCAGTAAAAGGGAACTTTGCCCAGCTTCAGGATTTCGATTGCCAGACGGCTGGTGATGGCGGAAGCGATGCCGCTTCTTCTGTAGTCAGGAAGGACGTCCACGCCGATCTGATACATGGTTTCGCAGTCGGCGGAAGCTCCGGCAAGGCCGATGAGCCTGCCATGGAAAAAGGCGCCGACAGCCAGGGTATCCAGCTGTTTTCTGCTTTCGCACAGGGCATTTCCCCAGGCGTCGGTATAACAGTCCGCGAAATCTTCCGGATACAGCAACTTCAGCTCATAAGGGCAGGAATGCTCTTTTAATGCATTCAGATCCGGAAGAAAGTATTCAGCCATGAAACAGACTTTGCAGCCCAATGGCTCAAGCCGCTCGTTCAGAGCAAGAATATGAGGAGATTCAAAACAATGTACGGCAGGATAATGGCCGATATACCATTCCACCGTTTCCTTCATCCGGGGGCTGACCTGAGCTACGATATTATTTCCGTAGGAGACAAGGTCGCATTCTAAAGGCAGGGGAAGATACGCCCTTGCCTTTTCGTTTTTTCTGGACAATACTACTTTGTTTTCTGAGGATAAAAAATCGCCCGGTTCACATCCGCAGTCCTGGGCGGACTGTTCTAAGGCAATCTGAAGGATTTCCTGGTTTGTCACAGTCGTTCTCCTTGTTTTGGCATGATTTTCTAATGATAAACAGTATCTTACCATACTTTTGAAGAAATGGAAACAGGAGGAAAAGAGGATGTTTCAGAAAAGGCTTGCAGAGTGAAAACAGTTATTGTAGAATAAGGGAAGAATCAGACGGACAAAGGTTCCGCAAGGATCAAAAGGGAAGAGAGTGCGAAGCTCTCACGGTCCCGCCGCTGTAAGGGAGGAGCCGCGTTCTAGGAAGTCACTGGGAGACCGGGAAGACGGAGCGCGGCGGAGAGACCCAAGTCAGAAGACCTGCCTTTGTACCGGGAAACTGCACCTGGTTACGGAGGATGACACGTGCAAGAACAACTGCCCAGGAGATGGGCTTGTTTTCGTATGCTGCCGTAATTGGCAGCTTTTTATTTCCGGAAAACCGCAGGTTTTTTGTGAAATAAAATCCTTCCAGGAAGATTCTATTTCATTAATGAAGGAGGAAAACAAATGAACAGACGAAAAAAACTAAGTACGGCAGGGGGATTCGCGCTGGTTCTTTCCCTGGCCATCGCTGGAAACGCCAGCGCCATGCACATTATGGAAGGATATCTGCCAGGAGGCTTCTGTGTTGCCTGGGGAGTTCTGTGCCTGCCTTTTTTGGGGGCTGGGCTTCGCGCCATGAGAAACGCTCTGAAGGAGAACCGCAGAGTGCTGCCGCTTCTGGCCATGGCGGGCGCTTTTATCTTTGTGATTTCTTCTCTCAAGATCCCCTCTGTGACAGGCAGCTGTTCCCATATGACGGGAACCGGGCTGGGCGCCCTTTTGTTTGGGCCTGGCGCAGTCAGTGTCCTGGGAGTGATTGTACTTCTGTTCCAGGCGCTTCTTTTGGCGCATGGAGGGCTGACGACTCTGGGAGCCAACACATTTTCCATGGCGGTGGCCGGTCCCTTTGCCGCTTATGGAATTTACCGGCTTTGCCAAAAAGGGGGCGTGAACAGGCGTCTTTCGGTCTTTCTGGCTGCAGCCTTTGGAGATCTCTTTACCTATTGTGTGACAGCCCTGCAGCTGGCTCTGGCTCATCATACGGATGTCTCCTTTGGAGGGGCATTTTTGAAATTCCTGGCGGTGTTCGCGCCTACGCAGATTCCGCTGGCGGTGATCGAGGGGATTCTGACGGTGCTGATTCTGGCCGCTCTGGAAACGTACGCCAAACCGGAGCTGCGCGCGGCAGGATTTATAAAGGAGGACTGAGAGGATGAAAAAAGGAACGGTAATCGCTTTACTTGCGGCAGTGATTTTACTTGCGTTTATTCCTTTGTTTCTGCTGAAGGACGCAGAGTTTGGCGGTTCGGACGATGCCGGAAGCGCCGTGGTAGAAGAAGTGGATTCTCAGTACGAAGCCTGGGCTTCTCCCATTCTGGAGACGATTCTGGGAGGAGAGCTGCCGGGAGAAGTGGAGAGCATGCTTTTCTGTGTGCAGACCGGCATCGGCGTGGGAATTGTCGCTTTCTTTATGGGAAGGTTTGTGGAACGGAAAAAACAGGGAAAAGGGGAGTAAGGAGCAGGACGGATGATTACCATTGACAGGCTTTGCTACAATTCAAAACTTAGGTTTGTAAATGCGGGAGAGAAGTTTGCCTTTGCCGTACTGACCCTGTGCGCCTGTGTAATCAGCCGGTCGTTTCTCATCTCCGGTTTTGTACTGCTGACGGCGGGAATCCTGACGGTATGGAAAGGCGGGATTCCCGCCTCGGCGTATCTTAAATTTCTCAGGATTCCGCTGGCCTTTCTGCTTTTAAGCAGCCTGGCGATTTTTCTGAATGTAAAAGAGCGGCCCATGGATCTGTTTGCGCTGCCTCTGGGAAGCTATTATCTGACCGGCAGCCGGGCCTCTCTTTTTTATGCGCTGCAGTTGATTTTGACAGCGCTTGCCAGCGTTTCCTGCCTGTATTTTCTTTCGCTGAATACCCCCATGCCGGATCTTCTGGCTGTTTTGCGCAGGCTCCACTGTCCTAAGCTGATTCTGGAGCTGATGCTTCTGATTTATCGTTTTATTTTTGTGCTTTTCGAGATTTCCTACGCCATTCGGACGGCTCAGAACGCCAGACTGGGAAACCGGGATTACCGCACTTCCCTGAAGTCCTTCGGCGCTTTGGCATCCGCTCTATTGATCCGGGCCATGAAAAAATCCGGCGCTCTGTATGACGCTATGGAATCCCGGTGCTATGACGGAGACATTCAGGTACTGGACGAGACGTATCCTCCGAAAAGAAAAGAGATCCTTGGGATCCTTGTCTTTGAGGTTTTTTTGTACGCGCTGGTCGTTGCAAAAAAGGTTTTGTCCTGAGAGGAGAATCGATGAAAGAGATTATTTTAAAAGCAGAGAATTTGTATTTTTCCTATGAAGGAGAAACCAGCCATTCCCTGAACGGACTGTCACTGGAAATTGAACGGGGGAAAAAAGTCGCTTTTATGGGGGCGAACGGTTCGGGAAAATCCACCTTTTTTCTGTGCTGCAACGGAATCCTGAAGCCTACCAAAGGTCGGCTTTATCTGGAAGGAAAGCCGTATGATTATACCAGGAAAGGACTTTTGAGCCTGCGCCAGAAGGTAGGGATCGTTTTTCAGGATCCGGATAATCAGCTTTTCTCCGCCAGCGTATACCAGGAGATTTCTTTTGGAATTCTGAACCTGGGAGTCTCGAAAGAAGAGGCGGCCAGAGAGGTGGAGGCGGTCATTGAGGAACTGGAAATCACACCCTTCCGCCATAAGCCGACCCACGCGTTAAGCGGAGGGCAGAAAAAACAGGTGTCCATCGCGGATATTCTGGTGATGCATCCGGATATTATGATTCTGGATGAACCTGGGGCGGCTCTGGATCCCCGCCATACCGCTATGGTAAACGGCATTGTGGACCGTCTCACGGAACAGGGGATTACCGTGCTGATGGCGACCCACGATGTGGACTATGCCATGCGCTGGGCGGATCAGGTGTTTCTTTTTAAAGAAGGAAAAGTGCTGGCCAGCGGGACTCCTATGGAGGTTTTTTCCAATAAGACGGTGCTTCGGGAAACGAATCTGGAGCCGCCTGCGGTTCTGGAGCTTTTCCACACCCTCTGCAAAAAAGATATTTTGAGTCCGAATCTTCCCATTCCCAGAAAACTTTCCGAGCTGGAAGCCTATATCAGCGCTTTGCACGAGCCCAGTCACGGCAGGAAGAGCAGGGAAGGAAGCGAGACGAAGCGGGCGATCCTTACGGTGAGCTTCGGAACTTCCTATGAGGAGGCCAGGAAAGCAGGGATTGACGCGATTGAAGAGGAATTCCGGAAGGCTTTTCCAGACTGGGGACAATACCGGGCCTGGACCAGCAAAAGGATCCTGGAGAAACTGAAAAGAGAGCGGAACGTCTGGATTCCAAACGTAACCCAGGCCATGGAACAGATGAGAGCGGACGGGATCACGGATGTGGTAATCCAGCCGACGCATGTGATCAACGGCATTGAAAATGAGCAGATGAAAGCGGACGCCCTGGCTTTCCGGGATGATTTTTCTTCCATTACCTTTGGTACGCCTCTGTTGACTTCCGAAGAAGACAACGATGCGGTGATCCGTACCATTGCGGAAGCGTTTTCCTTTGTGAAGCCTACGGAAGCGTTGATCCTTATGGGGCACGGTACCAGCCACTATTCCAATGCGGTCTATGCGGCGCTGGATTACGCGTTTAAAGAAAAAGGATATCCGAATATTTTCCTAGGTACGGTAGAAGCCTATCCCACTATGGAAACACTCTTGAAGATGGCGGAGGCTGCAAAACCGGAAAAAATCTATCTGGCGCCTTTTATGATCGTAGCGGGGGATCACGCGAGAAAAGATATGGCGGGGAAAGCCCCGGATTCCTGGATGCGTCAGCTTCAGGAAAAGGGATTTGAGACAGTGCCGGTTCTGAAAGGGTTAGGAGAGTATGAAGGAATCCGTCGGATTTTCGTCCGGCACGCAAAGGCGGCGGTTGGAGAAGGGGAAGGAAAGCAGTATGAGCAAAAACAGGATTGAGAAAATCAAGATACGGGGAGCTAACGTACACAATCTGAAAAACATTCAGGTAGACATTCCCTTAAATCAGATTGTGGGAATCGCCGGAGTCTCAGGCTCTGGGAAATCCTCTCTGGCTCTTGGGGTTTTGTACTCGGAGGGATCCAGAAGGTATCTGGAGGCGCTTTCTACTTATACCAGAAGGAGAATGACCCAGGCGGCCAAAGCCCAGGTAGAGGAAGTTCTTCATGTGCCGGCCGCTCTGGCGCTGCATCAGCGCCCTAGCGTTCCGGGGATCCGCAGTACCTTTGGCACGGGGACAGAGCTTTTGAACAGCCTTCGTCTCATGTTTTCCAGACTGGCAAGCCAGCGATGTCCGAACGGTCATTTTCTTTCTCCTTCGCTGGCGGTGGCGGCAGGACAGGAGCTGGTCTGCCCGCAGTGCGGGGAAGCTTTCTTTGCTCCTTCCGCGGAGGAACTTGCGTTTAACAGCCAGGGCGCCTGCCGTACCTGCGACGGTACGGGAATTGTGCGCACGGTAGACCGGGAGAGCCTGGTGCCGGATGAGTCCCTGACCATTGATCAGGGGGCGGTGGCTCCCTGGAATTCGCTGATGTGGTCTCTGATGACGGACGTCTGCAGAGAGATGGGAGTGCGGACCGACGTGCCTTTCCGGGATCTCACGGAAGCGGAAAAGAAGATCGTATACGAAGGACCGGCGGAAAAGAAACATATCTTTTATAAGCCTAAGAACTCAAACCAGGGCGGAGAACTGGACTTTACTTATTTCAATGCCGTGTACACGGTAGAAAACGCCCTGTCGAAGGTGAAGGATGAAAAAGGAATGAAACGGGTGGAAAAATTTCTGAAACAGGATATCTGCCCGGACTGCGGCGGCACCCGCCTGTCTCCTCAGGCCAGAGCGCCCAGACTCAGGGGAATTTCTCTGGATGAAGCCTGCCGCATGCCTCTTTCGGAACTGGTTCGCTGGGTGGAAGAAGTTCCGGATTCTCTTCCGGAAAAGATGCGCCCCATGGCCAGAAGCATCTGCGACTCTTTTCTGGGAGCGGCCGGCCGGCTGCTGGATCTGGGGCTTGGCTATCTGGCTCTGGATCGGGCTTCCTCTACTCTTTCCACAGGAGAACGGCAGCGGATGCAGCTGGCAAGAGCGGTACGCAACCGTACCACTGGTGTTCTTTACGTCCTGGATGAGCCGTCTATTGGCCTTCACCCTTCCAATCTTGCCGGCCTGAACGGCGTCATGGAGGATCTGATCGCAGATGGAAATTCTGTGGTTTTGGTGGATCATGACACCAAGATTCTCAGGGAGTCGGACTGGATCATAGAAATGGGGCCGGGAGCCGGAGCCCAGGGCGGTCAGGTGATTGCACAGGGCACTCCGAAAGAGCTGGAAAACAATCCGGATTCCAGAATCGGACCTTTTCTCTCCAGGAAATGCGCAGTGCAGGTGCGAAGACCGGCGTCTTTGGATCTTTTGTTTTCCGAAGGGAAAATCATCCTGTCTACAGGAGCCATCCATACGGTGAAGCCTATCCGGACCGAGATTCCGAAAGGAAAACTTACGGTGGTAACGGGAGTCTCAGGATCCGGAAAGACCACGCTGATTCTGGAAAGCCTGATTCCTGGACTGGAAGCCATGATTCAGGGGAAAAAGCTTCCGCCTCACGTGCGTTTCGTGGAAGCGGAAGGGATCCGTCAGGTAAAACTCATTGACGCGACTCCCATCGGAATTAATGTGAGATCCACTGTAGCGACGTACGCCAACGTGCATGATGAACTGAGGAAAATTTACGCGAAGACAAAAGGAGCGAAGGAACTGGGATATAAAGCAGGGGATTTTTCCTACAATACAGGAAAACTAAGGTGTCCGGTATGCGACGGGACGGGCGTCATCAACCTGGACGTACAGTTTCTGCCGGACGTGCAGATCCCCTGTACGGAGTGCCGGGGCTCCAGGTATGGAAAAGACGCGGAAAAGGTGGTTCATAAAACGTCTTGCGGGAAAGAATATTCCCTCCCGGAAATTATGCGGATGGACGTCAACTCGGCCCTGGAAGTCTGCCGGGATAGGAAGCTGGTAAGCCAGAGGCTCAAAACCCTTCAGGATCTGGGACTGGGATATCTTACGCTGGGGGAAGAGACCCCCAGACTTTCCGGAGGGGAAGCGCAGCGATTGAAACTGGCAAGTGAGATGGGAAAAGGCCAGTCAGACACCGTATTTGTCTTTGACGAGCCTACGATCGGACTGCATCCTTTGGACGTCCGCACCTTGCTGGGAATTTTCCAGACCCTGATCGAAAAAGGAGCTACGGTACTGGTGATCGAACACGATCTGGATGTGATAAAAAACGCGGACTATGTAATCGACATGGGACCGGGCGGAGGAGCAGAAGGGGGCCGGATCGTGGCCTCCGGGACGCCGGAGCAGATACGGGCCTGCAAAGAAAGCGTGACGGGAAAATATCTTTGGTGAAAGAGAGGGAGGGCTCAGACGGTCAGTTCAATCTGATTGCCCTCCAGATCGAGGATACAGCTCTCATAATAACCGTCCCCGGTGGTGCGGGGGCCGCTTGCTACTCCATATCCGTCCTGCTTGAGCCTCCTGGTTAATGCGTCCACTGCTTCCGGACTGCCCGTGCGGAAAGCGATGTGAACAAAGCCGGTCCGAAACTGGGATTTGTCCTTTGAATCTTCCAATTCCGGCCTGTGCATCAGTTCCAGGCGGGCGCCGTCGTCAAACGTCAGAAAGTAGGAGCGGAACTTGGTACGGGGATTCCAATACCCGCTGTTGGAGACCGCGTGAAAATACGTTTCAAAAAAAACCTTTGCTTTTTCAAGATCTTTTACATACATTGCCACATGTTCAATTCTCATAAACGATTCTCCCTGCTTTTTCTTTGCATTTAAGAATAACTTCCAAAATCACCGGATACAATCTGTTTTCAGACGAAAATTATAAAAAAAGCGACAGAATGGCGGATAAAAGAGTTGACTTTGCTTTCAAATTGCGGTAGACTAATCCTTGCGCCTAAATAGTTCACTTTATGAACCATTTAGAGAAGCATAGGAAACGTTTTGCAAAAGGGAGGAAAGATTTTTATGAAGGAAACTGCGGAAAAGACGCCTAAGAAACGAAGCGTCAGGAAGATTCTGCTGATCATTCTGGCTGTTGTCGCGGGCCTTGCGGTAATTGCCGCGGCTGTGATCTGGGGCGTATGGCATAATGAAATTTCATCGGTTCTGTCTATGGAGCATTTAAGCGTGCGGAATGACGAGCATCAGGATGGCTCGGTGTATGAGATGCACGTGTCCGGAGGCTATTATTTTGACGATTACCTGGCTCAGGGAGGCGCTTCCAACGACGGTGACCTGATTGATTTCATCACAGGAAACATCACAAAGGGCCTGATCGATATGACCATCAGCGAAAGCAGCATCGGATGCTCTTCCTTTACCGGACAGACTGCAGAGGGAGACCGCATCTTTGGCAGAAATTATGATTTCGACAAGACGAATACCTGTATTGTCTTTACGAATCCCGGAGGGGACCGCCATGCATCTGTTTCCACTGTGGATCTGCAGTTTTTGGGAATCGATCAGGAGGCGGACGTGACTTCTCTTATGGACAAAATCAAATGTCTGGCCGCGCCTTACGCGCCTTTGGACGGCATGAATGACGCCGGGGTTTCCTGCGGAATCTATATGACGTATCAGGGGCCGGGAGAGGAAGCGGTGCCTACGGATCAGGATACCGGGAAGCCGGACCTCACTTCCACGACGATGCTGCGCTTGATTCTGGACTACGCGGACAGCGTGGACGAGGCGGTAGAGCTGATTTCCGAATACGACCTTCATGATTCGGCAAATACCTCGTATCACTATATGGTGGCGGATGCTACCGGGAAAAGCGCGATTCTGGAATGGATCGCCAAAACGGACGCGGAGGATACGGACGGAAGTCAGAGAGAGCTGAAGATTACTTACTACGACGCGGATCCGGCGACGGACACTTC
>CALWMW010000135.1 GCA_944382085.1 uncultured Lachnospiraceae bacterium | reverse complement strand
ACGATAGTTTATGATACTTTACGGATTCGCTCCAGAACGCAAAAAAGCCC
The DNA here is from genome assembly GCA_944382085.1 of uncultured Lachnospiraceae bacterium. Lineage (GTDB taxonomy): Bacteria > Bacillota > Clostridia > Lachnospirales > Lachnospiraceae > Choladousia. The sequence continues at coordinate 7,144 of CALWMW010000135.1, read as the reverse complement.
TTGAAAACGCCCGTTTTACGGGATTTTCAAGGGCTTTACGCACCTTTGGTTTTAGGAAATTACATTCCCATCTGCTTTGCGACTTCCGCAGCAAAGTCTTCCTGCTTCTTCTCGATTCCCTCGCCGGTCTCATAACGAACAAAGCCCTTGATGGTGATGTTGGCTCCGTTCGCCTTGGCAACCTGAGCAACGTACTGGCCTACGGACTGCTTTCCGTCCTCTGCCTTTACGTATACCTGGTCAAGAAGGCAGATCTCTTTGAGCTCTTTCTTGATTCGACCCTGGATCATGCCCTGGATAACCTTCTCCGGTTTCTGGGACTCCTTGGGATCGTTCTTGATCTGAGCCAGAAGGATCTCTTTCTCATGGGCAATGTAGTCCTCGCTCACTTCCGCGTCGCTGGTGTACAGCGGCTTCAGGGCTGCTACCTGCATCGCCACGTTCTTGGCCATCTCTTTGATGTCGTCGTTCACAACGTCAGTTACTACGTCTACCAGAACGCCGATCTTGCCGCCCATATGGGTATAGGACGCTACAAAGCCGTTCGCTTCTTCTACCTGAACAAATCTGCGGATGTTCATGTTCTCGCCGATCACCGCGATCTGAGCGGCCAGCGCCTCGTTCACCGTCTTGGTGGTGTCGAACTTCCAGGGCTCAGCCAGGAAAGCTTCGATATCCGCCGCCTTGGTCTCCATAGCCTGCTCAGCCACCTGAGCTACGTATCCCTGGAATTTCTCATTCTTGGCAACGAAGTCTGTCTCTGCGTTCACTTCTACCGCTACCGCCTTCTTGCCGTCTTCTGACACGCGAACCATGGCGATACCTTCCGCCGCGATTCTTCCGGCTTTCTTCTGAGCAGTAGCCAGGCCCTTCTCTCTCAGCCATTCGATGGCCTTGTCCATGTCGCCGTCGGTGGCTGTAAGCGCTTTCTTACAGTCCATCATACCGGCGCCTGTCATCTCTCTTAATTCTTTTACCATTCCTGCTGTAATAGCCATTTTGTTTTCCTCCGGATTCTATGTGGTGAAATTACTCTGCAAGGGGCTCAACCGGCGCTTCCTCAAATACTTCCTCGCCGTCAGCCACTTCCTCTTCTGCTCCCTGCTTTGCCTCGATCACAGCGTCCGCCATCTTGGAAACGATCAGTTTCACCGCGCGGATCGCGTCGTCGTTGCCCGGAATTACATAATCCAGTTCTTCGGGATCGCAGTTGGTGTCGCAGATACCGATAAGCGGGATGCCCAGAGTGTGAGCCTCCTGTACGCAGATTCTCTCCTTCTTGGGATCTACTACAAAGATGGCGTCCGGAAGCTTCTTCATCTCTTTGATGCCGCCCAGGTTCTTCTGCAGCTTCTCCTGTTCTTTCTTGAGGGCGATTACTTCCTTCTTGGGAAGCACGTCAAAGGTTCCGTCCTCTTCCATCGCCTCGATCTCTTTGAGACGTTTGATTCTGCTCTGGATAGTCTTGAAGTTGGTAAGCATACCGCCCAGCCATCTCTCGTTTACATAGAACATTCCGCATCTCTCGGCCTCGGTCTGAACCGCGTCCTGAGCCTGCTTCTTGGTTCCCACAAAAAGAATTGTGCCGCCTTCCGCAGTGATATCGGAAACCGCTCTGTACGCCTCATCTACCTTGCCAACGGATTTCTGAAGGTCGATGATATAGATGCCGTTTCTCTCGGTGTAGATGTATTCCGCCATTTTGGGGTTCCATCTTCTGGTCTGGTGTCCGAAGTGAACACCTGCTTCAAGCAGCTGCTTCATTGAAATTACGCTCATGTCTTTTCTCCTTTTTTTGGTTATTTTCTTCCGTATGCTTCCTCTTTCGCGGGGACCTTCCGGCACCATCCGCAAAATCCGCATACGTGCCTACTTTTACAGCCTTTTTAGTATAGCATAAGGGGCCTGCCTGTGGCAAGCCCCAAATTCCCGTTTTTCGCGTTTTTTGTCCGCCGCGTTCCGGCCGTCTGCTCCTTACTCCCTGCGCAGCGCCTCAATGGGATCCAGGTTGGCCGCCTGCACAGAAGGCAGGAACCCAAACACAATTCCGATCAGCATGGAGAACAGCACCGCGATAGCGGAAGCCGGAATGCTGATGGAAACTGCCACTCCCGAAATCCGGTTGATTACCTGCGCCATTCCGATTCCGGCCCCCACGCCTACGATGCCTCCCAGGCTGGTCAGTACCGCCGCCTCTGTGAGGAACTGAGCCAGGATCGCGCTTTTTCTCGCTCCCACGGCCTTTTTCAGTCCGATCTCGCTGGTACGTTCCGTCACGGACACCAGCATAATGTTCATCACGCCGATACCGCCTACCAGAAGAGAGATGCTGGCGATCCAGATCAGCTGGTTGTTGGTGGCGGCGCTGAGCTGCTGCAGGCTTCTGGCCTGCTCCAGAAGATTGTCCGCTTTGTATTTTACTTCGCTCTCCGGATCCGCGATGGTAGCGTTGAGAATATCCTCCGTCTTTTTCCCCGCGTCCTCCATCTCGTCCGTGCTGGTCGCCCGGACAATGACATTTTCCGGCTCGTCATAGGTGTAGACGATGGGCCAGGAAGCGCTGGGCATGAAGATGCTGCCGCTGGTCTCCCCTCCCACATACGTATAGTAATCGTCAATGGAGTGAATCGTCGGTTCAAACTTGGAAGCCTCGTCCACCACTCCGATGATGGTAAAGGGCACGCTGTTAATCTCTATGGTTTTTCCCACCGGATTCTCGTTCCGGAATAAGTCGGAAGCCGCCGTCTGATCCAGTATGACCACCTTGCGGAAATCCGTATAATCTCCGGCGATAAAATTCCGTCCGGTACGGATCACATATCCCACGGTAGCAAAGTAACTGGTGTCAATTCCCCGGATCGCCACGCTGGACAGGGGCGTATTCTGGTAAAAGACGCCGTCGGAATTAATCCGCTCCTTATAGCAGGTAACGTTTTCTACGGTATCCACATCCAGAATCTTTTCCCTCGTCTCCTCCGTAACCTCATAGATTCCTCTCGGAATATCCGCGGAGGAATTGATGGTATACTGGTATCCCTCGGAATACAGCTGAATATCCACCGTATTATTTCCGGAGCCTACCAGCTGGTTCTTGATCTCTTCATTGGTTCCTTTAATCGTAGACACAATGGAAATGATGGAAGCGATTCCAATGATAATTCCCAGCATGGTCAGGAGGGAACGCAGCTTATGGGACCAGATCCCCTGAAAAGATAATCTTATATTCTCAAGCAAGCCTGTCACCTCCTGTTAATTCATCAACGAGTCTACTTCCACCGTATCCGCGCCTTCCGCCACGTCGTCTCCGTAGGGGAATGCGATCAGGTCGGACTCCTCCAGACCGGAACGGATCTCGGTGGCGATCCCGTAATATTCCTGGCCAAGCTCCACATACTGTTTCTTCAGCTTGCCGTCCTCCCCCTGGATATACACGTAAGCGCGGCCGTCGTTTTCCGTCCTCACGAAATAATTCTCCAGGCTGATGATGCTGGAATAGTCGGTAACCGAATCTGACAGATACAGCTCCGCGTCTCCCTCGGAAAGCTCCTCCGCGTTGTCGATCAGCGCCAGGAACGGATAGTAGGAAGCGTTCGTATTCTCCGATCCGTAGCTCATGCTTTCTCCGGAAACATCCGGATATTCTGAAATCTCTTTGATCACAGCCGTGAAGGTAAGCCCCGTATCCATCTGCATGCCTGAGATCGTATCTCCCACATGGATTGTCTCCAGGTCCAGTTCGTTCATGGAACCTCTGGCGTAAAGTCCCGTAGCGCTGGCTACCTTCACAAAGTACTCGTCTTCGGAAGTTCCGTCAGATTCCCCGACGCTGACCACCGTACCGTCCAGGGTGCTCTTCACAACCTTGCCGTCCAGAATCCGCTGGCTCTGTCCCAGAGCAATCTCCGCTTCCCGGATCTGGCGGTCCTTCTCGGCAATCTCCCGCTCCGTGTCTTTGATCATGGACTGGGTCTCTTCAGAGGTAACCCCTTCGTCCATGCCCAGATCTCCAAAGTCCCCAAAGTCGCCGAAATCGTCTCCGAATTCACTTTCCGTCTCTTCCGGCCACTGGATTCCGTACTCTTCCATCAGCTGTTCCAGCAGATCCAGATTCCAGACCAGCGCCTTGCCTTCTTCCGGAAGAAGGTAATAGGCGTCGGCTGCCGCCTGCACCGCCGCTTTTACGGCGTCCTCCTCCAGAGAGGTATCAATCTCCTGGATCATCAGAATCACCTCGTAAGCGTCCAGAAGATAGGCGGAGGTAATCTCCTGCCCCCAGGAAACGCCAAGCTTTGCGTAAGCGTCTTTCGCTTCCTTCAGCGCCTCTCTGGTAAGGTTCTGGGAATCCAGCCCCGTAATCAGAGCGTCCACATAGGCGAGACAGAGAGCTTTGTAGGAGTCTTCCAGCTCTTCCTGACGCTCCAGGTCGATGCAGCGCATGACTTCTGTTCTCAGCGCATATTCCTCCATCATGGCTCCGGATTCGTCCATAATCTCCGCCGGAAGCTCAGAAAGCAGCGTCTGGTACAGATTAATCGTGTCTTTCAGTCCCTCCAGATACGTTTCGCTTTGCATGGCTTCCTCGGAACGCGCGGTTTCGGACGCCTGCAGGAACTGATTGACAGCGCTCTCCACAGAAGTGGCATCCAAAAGGTACTTCGCGTAGACGGAAACATCGCTTTCCGGCATGACAAAAGAAGTTTCTGACGCATTTTCGGCCTCGATCTCCGTTCCGTCCGTCTTTACGATCCGCCATTCCGAAAACGTATAAAAGTCAAGCTCTTCCGCAGACAGAAATACCGTCTCATTGGGCATGAACTTCTGAGAAGAGAGAACCTGCAGTTCTCCGTCAAGTAATTCCGCGTACTGAGTCACTTCGTACTCGGATTCGCTTTTTCCAAGAGCTAAATCCTCCACCTTCTCCCATGCCGCCGCAAACACGGCATCTGCTTTCAGCGCTTCCTGAACGGCGCTTTTTGCTGTGTCCGTTAAAATCGCGTACGCCGTGTAGGCCTGCTTTGATTTTTCATTGACGCCGCCCTGCTGTATGTTGCTCCCCAGGATCTTAATCGCGTAAATGACATACGAATAGGCTTCCTGCTGTTTGGTTCCGTCTAAACTCTTGTACAAGGCTTCCGATTTGCTAAGAAGCGTGTTGATCTTCTCCAGAGAAAGGTTTTCCAGCCCGATTCCTTCTAATTCCTGATTCCTGGTCTGAAAGAACGTCAGAGCCATACGTTCCATTTCCTCAACGTACGCCTGCGGATCCTCTGTCCCGGCCTTCTGGAAGCTCTGCAGCGCTTCCTCTGTCAGAACGTAATCTGCCACAACCGCTTCCGATTCCTGAAGGGGAATCACTCTGTCCTTTTTTTCAGCCAGATGGGTGTTTCTGATGTTCAGGGCGCCAATCAGCGCGTCGGCGAATACGTCCGTCATCCCGTCCTTCTCATATTCCTTTAAAAGACTGTAATAAGCCAGAAAAGAACTTACATAGGTGTCCATCATCGTTTGTTCCTGGCTCTCTCCGGTCTCTTCTGTCGTCCCTTCCGTCTCCTCTTCCGTTGTCAGTCCTTCCACCGTCCCCGCTACGGTTTCCACGGATTCAATCTCGATTCCGCCTTCTTCCGCAGGAACGGTTTCCGTACCCGGCTGGGAATCCGGAACGGTTTCTCCCGTTGTCTGGGGATTCGTTTCCTCCGTGCTTTCCGGAACGGTCTGGCCGGTTGTCTCTGTACTTCCCTCCGTATTCCCCTGAGAAGTTCCTTCTGTACTCTGAGGAATCACAGTTGCGGAATCAATGGACAATCCGCCCTGGCCGCTTCCCGATCCCTCCGTGCCTCCTGCGCCGCCTCCTGCTCCGGACGGCTCTTCAATGATCAGATCCATCTCCCCGGAGGCCGTCATGCTTCCCATATCATTGTAGTCCAGAGAGGCCGTGGTGTAAGTGCCGTTTCGCAGCCGTTCCAGATCCCGCTCCAGGCGAGTCTTCTCCAGCTCATAAGTCTGAAGCTCCAGCTCTTTCAGCTCCAGCTCCAGCTCCGGCAACGTCATGTCATAGGAAAAAAGAGGGTCTCCTTCCTTCACTTCCTGGCCGGCTTCCACAAACACCTCCTCTACGGAGTATTCTTCATCCAGGAGAACGTTCTGGGCCACCTGGGAGGTAATGGTTCCATAGATCGTGTCCGTCGTTCCCCAGTATCCGGAATTGACGTTGGTTACCGGAACCACCTGAACCGGAGATTTTCTGCTCTGAATCACATAGTAAGCCCCGTAGATTCCTCCGGCCACCAGCGCGCCTGTTACGGCCAGGCTGATGATCACGGTCTTAGCCTTCATCGATCCTCCCCCTTCCGTTCGGAAATCTCACCGTCAAAAATATCCACAATCCGTTTCGCATGCTCTGCGATGCCCCGGTCATGGGTAATCATAATCACAGTCACTCCCTCTTCGTTCAGCTTCCGAAAAAGCTCCATCACCTGTTTGCTGGAGTGGGAGTCCAGCGCTCCGGTGGGCTCATCCGCCAAAAGAATCTTGGGATGGTTCACCATCGCTCTGGCGATCGCCACCCACTGCTTCTGTCCTCCGGAAAGCTGCGTCGGCTTAAAATTCACACGATCCTCCAGGCCCACCCGGATGAGGGCTTCCCTGGCCCGCTCCCTGCGTACTTTCTTCCGTACCCCCGCGTAAATCAGAGGCAGGGCCACATTGTCCAGAGCGGACTGCCTGGGAAGAAGCTGAAAATTCTGAAAGACAAATCCGATGCTGTGAAGCCGCACGGAAGCCACCGCGTTCTCCCCCAGCTTCAGCACATCCTGTCCCGCCAACTCATAGTTTCCGGAGGTCGGCCGGTCCAGACAGCCGATGATATTCATAAGCGTGGATTTGCCGGAACCGGAAGGACCCATGATGGCGACATATTCTCCCTCTTCTACCTCAAGGGAGACGTCCTTGAGCACAGGGACGGTCATTTTTCCCTGAAGATAATCTTTATAAATATGTTCAAGTTTCAGGATCACCGATGAACCTCCTATTCTTCCAGCATTTCCGCGTCCGCGTCGTAGTACTCTTCCTCAGAAAGATCCAGTCCTGCCTCGCTGCCGTCATCCATGCCCTCGTCTACGGTAAAGTCTTCATCGAAAACCAGGCC
>CALWMW010000134.1 GCA_944382085.1 uncultured Lachnospiraceae bacterium | reverse complement strand
ATGGGGTAGCCCATTAGAATGATTATTTCACAGGGCTTTTATACGCCAGAGACTTGGAATTTAAACCTTTACAGCTTGTTTTGCGAGAAATTCTTCTCGTTGCGCAGTCCTCTTCTCAGACCGGAGGAACTGGGAGCGGATACGCTATTTTGTCTGTAATCAGTATGAAATATGCAATTATTATTGTATCTACCATTCCCATTATGATTATCTATCCGTTTCTTCAGAAATATTTTGAAAAGGGCGTTATGATAGGAGCGATTAAAGGATAAAAAGAGGAGTATTTATGAACGCAAAAATAATCTATGACAAAAATTATAAAATAGCAACCGTTGACAGAAGAATGGGAGGTTCCTTTGTAGAACACCTGAACCGATGCATGTATGGAGGAATCTATGAAAAGGATCATCCCATGTCAGATAAGCTTGGTTTCCGAAAAGATGTAAAAGAATTGATAAAGAAATTTGACGTGAGGTTGCTTCGATATCCTGGTGGCAATTTCGTTTCAGCGTATAATTGGAAAGACGGAATCGGACCCAAGGAGAAAAGACCAATACGGTATGATCTTGCTTGGGAATGCACAGAATCAAATGAAGTAGGGATTGACGAATTTGCAAAATATGCATCAGAGCTTGAGACAGAGCTTATGCTGAGTGTAAATTTAGGGACAGGTACACCGAAAGAAGCGGCAGAACTTGTAGAATATTGTAATATAGAAGGAGGTACATATTATAGTAATCTGCGGAAAAAAAACGGTTCTGAAAAACCATATAATGTAAGGATTTGGTGTGATGGTAACGAGGTAGATGGAAGTTGGCAAATTGGTCAAATGGATCCGGATGCCTATGTAAAAAAGTATCGGGAAACCGCTAAGATGATGCGCAGGGTTGATCCCAAAATTGAACTGGTGGCATGTGGTTCCTGTTCAAACGAACCGATGCATCAGAGTTTTGGGTACTGGGATCGAATCATTCTGGATAATGCTTATGAATGGATAGATTATCTTTCTCTACATCGATATTATGGATTTGACGTGACTCAGGATCTTGTGTATCCAAGAATTGAAACGATAAGAGATGTAGCATGGATGCCCAAGGATTTGGATGGTATGATTCATACAATCGCGTCATTGATTAAGTATGAAAAAGGTTTACATCGTTCGGAACATGATGTTTTCATTTCTCTTGATGAACTAGGAATCCTGCCCAAGAAAGAAAAACATTCATCTGGAACTGTTTACGATTCTTTTACAGAATATGATGCGGTACTTCTTGGAGGCCTGTTTTGTGTTTTGCTAAACCATTCGGATGTGGTAAAGATTTGTTGTCAATCTCTTCTCACAAATGAAAATGGAATGTTTTCGGTTTTTTCAAATGGAAGTACAATTGTACAGCCGATTGCTTTCCCATTTAAAGATTTTTCTGATTGCGTAGGCGGAGTCGTGCTTCGTCATACAGGAGAATATCCTACAATTGAAACGGAACATTATGGAACAGTTCCCTGTGCCTATTCCGCTTGCGTTTATTTTGAAGACTTAAAGGAAATAAGAGTTTTAGTTTCAAATTTTTCTATGGATTCCCCTATAGAAATACAATTCTCTTTTGGGGGATTTGATCAGATAAATCTGGTTGAATGGAAAGAACTATTTTCAGAAAATCCTATAGAAAAAAACAGTGAGGTATTTCCGGATAAAATCTGTCCTTCATTTAGAAAAATAGACAGTAGCGAAAGAGTTATTTTAAAACCGCATTCATGGAATGTACTGAGATATTCTGTTTCTTAATAGCAGGAGGAAAGAAAATGCGTAATTTTTTGAAAGAAAGAGTATGGGATATTCACAAGGCAGAAGAATATATGAGTGCTTTTGGTGTGATAAAAGGAGTAAATTTTGTCCCGTCTTATTGTTACAGCTATATTGAAATGTGGCACCATTTTAAGGAGGACTGTATTTTAAGGGAACTCCACTATGCAAAAGACGCCGGAATAAATAGTTTGAGAATTTTCGTTGCAGAATGCCAATGGGAAACCAGGAAAGATTTAGTTCAAAAAAATCTGGATCGTTTCTTGGATTTTTGTGCCGATCTGAATTTTTCTGTAATGCTTACCCTTCAGCCAAACACCTATATGATTCCAGGATGGACAATCAGTCAAGAAGAAGATCCTTTTCTAATTGACTATAAACCGGGAGTTCATGATGGAGGATGGAACTATAAAGGGGCCAGAATTTTTGACTGCAGTGGGAAATGGAAAGAAAACAAAGAGGGAATAAGAGAATTCGTGACAGAAATTCTTTTAAGGTATGGGAAAGACAAAAGGGTTTCTTTTTGGGATCTGTATAATGAGCCTTGGGAAGAATGCAGAGATCTTTTAGAGTTTGTTTTTTTCTGTGCAAGAGAAACAAATCCGCAGCAACCGCTAACTAGTTGCTGGAGAGCATGGGATATATCAGATATTACAACCTTCCATTGCTATGAGAAACCGGGGAAAGGATATAGAAAGCAAATAAACGGAGTTCATTATTTATCCTTTGAAGATGAAATAAAAAGAGCTTTATCGACGGGCAGGCCTATATTGTGTACAGAATGTGTTGCCAGAACTTTCGGAAATGAATTAGAGGTTATTTTACCGTATTACAGCAGATATAAAATTGGGTTCTACATTTGGGGATTATGTGCGGGGAGCGCTCAATACCATATTCCGTGGGATTGGCCGGTAGGAAGTCCTGTGCCGCCCAGGTGGTTTCAATGCTTTTTATATCCTGATGGTTCTCCGTTTGATAAAAATGAAATTGTATTAATAAAAGAATTTGATTTTAATGAGGAAGAACCCGGAGGTACTTTGGTATCCGGTTAACTTGAAAAGGGAAGAAAAACTTCATAGAACGCAGGCGGCTGATTCCAAATTCAGAGTCTGCGTTCTTTACTTTTTAGATAAAGTTGTGTTAAGCTTTATAAAAATGAGTACAAGGCAATTTTACAGGAGGTTTCTTTATGCCGCTGCAGCTGATTCTGGGGAATTCCGGAAGTGGGAAATCCTCTTTTTTATATCAGAAAATCATAGAAGAATCCAGGGCGCATCCGGAGCAGAACTATCTGGTAATCGTGCCGGAGCAGTTCAACATGCAGGCCCAGAAGGATCTGGTGACCATGCATCCGGACGGAGGCATTATGAATGTGGATGTGCTGAGCTTTCCAAGGCTTGCGCATCGAGTTTTTGAAGAAGTGGGGGAAGACGCAAGACAGGTACTTACGGAGACCGGAAAGAACCTGATGCTTCGAAGAATCGCCCTTCTTCTGGAGGACCGTCTGCCGGTGCTGGGCAGCAGGATGAGCCGGACCGGTTATGTCTCCGAGGTAAAGTCCGTGATGTCCGAACTGATGCAGTATGAAGTGGGAGAGGAAGACCTGGAGACGATGATCCGCTTCGCCAAGGACCGGCCCGCCCTGAGGCAGAAGCTTCAGGAGATCCGCGAAATCTACGGGGAATATCTCCGGTACCGGCGGGACGCGTTCGTGAAGCCGGAAGAGCTTCTGGATCTGTTTTGCGAATCGGCTTTTGCCTCCGACCTTTTAAAAAAATCAGTCCTTGCTTTTGACGGGTTTACCGGTTTTACCCCGGCTCAGTTAAAGACGCTGCGGGAACTGGCGGGGCTGGTTAAATCGATGTACGTTACCGTTACCATAGACGCGAACGAGCGCTATACCGGAGCCATCCAGGAGCATGAGCTGTTCGCCCTGAGCAAAAAGACGATTCAGGCGCTTCTGCGCACGGTTTATGGGAAAATGGAAGTGGAGGAGCCGGTGATCTTGGGAAAAGAGAGGCTGCCCAGATTCCGGGAAGGCGGGGAACTGGAATTTCTGGAAAGACATCTGTTCCGAAGCGGTGAGACCGGAAGAAGCAAAAAGGACAGCGGCGCCGGACAGAACCGGGAACCGGAGATCTCTTTGCACGCTTCCGCGAATCCGGCGGGAGAGGTCGCCTTTGCCGCCCGAACGATCCGAGGGCTTGTGACGGAGAAGGGGCTTCGCTACCGGGAGATCGCGATCATCACCGGCGACCTTTCTTCCTACGGACATTATGTAAAAAAGATTTTTCCCAGATATGAGATTCCGGTTTTTTTGGATGAAACCAGAAGAATTCTCCTGAATCCCGGACTGGAACTGATCCGGGGCGCTTTGGAGGCGGCGCGGAAAAATCTTTCTTATGAGACGATGTTCCGTTATCTGCGCACCGGAATGGCAGGCGTGACGCCGGAAGAAACCGATGTTTTGGAAAATTACGTTCTGGCCAGGGGAATCCGCGGCTGGAAGCGATGGAACGAACCCTGGACAAAGGAAGACGCAGAGAGGGAAGAGCCCTGGGAAATCAGCCGGAAAAAGGCGATGGAGAAATACCGACCCTTCGGGGAACGGGTGAGAGGAGGAAAAGGGACGGTCCGCAAGTTCGCCGAGGCGGTCCTCGGCTTGCTGGAAGACTGTGAGGTTCAGCAGAAGCTCAAGGATATGGAGACTCTTTTCCGAAAAGAAGGAAAGCTGGAGCAGGCCAGAGAGTATAGCCAGGTTTATCCGGTTATTGTGGAGCTGCTGGATGAAATGGTAGAGCTTTTGGGAGAAGAAACCGTCAGCCTGGAAGAGTTTTCAGAAATTCTGGATGCAGGCTTCGACGAGGCCAAGGTGGGAATCATCCCGCCGGGGATTGACCAGGTCCAGGTGGGAGATATTGAGAGAAGCCGCCTGGCGCATGTGAAGGTGCTCTTTTTCCTGGGCCTGAACGACGGATGGGTGCCGTCCAGAGGAAAGCAGGGAGGACTCGTCTCGGATCTGGAACGGGAAATTCTGGAGGGGAGCGGCGTCGCGCTGGCTCCGGGACAGAGAGAAAACAGCTACATTCAGCGCTTTTATCTCTACCAGAATCTGACAAAGCCGGAGCAAAAGCTGATTCTCTCCTGGTGCCGCGGCAACAGCGACGGGAAAGCCATGAGGCCTTCTTATCTTGTGGATACCGTCCGCCGTCTGTTTCCGCAGCTGACGCCGACAGACGAGGAGGCGGGAATGGCTTTGCGCTATGTGACTTCTCCGGAAAACGGAATGGAGATTCTGGCTCTTGGATTTCAGGAGGCAAGGCTTGGAAGAGAAAAACCCTGGTGGAGAGAGCTGTATCGGCGCTGCTTTGCGGAAAAATCCTGCCAAGAAAGAGTAGAGAGGCTGACCAGAGCCGCCTTTTCCATGGAAACGGGGGGCAGGCTTTCTTATGAGACTTCCAGGGAACTTTATGGAAGCGTTCTGAAGAACAGCGTTACGCGCCTGGAACAGTTCGCCGCCTGCGCGTTCGCGCATTTTGCGGCTTACGGATTAAAATTAAAAGAACGGGAACAGTTTGAAGTAAAGCCGGCGGATCTGGGAATCCTGTTCCATCGGTCTATGGAGCTCTTTTCCAGAAGGCTTCAGGCAGAAAAAAAAGACTGGGCCAAACTCACCAGAGACGAGGCGGAACCCATGCTGGAAGCCTGCGTGGATCAGGTTGCCGGCGAGTATGGGTTCGGCTTGCTTCACAGCTCCGCCAGAGCGGAGTACACCGTCCGCAGGATCAAGCGGATTCTCTGCCGGTCTGTCTGGGCGATGCAGGAACAGATCCGGGCAGGAAGCTTCCGGCCCAAGGGATTTGAAATCTCTTTTAAAGACGGGGAGGATCTGGATTCCGTCCGCATGGAGCTGCTGCCGGATGCCCGGATGGAGCTGCAGGGACGGATTGACCGAATCGATACGGCGGAAGAAGAGGGAAACATCTATGTAAAAATCGTGGATTACAAATCCGGGAACGCGCGCTTTGATCCGGTGGCGGTGTACTACGGCCTTCAGCTTCAGCTGCTGGCTTATCTGAACGCCGCGCTGGAGATGGAAAGGAAGCAGGAAGAGAAACGGCTGGAGGCTGGAGAGAAGGAAGGAAGGGAATCGGAGGCAAAAAAGGTGATTCCCGCCGGCGTCTTTTACTGCCAGCTGCAGGATCCCGTCCTGGAAAAGGAGGACGGGGATTCCAGGGAAACTTCCGGCGTAAAACTGCTGAAAGCGATGCGGCCTCAGGGACTGGTAAACGCAAGTCCCAGGATCCTAAGGGCGCTGGACCGCAGTCTCACGACAGATTCTTCGGTGATTCCGGTTTCGCTGAAAAAGGACGGAACGCCAAGAGCGGGATCCGGCGCGGTTTCTTCCGGGGAACTGGAACAGCTGTGCGGCTTTGTGGAAAGAAAAATCCGGGAAATGGGCCGGGAGATCCTGGAAGGGGAAATTCTGGCGAGTCCTTTAGAAGACCGGACGCAGTCCGCCTGCGACAACTGCGTGTACGGTTCTGTGTGCGGCTTTGACCGGAAACTGCCCGGACAGTACCGGCCCAGGAAGGTGTCGGTTTCCAAGGCGGAGGCCTGGGAAAGAATGACGTCGGAAGCAGAAGAAAAAGGCCAGGAAGGAGGAGAAGCGGATGGCGGTAACATGGACGGCGGATCAGCGGAAGGTCATTGAGGCCAGGGATGTGAATCTTCTGGTCTCGGCGGCGGCAGGCTCCGGTAAGACGGCGGTTCTGGTGGAACGGATCCTTTCGCTGGTGACGGATCCGAAAAAGCCTGCGGACATTGACCGGCTTTTGGTGGTCACGTTTACCAATGCGGCGGCAGCGGAGATGCGGGAACGGCTGAGAAGCGCTCTGGAAAGGCGCGCCGGGGAAGAACCGGGGAACGCGCATCTCCAAAGGCAGCTGGTGCTGGTGCACAACGCCCGGATTATGACCATTCACAGCTTCTGCCTGGAGGTCCTTCGAAATCATTTTCAGGAGGCAAAGCTGGATCCGTCTTTCCGGGTCGCGGACGAGGGAGAGATCCGGCTGCTGGAACAGGATATCGCGCGGGAGACGGTGGACGGCGCTTATGAGAAAAAAGACGAACGGTTCTCCCGCTTTTTAGAGCGTTTTACGCCGGGAAAAAATGATAAAATCCTGGAAGAGACGCTGATCCGGATCTATCACTTCTCCCAGGGACAGCCCTGGCCGGAGGCGTGGCTGAAGGAATGCTGCGCGGCCTATGAAAGGGAGAGCGGGATGCCCTGGCTTTCGGAGCTTTTGGAGAAGACGAAGCGGACGCTGGAGGATTACCGAAAACAGCTTTGGTATGCCAGAACTCTCGTCCGGGAGCCGGATGGGCCGGCGGCGTATGAGAGCGCGTTGGAAAAAGATATGGAGATTCTGAACCGGATTGCGGCAGGACTGGATTCCTACCAGACGCTGGGGAAAGCGTTTGCCGCCCTTCCGCCCTTTTCCCGGCTGGCGCCGGTACGGGATAAAACGGTGGATCCGGAGAAAAAGCTTCAGGTGCAGGAGCTTAGAAAACAGGTCAAGGAAGGAATCGAACAGCTGCGGCAGCAGTATTTCTATGAGGAGCCGCAGGAGATGTTCCGGGAGCTTGAGGAGAGCGGGGAAACGGTGCGCATGCTGGCAGAACTGACGCAGGATTTTCGCAAACGCCTGCAGCAGGAAAAAGAGGAAAAAAATGTGCTGGATTTTTCTGACCTGGAACACGAAGCGCTGAAGGTCCTTGCCGTGCGGGAAGAGGACGGAAGCGTCCGGCCTTCTCAGACCGCGAAGGAGTATGCGGATTCTTTCCTGGAAGTTATGATCGACGAATACCAGGACAGCAATCTGGTACAGGAGCTTTTGCTCTCCTGCGTGTCGGGGGGAGAAGGCCATCCCAGGAACCGCTTTATGGTGGGGGATATGAAGCAGAGCATTTACCGGTTCCGTCTGGCCAGCCCGGAGCTGTTTGCGGAAAAATACGAGAAGTACGGAAAAGACGGAAAAGCTTCCAGAAGAATTGACCTTCATCAGAACTTCCGCAGCCGGGCGGAAGTATTGGAGGGAGTAAATGAGCTGTTTTCCAGGCTGATGAGCCGGGAACTGGGCGGCGTGGAATACGACAGTCTGGCGACTCTTCATCCTGGCGCCTTTTTCGCGCCGGTTCCGGGAAAGGAGGATCCTTTTTCCTGGAAACCGGAGCTTTTGCTGCTCTCCCTGGAAGAAGGGGACCGGATTCAGAAAGAGGCGGAACTGGCGGGGCGGAGGATCCTGTCTCTCATGGAAACAGAAGTGGTGTGGGATAAGGAATTGGAGGATTACCGGCCGGTCAGATTCGGGGATATGGTGATTCTTCTGCGCACCATGTCCGGATGGGCGGAGACCTTTTCCAAAGTGCTGATGGAAATGGGAATTCCCTGCCATACAGATTCCCAGAAAGGGTACTTTGACGCGGCGGAGGTACAGAACGTACTGTCCTACCTTCAGATTCTGGATAATCCCATGCAGGATCTGCCTCTGGCGGGAGTACTGCGCAGCGCCATGGGAGGCTTTTCCGATGAAGAACTTGCGTCCGTAAGAAACGTTTCCGCCGAACTGCCCTTCTACGGGTGCTGCCGGCTCTATCTGACAGAGGGGAAAGATCCAAAGATCCGGGAAAAGCTGAGAAGCTTTTTTGAGACCTGGCAGAGCATCCGTCAGGAAGCACAGTATACGCCGGTGCACGAGATTCTCTGGGAGATTCTGGAGCGGACCGGATACGGGGAATACGCGGCGGCGCTTCCGGGGGGCACGCAGAGGAAGGCGAACCTGGACATGCTGGTGGAAAAGGCCGTGGCGTACGAGGCCACCAGCTATCGGGGGCTCTATCATTTTGTGCGGTATATAGAAAGCCTGAAGAAATACGAGGT
>CALWMW010000133.1 GCA_944382085.1 uncultured Lachnospiraceae bacterium | reverse complement strand
GATGTTTCCTTTGTAAAGCTTAAATTTCACTTCGCCGGTCACATATTCCTGAGTCACATCTACAAACGCCTGAATGGCCTCTCTGAGGGGTGTGAACCATTTTCCCTCATAGACAATCTGAGCGAACTTATTGCCAAGATCCTTCTTTTCTTCCATGGTCGCCCGATCCAGGACCAGTTCCTCCAGCTGCTTGTGGGCCTCCATAAGGATGGTTCCGCCGGGGGTTTCATAAACGCCTCTGGATTTCATGCCTACCACACGGTTCTCCACGATATCCACGATGCCGATGCCGTGCTTTCCGCCCAGGCGGTTCAGCTCTTTGATGATCTCCGATACTTTCATCTCCTTGCCGTTGATGGAGGTGGGAATGCCGGCCTCGAAGGTCATCGTTACGTATTCCGCCTCATCCGGCGCTTTTTCCGGCGTTACGCCCAGTACCAGCAGATGGTCGTAGTTGGGCTCGTTGGCAGGATCCTCCAGTTCCAGACCTTCGTGGCTGATGTGCCACAGGTTCCGGTCGCGGCTGTAGCTGCTGTCCGTGGAGAAGGGAAGATCGATGCCGTGCTGACGGCAGTATTCGATTTCATCCTCTCTGGACTGCATGGTCCAGACATCCGTCATACGCCAGGGAGCGATCACCTTGAGATCCGGCGCCAGAGCCTTGATGCCCAGCTCAAAACGGATCTGGTCGTTTCCTTTTCCGGTAGCTCCGTGGCAGATTGCGGAAGCCCCTTCCTTCCTGGCGATCTCCACCAGTTTCTTGGCAATGGCGGGACGGGCCATGGAGGTTCCCAGCAGATACTTATTCTCATAAACCGCGCCTGCTTTGACACAGGGCATGATGTAGTTGTCGCAGAAATCATCGATGATATTCTCAATATATAATTTGGAAGCGCCGGAAAGCTTCGCTCTTTCCTCCAGGCCGTCCAGTTCGTTTCCCTGTCCGCAGTCTACGCAGCAGCAGATGACTTCGTAGCCGAAATGTTCTTTCAGCCAGGGAATAATGGCAGTGGTGTCAAGGCCTCCGGAGTAAGCCAGAACAACTTTTTCCTTCATAATCTAAATTCCTCCCGAAAACTGTAATGATTTTTTCCTCTCGATACTATAGCGCACTTGTCATAAATATGCAAGCACATTTTTCAAAAATGTTTAAAATATAGAAAGAGATGAATAATATACACGAATAGTGAATAAAGATGCGCCAAAAAGTACTTTACTTCTAAAAGCCGTTGGTATATGATTAGAGAAATACGTTTCAGGAGACGGAGGGATGTTGGTATGATACGGGCGGGAATCATTGGAGCCACCGGCTATGCGGGAGGAGAGCTGGCCAGACTTTTGCTGGGGCATCCGGAGGCGGAAATTGTCTGGTATGGCTCCAGGAGCTACGCAGGCGAGCCGTATGCTTCCATTTATCAGAACTTTTTTCAGATTACGGACGCGCAGTGCCTGGAGGATAAGATGGAGGAGCTGGCGTCAGAGGCGGATGTGATTTTTACGGCGACGCCTCAGGGCTTTTGCGCTTCCCATATAAACGAGGAAATTCTAAAGAAAGCGAAGGTCATTGACCTGAGCGCGGATTTCCGGCTGAAGGATGTAAAAATATACGAAGAGTGGTATAAAATACAGCACAAGGCTCCGGAGTATCTTCCGGAAGCCGTCTACGGGCTGTGCGAGCGGAACCGGGAACAGGTAAGAGGCGCCAGGCTGACGGCGAATCCCGGATGTTACCCCACCTGCAGCATCCTCTCTCTGTATCCTCTGATCAAGGAGGGGCTGGCGGATCCGGACAGTATCATCATAGACGCGAAATCCGGGACTTCCGGGGCAGGCAGAGGCGCCAAGACGGACAATCTGTTCTGTGAAGTGAACGAAAATATGAAAGCCTACGGCGTGGCTTCTCACCGGCATACGCCGGAGATCGAGGAACAGCTGGGATACGCCGCCGGAAGGCCGGTGACGCTGACGTTTACGCCCCATCTGGTTCCCATGAACCGCGGAATTCTGGTGACAGCCTATGCTACTCTTACGAAAAGCATTACGGAAGAGGAGCTCAGGGAGGTTTACCGGAAGTACTATGAAGCGGAATTTTTCGTCCGTCTTCTCCCGGAGGGCGTATGTCCTCAGACAAAATGGGTGGAGGGAAGCAACTTTGTCGATGTGAATGTGAAGCTGGATCCCAGAACCCGTCGGGTGATTGTGATGGGCGCCATGGACAATCTGGTAAAAGGCGCGGCGGGGCAGGCGGTACAGAACATGAATCTCATGTTCGGCCTGAAGGAGAATACAGGCCTTCTGCAGATCCCCATGTTTCCATAAAGAATAGAAAAGAGGAATGTAAACATGAAAAAACTGGACGGCGGAGTGACTGCTCCGCAGGGGTTTTCGGCGGCCGGCGCTGCCGCCGGAATTAAGAAAGATGGAAAAGACATGGCGCTGATTTACAGCGAGAGCCCCTGTCAGGCGGCGGGGACCTTTACGACGAACCTTGTGAAAGCGGCTCCGGTGAAATGGGACCAGGAAGTGGTCTCCAAAGGAAAGGCGGTTCACGCGGTGGTAGTCAACAGCGGCGTGGCCAACGCCTGTACGGGAGCGGAAGGGCTTGCCTGCTGCCGGGAGACGGCAAGAAAAGCCGGGGAAGTGCTCCGGGTTTCCCAGGATGAGGTTCTGGTGGCGTCTACCGGCGTGATCGGGGCTCAGATTCCCTTGGATAAGATAAAGGCGGGAATCGAGAAGCTGGCCTTAGCCCTGGAGGAAAGCCGGAAGGCCGGGGAAGTGGCGGCGGAAGCGATTATGACGACGGACACCAGGAAGAAGGAGGCCGCGGTTTCCTTTGAAATCGGCGGGAAAACGGTGACGTTGGGAGGAATGTGCAAGGGCTCCGGGATGATACATCCGAATATGTGTACCATGTTAAGCTTTCTTACCACAGACGCCTGCATTTCCAGGGAGATGCTTCAGAAGGCCCTGAGCGCCAGCGTGGCGGATACCTACAATATGGTTTCGGTGGATGGAGACACTTCCACCAACGATACGGTGCTGCTTCTGGCCAACGGTCTGGCCGGCAATCCCATGATTACGGAGGAAGACGAGGACTATGAACGCTTCCTGGAGGCTTTGAATCAGGTAAACACCTCACTGGCCAGAAAGATCGCAGGAGACGGAGAAGGGGCGACGGCGCTTTTTGAAGTGAAGGTGACCGGAGCCAGGACGAAAGAACAGGCGGTGACGCTCAGCAAGTCGATCATCACCTCCAACCTGACGAAAGCGGCGATTTTCGGCCATGACGCCAACTGGGGAAGAATCCTCTGCGCCATGGGATATTCCGGGGCGGATTTTGATCCGGAACGCGTGGATCTCTATTTCAGGAGCGCCGTCGGAGAGCTGAAAATCATTGAGAACGGCGTTTCCACCGGCTACAGCGAGGAAGAGGCGACCCGGATTCTTTCCGAAGAGGAAGTGACGGCGGTGGCGGATCTGAAACAGGGGAACGCGTCGGCAACGGCCTGGGGGTGCGATCTGACGTATGACTATGTGAAGATCAACGCGGACTACCGTTCCTGACCGGGAGAAAGAGGGGAAAATCAGATGGAATCAACGATGGAACTGTGGCTTCAGAAAGCCAATGTACTGATTGAAGCGCTTCCTTATATTCAGCGGTTTCACGGGAAAACCATTGTCGTAAAATACGGCGGCAGTGCGATGGTGGAGCATGAACTGAAAAAAAGCGTAATCCGGGACGTGGCCCTTTTAAAGCTGGTGGGCTTTCGCCCCATTATCGTCCATGGAGGCGGAAAAGACGTGACAAAATGGATTCAGAGGCTGGGGCTGGAGACGAAGTTTGTAGGCGGCCTGCGGGTAACGGATCCGGCCACCATGGAAGTGGTGGAGATGGTGCTCAACAAGATCAACAAAGGCCTGGTTTCCATGATGGAAAAAGTCGGACTGAAGGCGGTGGGGATCAGCGGCAAGGACGGCACCGTTCTGAAAGTGGAGAAGAAACTGGCGGGAGGAGAGGACATTGGCTTTGTGGGAGAGGTAAAAGAAGTGGATACTTCCCTTTTGAATACGCTTCTGGAGAATGACTTTATTCCCGTGATCTGCCCGGTGGGCTCGGACGACGATTACCATTCCTACAATATCAACGCGGACGACGCGGCCTGCGCCATCGCCAAAGCGGTGAAGGCGGCGAAGCTGGCTTTCCTTACAGATATTGAAGGGGTGTACCGGGATCCTCTGGACAAGTCTTCCCTGATCAGCGAACTGTCTGTGGCGGAGGCCAGGGAATTTCTGAAGAGCGGAGGCGCCACCGGCGGGATGCTGCCCAAACTGCAGAATTGCATTGAGGCCATTGAGGCGGGGGTTTCCAGGGTTCATATCCTGGACGGCAGAATTGAGCACTGCCTGCTTCTGGAGTTCTTTACCAATAAGGGAATCGGAACGGCGATCATCGGCGATCAGGAAGAACGCTACGATCAGGAATAGGCCGAAGCGCCGGAAAGGAGAAGAAAATGAACGAGCAAACCTACATCGACCGGGCGGAGCAGGCGCTCCTTCACACCTACAACCGGTTTCCCGTAGTGCTGGAAAAAGGAAAAGGAGCCTGGCTGGAGGATGTGAATGGAAAGCAGTACCTGGATTTCGGAGCGGGCATCGGCGTCTGCGCGCTGGGGTACGGAGATCCGGATTTTGAGGAAGCGCTGAAAAACCAGATTTCCAGGCTTTTGCATACTTCAAACCTTTATTATACGGTTCCTCTGGCTGAGGCTGCGGAAAAGCTGTTAAACGCGAGCGGATTAAGCCGGGTGTTTTTTACCAACAGCGGAACCGAGGCGGTGGAAGGGGCGATCAAGGCGGCCAGGAAATATGCGTTTCTCAAAGACGGACAGACGGGACATGAGATCGTTGCCATGCGGCAGTCGTTCCACGGAAGGAGCGTGGGCGCTCTTTCCGTTACGGGAAACGAACATTACCAGGAACCGTTCCGTCCTCTCATGGGCGGCGTTCGGTTTGCCGGGTTTAACGACCTGGACAGCGTAAAAGAGCAGATCAACGATAAAACCTGCGCCATTCTTCTGGAGACGGTTCAGGGGGAAGGCGGAATCTTTCCGGCCCGGCCGGAATTTCTGAAGGGAATCCAGGCGCTTTGTGAAAAGAAGGATATCCTGCTGATCCTTGACGAGATTCAGTGCGGCATGGGACGGACCGGCTCCTGGTTTGCCTGGCAGCAGTACGGCGTTAAGCCGGATCTTATGACGTGCGCCAAAGCGCTGGGCTGCGGCATCCCGGTGGGAGCCTTCGTCCTGGGAGAAAAAGCGGCCCGGCGGTCTCTGGAGCCGGGAGACCATGGCACGACCTACGGGGGGAATCCCTTTGCCTGCGCGGCGGTGTCCGCGGTATTTGATCTGTTTGAAGAGCGGGAGCTCCTTTCCCATGTAAGAGAAGTGACTCCTTATCTGGAGCAGAAGCTGGACGCGCTCATCGAACGGCACGGCTTTCTGAAGGAACGCAGAGGAAGGGGGCTGATGCAGGGGGTCCAGGTGGAGGACGGAAGGCCGGTAGGCAAAATCCTCCAAAGAGCTCTGGAGAACGGCCTGATTCTGCTCAGCGCGGAAGGAAACGTGCTTCGCTTCCTGCCGCCTCTGATCATCACAGAAGAGGAGATCGATGAAATGATCCGGCGGCTGGAGGCTTCTCTTTAAGGGAATCCTGTATAATTTCTCCAAAACGGCGCATCCTCTCATTAGAATCTTAGCAGGATGGGAGAGACGCGTGATGTTTGGAATCTTAATTGCACTGTTGTCCGGCGCATGTATGAGCGTACAGGGCGTTTTTAATACGGAAGTGACGAAGCAGACGAGCCTCTGGGTTTCGTCTGCTTTTGTGCAGTTTACGGCTCTGCTGGTCTGTCTGGCCGCCTGGGCGGTTACGGACCGGACGGCCTTTTCCGGTCTCAGGGACGTAGAGCCGGGCTATATGCTGCTTTCCGGCGCGCTGGGGGCGGTGATTACCATTACGGTAATCCGGAGCATGGAAGCCCTGGGGCCTGCCAGGGCGGCGATGCTCATTGTAATCGCGCAGCTCGCGGTGGCTTATCTGATCGAACTTCTGGGGCTGTTCGGAGTGGAAAAGCAGCCGCTGGAATGGAGAAGAGTGTTTGGGATGGCTGTTTCCATCGCCGGCATCGTGATTTTTAAAATGTAAAAAATAGGTTGCAAGTTCCTGTATTTCCCGCTAGAATAGAAGAATGCACAGGGGAAAGCGGCTTTTTGCAGACGCGAAAAGCACATATGGCGAAGATAGGTCGGCTGATTCTGTCAGCATTGTTTTTTGCGGGCTTTTTGACCGGGTGTAACAGAGAACCCGTCTATGAATTCTCCGCAGGAGAGACGCAGAGCGTTACCGAAGCGGCTGCGCAGTCCGGACAGGAAGAGGAGGAGACGGCTCCCCTGGAGCAGTATTATGTATATGTGTGCGGCGCGGTGGCTTTTCCTGGGGTCTATGCGCTCCCGGCGGGGACCAGAGTGTATGAGGCAGTCCGGGAGGCGGGAGGATTCGCGGAGAACGCGGATCAGGAATGGCTGAATCTGGCGGAGCCGGTGACCGACGGACAGAAGCTCTGGGTCTATACTACCCAGGAGACCAGGCAGCTCAGGGAGGCCGGGCAGACCCCTTCCCTGGCAGGGACGTCCCAGACGGAGAGAAACGCCAAGGTAAATCTGAACACCGCCGACCGGGAGCTTCTGATGACTCTTCCGGGGATCGGCGAGGCGAAGGCGGAGGCGATTTTGCAGTACCGCGCGGAGAATGGAAAGTTTACGGCGATTGAGGAGATCATGGAGATCTACGGGATTAAAGAAGCCGTATTTTCAAAAATAAAAGACCAGATTACGGTTTAAAGGAGCAGAGAGATGGCAAAAAAGGTATTAGTTGTGGATGATGAGAAGTTAATCGTAAAGGGAATCCGTTTCAGTCTGGAGCAGGACGACATGGAAGTGGACTGCGCCTATGACGGGGAAGAGGCTGTGCAGATGGCCAAAGAGAAGGACTACGATATTATTCTTCTGGATCTGATGCTTCCCAAGCTGGACGGGCTGGAGGTATGCCAGCAGATCCGGGAATTTTCCGACGTCCCCATTGTGATGCTGACGGCCAAGGGAGAGGATATGGATAAGATTCTCGGTCTTGAGTACGGAGCGGACGATTACATTACGAAGCCCTTCAACATCCTGGAGGTGAAAGCAAGGCTGAAAGCCATCATCCGCCGTACCGCCCAGAAACAGCCGGCGGAGCAGAAAGGACGCATCGTGGAAGTGGGCGATCTGGTGCTGGACTGTGAAGGAAGAAGAGTCAAGGTGGCGGGGAAGGAAGTGAACCTCACGGCCAAAGAGTTTGACCTTTTGGAGCTTCTGGTATTTAATCCCAACAAGGTTTACAGCAGAGAGAACCTTCTGAATATCGTCTGGGGCTACGAGTATCCCGGCGATGTGCGCACAGTGGATGTCCATATCCGAAGGCTCAGGGAGAAGATCGAGGCGAATCCCAGCGAGCCCAGGTATGTACATACGAAATGGGGAGTGGGTTATTATTTCCAGTATTAAGAAAAAAGCGGTCAATTATATTAAGAGCCTTCAGGCCCGGATTTTCTTCCTTTTTATTCTGGCCGGCCTGATTCCCATTTTCCTGATGAAGTATGTGATCCTGGAAAATTACGAAGAGCTTGCGGTGGATCAGAAAGGCGTCATGCTGGAGAGTCAGTGCCAGCAGATCATTGAACAGATCAGCCAGACCTCCTATGTGCACGGGGAGCCTTCCAGCATGATTGATACCGAGCTGGGACAGCTTGCCGCCATTTACGGAGGCCGCGTGATCATTGTAAACAGCAATTTCCGGATTATACTGGATACCTTCGGCATCGACGAAGACAAAGTCATTATTTCGGAGGATGTGCTGCAAAGCTTCCTGGGAAGCGACTCGGTCAATTACAATCAGGAATACCAGTTCCTCGAAATGACGATTCCCATTCCCAACCGGGATACCAGTGAGACGGAGGGCGTCGTGATTATCAGCGTGCCCACCGTGGATGTGGACAGCGGAAAAGCGGCTCTGGGAAATACCGTTCTGATTCTTCAGATTACCATATCCCTTCTGGTCTGTCTTTTGGCCTTTTACGTGTCCAGGATGCTTACCAAACCCTTCAGCAAGATTACCAAGTCTTTGGAGGAGGTGCGGGGCGGCATCATTGAACAGGAGATTTCGATTCCCGATTATACGGAAACCCAGCTTCTGGCTGAGGCTTACAACCGTATGCTCAAGCGGATGAAGATCCAGGAGGACTCCAGGCAGGAATTTGTCTCCAACGTCTCCCATGAGCTGAAAACGCCGATCACCTCCATGAAGGTGCTGGTGGATTCCCTTCTTGCCCAGGACGACGTTCCGGTGGAGCTGTACAAGGAGTTTATGAGCGATATCGCCGAGGAGATCGACCGGGAGAACAAGATTATTTCCGATCTGCTTTCTCTGGTGAAGATGGACAAGAAATCCTCGGATATCAACATTCAGGAGACGAACATCAACCAGCTCATCGAGCTGATCCTCAAGCGGCTGCGTCCCATTGCCGCCAAACACAACATTGATCTTGTGCTGGAGAGCTTCAAGCCGGTTCTGGCTGAGGTGGATGAGACGAAGCTGACCCTTGCCCTGTCGAACCTGGTGGAAAACGGCATCAAGTATAACCAGGAGGACGGCTGGGTTCACGTTTCTCTGAACGTGGACAACAAGTATTTTTACGTTAAGGTGGAGGATTCCGGAATGGGAATTCCGGAGGAAGACCAGGAACATATTTTTGAGAGATTCTACCGGGTGGACAAGTCCCACTCCAGGGAGATCGGAGGGACCGGGCTTGGCCTGGCAATTACCCGCAGCGCGGTGCTGATGCACCATGGAGCCATAAAAGTATACAGCAAGGAAGGGGAAGGCACCACCTTTACGGTGCGGATTCCCTTGAAATATGTGCCGTAAGAAAGGGAGGCATTTTTTGAAAAGAAGATGGAGCCTTATTCTGATCCTTGCTTTCTGCATCCTGGCTTTGGCGGGATGCGAACGGCAGGAGGAAGATGACGAGGAAGAATACATCGTATATTATGTGAATACGGAAGAGACCCGGCTGGTGGAAAGCCCCTATGTGCCGACCTCCCAGACCTTTGACGGGATTATGGAGGAGTTATCCGAGCAGCTCGCAAATCCTCCGGCAGGAGTGACCAGCGCGCTTTTCGGAGACGCCGAGATTTTGGGGTACCAGCGCGGCATTGACGCGCTTAGGGTGGACTTTTCCAAGGAATATTATGACCTTACCAATACCGAAGAGGTTCTCCTTAGGGCGGCTGCTGTAAAGACCTTCGTCCAGGTGCCGGGAGTTATCAAAGTGATGATTACCGTGGAAGGGGAGCAGCTTGAGGATCTGGACGGCCAACTGGTTCCGGCGATGGACGGCGATTCTTTTATCGATACGAAAGAGGGAGGAATCAATTCCTACCAGGATGCTTCCCTTTCCCTGTATTTCGCCGGAGAGGACGGACAGGAGCTGAAACGCCAGATGCGCAGCATTCATTATTCCAGCAATATGATTTTAAGCCGCGTAGTCGTGGAACAGCTCATCGCCGGTCCGCAGGGCAG
>CALWMW010000132.1 GCA_944382085.1 uncultured Lachnospiraceae bacterium | reverse complement strand
ACCACTGGATGGACGGCATCGGTCCCAAGGAGAACCGTCCTTCCATGGTGAATACACACTGGGGCGGCGTTTCCGAAAACAACCATTTCGGCACCCATGAATTCTTCGAGCTTTGCGAGCTGTTAGGCGCAGAACCGTATATTTGCGGAAATGTGGGAAGCGGAACCGTTCGCGAAATGTCTGAATGGGTAGAATATATGACTTCTGACGCCCAGTCTCCCATGACAAAGCTCCGGGCGCAGAACGGGCGCAAAGAACCCTGGAAGCTGAAATACTTCGGCATCGGAAATGAAAACTGGAACTGCGGCGGGCGAATGACCGTTCAGTACTACACGGATGAGATGATGCGCTACAACCTGTATGCCAGAGATTACGGCGACAACCATCTTTACCGCATTGCCTGCGGTCCGAGAAACGCCAATTATAAATGGACGCAGCACCTGATGAAAATCGCGGCTCCTTATATTGACGCCATCAGCCTGCACTACTATACCAGAGTGGCGGATCCTACGCTGACCACCAATCTTCCGGATGGAAACGAGCAGTACCTAAAAGACGAATCCATCTCCAGAGCTTCCGCTACAGACTTTACCGAGGGAGAATGGTTTAAAATCATGGAGGCATCCCTGTATCTGGAGGAGCTCATCCACAATCATACCACGATCATGAACTTCTATGACCCGGAGAAAAAGGTAGATCTGATCATCGACGAGTGGGGCACCTGGTTCAACTGTGAGCCTGGAACCAATCCCGGATTTTTGTATCAGCAGAACACGCTGCGGGATGCGGTTTCCGCCGGTACCAGCCTGAATATTTTCAATAATCACGCGGACCGGATCCATATGACTAACATTGCCCAGACCATCAACGTCCTTCAGGCAATGATCCTTACGGACGGTCCGGATATGCTCTGCACTCCCACCTATCATGTTTTCGACATGTACAAGGTACATCAGGGCGCCGATCTTCTGGACTTCGCTCTTATCTGCGGCGATTATCAGTATGAAGGACAGACTTTAAAACAGCTGAATGCTTCGGTATCCAGAGATTCGGACGGAAACATTAATCTTACCGTCGTGAACATCGACGCCCAGAAAGCGGCTGACCTTACCTGTCACATCGGGGACGCAGCCTCTGTACAGGTAAAAGAGGCTTCCATTTTAACCTCCGACGCCATGAACGCAAAGAATACCTTTGAATCTCCGGATGCTCTCGTTCCCAGGAATTTTGACGGATATGAACTGGACGGAAATCAGCTGACCCTTCATCTTCCTCCCAAATCCGTACTTCTGGTTGTCCTTTCGGAGGTGTAAGATGAACGCGAAATGGATCACCCCGGCGATCACCGCTCTTGATCGCCAGGGACGGGTTGACTTAAACGGGAACGCCGCATTCTACAATTTTCTCATAGAGGGAGGAATCGATGGAATCCTGATTCTTGGAAGCATCGGAGAATTCTTCGCCATCCCCATGGAACAGAAAAAGCAGCTGATCCTCCACGCCATTGACACCGTCAAAACAAGAGTTCCTCTTTACGTGGGAACCGGCAGTATGCTTCTGGAGGAATGCATCGAGCTTTCAAATTTCGCTCTAGGACACGGGGCGGACGCCGCAGTGGTAATCTCACCCTACTATTTCCAGCTCCCGGCTTCCTCTCAGATTGAATTCTATGAAGAAATTGCCAGGAACATCAGCGGACCGATGATTCTCTACAATTTCCCGGCCAGAACCGGATACAGCCTGAGCGCCGATACGGTCTTAAAGCTTGCGGTAAAGCACGATAACATCGTCGGCATCAAAGATACCACCGACGAAATGTCCCATACCCGCAGTCTGATTCAGACGGTTAAGAACGTACGACCTGAATTCGCGGTTTATTCCGGCTTTGACGAATATTTCATGCATAATCTCCTCTGCGGAGGCGACGGATGCATCGCTGGCATTTCCAATTTTGCTCCCCGCCTTTTGTCAGAACTGGTGCGGGCCGCCAGATCCGACGATCTGGAAAGCGCTGCCCGGTATCAGAAAAAGGTGGACGCTCTGATGGAAATTTACAACATCGGTTCTCAGTTCGTTCCGATTATAAAAGAAGCAGTTTCTCAATGCGGTGTTCCTATAAGCGCTAAATGCACAGCGCCGCTGCCTCAGGTTTCTTCCAAACAGCGGGAGGAAATCCGCTCCCTGTTAAAGAAGGCTGGTCTTCTTTCCTGATCTTTTTCATCCAGGATGTCTTCCTCCTTTGACAGAGATTGGTAAAAATGCTATGCTAGGTAACAGATACTAAAAGATCGGAGATAAATATAAAATCAATGGTAACAATCGTAGATATCGCCAAAAAAGCAGGGGTTTCCCGCGGAACCGTAGACCGGGTGCTTCACGACCGTGGCAGGGTTTCCCAAGAAAAAGCAGAATTGGTGAAGCGCTGCGCGCAGGAAATGGGCTATCAGCCAAATATTGCCGGCCGCGGGCTCGCCGCCCGAAAGAAGAAGCTGCGTTTTGGTTTCTGTTACATGGTGGGAAGACTTGCGCCCTTTTATATAAAAGTTTATGAAGAGGCCAAAAAGTATGCGGAAACCCTGCTCCAGTACGGGGTGGAGGTCTGTTTTTTCCCTATCAATATTGAAGAGGTCAACGACGAAGAGATGGCGCTGGAATTTACCAGGCAAAATCAGATGGACGGCTGGGTCATGTCCGGCATGTTCGGCGAGCTCTACCTCAAATGTCTCCAGCAGTTGGGGATGGAACCGGTTCCTATCGTCTCCTACAATACAGATATTCACCAGCGCATGGCCCATGTTGGCTGCGACTACGTACAGTCCGGGCGACTGGCCTGCGGTCTGGCTGCTATCATGACAGACAATCAGGCTTCCATAGGAATCCTTTCCTATTTCGCCACCAGTATTTCCAGTAAGCTTCGTATTCAGGGGTTCCGTCAGGAGCTGGAGGAATATTATCCTCAGATGAACATAGCGGATACCGCCTATTTTACTTTGCAGATGGACGAATTCGACGTATTTCTGACGGTACGGAACATGATAGAAAAACATCCGGAAATCAACGTTATTTATTTTGCCAACCCCGGCGATTACGCGGTCTGCCGCGCGATCAACAAAGTCGCGGAAAAGCGCAAAATCAAAGTCATAACGTATGATCTGGAATCCGAGAAATTGATTGATCTTATCAAAGACGGGAAAATTGATGTGACCATCGGACAGGAACCGGAAAAGCAGGGGCGCGTTCCCCTGGAAATTCTCTTTAACTATCTGGTGCTGGGCATCAAGCCGGAGACCGACTGGTACAAGACAGAACTGTCCATCCACATAAAACAGAATATTTAAACTGCTTTTCTTCCGTCCGCCAGGATTATCCGGCGGACGGAAGTTATTTTCCTGAATCTAATCCATCTCCTCCTTCACCCGCTGCAGCACATGGGAGACGGCAAACATCAGCGTCTCATAGCGCATGAAATCCAGAATATTCCGATCGGTCAGGATCTGCATGCTGGCCGGAAAT
>CALWMW010000131.1 GCA_944382085.1 uncultured Lachnospiraceae bacterium | reverse complement strand
TCCGGAGAGTCCGTATCCGAAGAAGATCTTTCCGCCATTGACGAGGCGCTTGCTTACCTGGACGGCCTTGCCATCAATCTGGAATACTACGTAGACGCCGCCACCTTCCTTCCGGTTCAGATGCATATGGACTTCAACAGCTCTGACCTCGGCATGCTGAACGACCTCATCGCTTCTTCCCTTGGCGAAGCTGCGGAAGGAACCACGGTAACGGTAAATCTCACCGATTTCTCCATCGACGCAGCGATGTCCTATGATACGGTTGCGGATATCTCCGTTCCCCAGGAAGCCATCGACAGCGCTACGGAGGCAATCAACGCCGCAGAGGACGCGCTCGCTGACGATCTAGCTACTCTGGAAACCGCGGCGGCAGGGGAAAGCGAAGCGGTACAGTCTGAGACCGCCGAGACTCCGGCAGCCACGGAAGCCACCGAGGCCCCTGCAGCTACCGCTGAGTAAACGCCAATCCATAGGATCCGGATTTTAGATCCAACTACAAATACCGCACGGTTCCATACGAACTGTGCGGTATCTTTATGAAGGGAGCGAATCCAAAATGGCCGCCCTGCTGCTGTCGCCTTTTTATCTTTTGCTGAACTATTATCTGCTTCGCCGGATGCTGCTCTGGTTTTCCACTCTGAACAGCTTCCTGGGGCGGATCTGGTTCGTATGCCCTTTTCTTCTTCTCTATCTGTTTCTGGCTCTTTCCCCCCTGGCTGCCGCTTTCACAAAAGGCAGACCAAAAGGGGTTTTTCAGAGAATCTGCAATTACTGGCTGGGAATTCTCCTGTATTTTCTGCTTTTCCTTTTTGCCGCGGATCTGATCGGGCTTTTTTACCGGCTTTCCCGCGGGCTTCCTGTATTTTCCAGACTTCCGGTACAGGCGCTTAGGATCGGGGGCGGAGCCGTCTTTTTGGCCGTCCTCCTGGTCTCCTTCTACGGAATCTACCACGCCAGACATCTGAAGGTGTGCCGTTATCAGGTGAAGCTTTCCAAAAAGTGTTCCCTTCCCGCCCTGCGGATCGCCCTGGCCGCCGACTTCCATCTGGGATACAACACCGGGAAAAAGCAGATCCGCCGCCTGGTGCGAAAAATAAATTCCATGCACCCGGATCTGGTTCTCTTTGCCGGCGATATCTTTGACAACGATTTCGACGCCATCGCCCAGCCGGAAAAGCTCTCCGGCTGCTTCCGGGAGCTCAAAAGCACCTACGGCACTTACGCCTGCTGGGGCAACCACGATGTGGCGGAAGTGATTCTGGCAGGGTTTACCTTTTCCCCGAAAACCTCCGCCCATACCTGGGACCCAAGAATGAAAGAGTTCCTGGAGCGCTCCGGGATCCGGATGCTGGAGGACGAGACCCTGCTGCTGGACAGCGCCTTCTACCTGGCGGGACGGCTGGACGCTTCCTGCCTGGAGAAAAGCGGCGTCCCCCGCCTGACGGCTTCCCGCCTTCTTTCCGGTCTGCAAAAAGAAAAGCCGGTGATCGTACTGGATCACCAGCCTTCCTCCCTCCAGGAGCTCTCCAAAGCCGGCGCGGATCTGGTGCTCTCCGGGCACACCCACGACGGGCAGCTCTTCCCCGGAAACCTTACCACCCGGATCGGCTGGGAAAATTCCAGAGGGATGCTCCGCAAAGGAAGCATGGTAAGCATCGTTACCTCCGGCGCCGGCGTCTGGGGCCCCGCGATGCGGATCGGCACCTCCAGCGAAGTGGTGGAGATTACCGTTACCTTCCGGTAAAAAAAGAAGTCTTTTTCTCGCTTATCCTACATAATTTACGAACCGCAGGAAGGCTTCTCTTCCTTCCGGGGTATTCTTATAGACGCCGGCGTCCTCCAGCACCTTCTCAAATACCAGGCCCACTTCTTCCTGAAGAACCTTCTCCACCGTATCCGGTTTGAAAGAGCCGTATTTCTTTTTCAGTTCCTCCGCCCAGTCCGCGTGCTTATCCAGCACATCGTCGCCCCGGATGGAGCCGCCCTTCACAAGCGCCTCCGCCAAAAGCTCCAGTTCCTGCTTCAGACGGGCCGGCAGTACGGCGAGGCCCATCACTTCAATCAGTCCGATGTTCTCTTTTTTGATATGATGCAGCTCTTTGTGGGGATGGTAAACTCCCAGGGGATGCTCTTCTGTGGTGATGTTGTTCCGAAGCACCAGATCCAACTCGTAGTTCTCTCCCCGCCTTCTGGCAATGGGCGTAATGGTATTGTGAGGTTCTCCCTCTGTGTTCGCGTAAACGAAAGCCGCCTCGTCGGTGTAGCCTCTCCAGGCCAGAAGGATCTTGTCCGCCAGGTCAGAAATCCTTCTGGGATCCGGACCGTTCAGGCGGATGACCGACATCGGCCAGCGGACAATGCCCGCCGTCACATCCTCATACCCGGAAAACGAAACCGGCGTCTCTACCGGTGCCTTTGCCATGGCAAACTCGTAGCATCCGCCCTGGAAATGGTCATGGCTGAGAATGGAGCCTCCCACAATGGGCAAATCCGCGTTGGATCCCACGAAATAGTGGGGATACTGGCTGACAAAATCCAGAAGCTTGTCAAAGGTCGCTTTCTCAATCTTCATCGGCACATGCTGCGTGTTAAATACGATGCAGTGCTCGTTGTAGTACACATACGGAGAATACTGGAATCTCCAGGGGCTGTTGTTAATGGTAACCGGAATGATCCGGTGATTGCCTCTGGCCGGATGGTTCAGTCTTCCCGCATAGCCTTCATTCTCCTTGCACAGCAGGCATTTGGGGTAAGAGGTCTGCTTGGCAAGTTTGGCGGCGGCAATGGCTTTCGGATCCTTCTCCGGCTTGGAAAGATTGATGGTAATATCCAGAGGGCCGTACTTCGTATCCGTCACCCATTTTTTATCCCTGGCGATCCGGTAACGCCGGATGTAGTCGGTGTCCTGACTGAACCGATAGTAAAAGTCTGTGGCTTCCTTAGGTGATTTCCGGTAAAGCTCCTGAAACTTCCGGATGATATTGGAAGGACGGTCTACCAGAAGGGACATCATCCTGGTATCGAAAAGATCCCGGTATCCCACGGTATTCTCTTCCATAAGGCCTGTCTCATAGGCAAAGTCGCAGATCTCTCCCAGCGTCTCTTCCAGGGTGTCCACCAGTTCCCGGCGCCCGCCTTCGTAGGCCAGGATCTCCGCCTCCGCCTCTTCTTCCAGGGCGTCCAGGTGAAGCGCCTCCAGAAGCCGGTTGGCCGTGTAGATCGCGTCCTCCTTTTCAATGAGTCCGGTAGAAAGGCCGTACTTCACTAATTTCACAATACTGTTCTGAATCATACTTTTCCTCCTGATTCCGGCAAAACAAGCCTTGCGCGCTTACAGTTTCTGAGGGCCGTCTCCGATGGAAACCACATAAAAGTCCGCCGCGTAGCCGATCTTCTCTTTGTATGCCTTCCCACCGTTTTCTCTGAAGGCCGGGATCGCCTCGTCCTTTACAATGCTCACCGTACACCCTCCGAAGCCGGCGCCCGTCATTCTGGAACCGATCACGCCCTCCTGCTTCCAGGCCTCTTCCACCAGGGTATCCAGCTCGATTCCGGTAACCTCGTAGTCGTCCCGCAGGGAAACGTGAGATTCGTTCATCAGCTTTCCAAAGGTGGTAATCTCGTTCTTTTTCAGCGCTTCCACAGCCTTTACCGTACGCTGGTTCTCATAAACCGCGTGGCGGGCTCTGCGCACCCGTACCGGATCCTGAATCGCGTCCTTGTGCGCCTCAAAGGCTTCCTCCGTCAGTTCGCCCAGAGACTGGATATCGCATACCGTCTGAAGCTCCTTCAAAGCCTCCTCGCACTCGCTTCTGCGCTCGTTGTATTTGGAATCCGCCAGCCCGCGTTTTTTGTTGCTGCAGGCAATGACAATCTGCGCTCCCTCCAGCTGAATGGGCGCGTATTCATACTCCAGAGTCGCCGTATCCAGGAAAATGGCGTGATCCTTTTTCCCCATGGCAATGGCGAACTGATCCATGATGCCGCAGTTCACCCCGTTAAAATTCCGTTCCGAATACTGTCCGATGAGCGCCAGATCCTGGTTGCTTACGTCAAAGCCGTACAGCGCCCGGAGAATCGCCCCGGTAAGCACTTCCAGGGACGCAGAAGAAGAAAGCCCGGAACCGTTGGGGATATTACCAAAGATGGCCAGATCCAGCCCGCAGTCCATCTTCATCCCTCTTCCGTCAAAGGCCCACATCACGCCCTTGGGATAATTCGTCCAGCCCGCCTCTTTGGTGGGGGTAAGGGAATCCAGGTCGGATTCCAGCACGCCAAGGTAGGAGAAATTTTCCGAATAAAATCTAAGCTTCCGGTCCGTTCTCTTTCTCACCGCGCCGTACGTTCCGATGGTCAGAGCGCAGGGGAACACATGCCCCCCGTTATAATCTGTATGCTCGCCGATCAGGTTGACTCTTCCCGGAGCGAAGAAAACCTCCGCCCCTTTTGTGTCTTCAAAGGCCTTTTTAAAATACTCCAGCATTTTCTGCTTCATATGCAAAACCTCCCTGCTTTGTTGTCTGCCGGCGCGGCTCTTCCCGCCGCGCCGTCCTATTGAAATTGTAACATACTGTCATATCCAAGACAAGCTTGTTTCACTGCCTCAGATCCCTTTAAAGGAAAAGGCGAATTCCATCCGTCCCTGGGGATGAAGCAGATACTCGTCATGCGGCCTGGCCCCCCAGGAATCGTCTCCGGCTACGCCCATCTGGCCCAGAGCCGCCCGCACTACGGTGTAATGCGTCCGGGGAAGTTCATAGCTGTGCGCCGCGCTCTCCAGCTCGTGGGACGTATAGGGCAGGGCGGAGAAATCCATGGCGTCGCCCGTAAACAGCATGCCTCTTCCCCTGGCGTCCGTCACCTTCGCCCAGCGCACGCCGGTCTTGTTCCCGCATTCCTGGGGAACCAGATATCTGGAAAGATTGTCCGAAACTCTGTTTTTGTAAATTCCAAGCTTCGCTCCGGTGTTCCGGTCCGAATACGTCTCTTCCGGCCCCATACCGTACCATTCCAGCCGGTCGTAATCCGCGTCCAGCTTCATGGTCACGCCGAACAGCGGCATATCGCCCAGTTCTTTTACCGTGTCATAGGAAAGCTTTACCTGAACCTCGCCGTCTCCATAGACGGAGTACTCCAGCTCGTAGGAAGCCGCCGGAACCGTAGGCATCCAATACCGGAACGCAACCTTCACGCAGTCGTCCAGAAGTTCCACTCTGGGATTGGAGCCCGCTCTTGTCTCCGGATCCTTAAAGGAAGCGTACAGGGAAGCCAGCTTCCACTGTCCGTACCTGGCCGCCATACCGTTGCCGCCGTCGTTGTCCGTAGGCGCTCTCCAGAAATCTCCCATGGGGATGCTTTTCAGCATCTCCACGCCGCCGTAGCGGTAGGATACGAGGCCGCCGTTCAGGTAGGAGAAGAGAACGTCAAACTCCTCTCCCCGGACGCCCAGGTTATAATTTCCCCGGATCACCTTTAAAGCTCCCCGGCAGGAAGTTTTCTGTCTGGTGTCTTCTTTCTGGTACGTATACTGGCCAAAAGCCACTTCATGGCCTTTGAGCGCCCAGAGGCAGTCCTCTTTCAGGCGGAAGGAAACCGTCACCGTATACTCTCCCGGCTCTTCCTGCGTTCCGAAGGGAAGATCGAACTCTCCTTCTGTAAGAGGCGCCAGAGACGCTTCCATCGGCAGCTCCAGAAGCTTTCTCCCGTCTTTTTGGAGCAGGGCAAAGCAGTCGTACGCCGCCGTATTCAAAAACAGATTTTTATTTACCACACGAACGCGGCTTTCCTTCGGAAATACCGCTATGTTCTGATAGTTGAATTTCACGGTCTGCATTTTCGGAGAGGCTTCCCGCTCTTCTCCGCCATAGGCGATTCCATTCCCGCTGAAATTGTAATCCGTGGGGCGCTCGCCGCAGTCGCCGCCGTAAGCCTGGTACTCTCTCCCGTACCGGTCCTTTCTGGTCAGGGACTGATCGATGTAATCCCAGATAAATCCGCCCTGGTAAAGGGGTTCCGTATCGGTAAGATCCGTATACCGGTCCATGGCTCCGCAGGAATTTCCCATGGCGTGAAGGTACTCGCAGCAGATAAAGGGCTTGCTTCTGTCCTTCTGCAAAAACTCCGCAATCTTTGCAGCGGGAGTATACATCTGGCTTTCCATGTCGCTGGTGTCGTTGTACCGGCGGTCATGGAAAATCCCTTCATAATGAACCAGTCTGGTAGGATCCTGGCGTTTAAACTGCCTGGACATTTCGTAAATCACTTTTCCGCCGTAGGATTCGTTTCCGCAGGACCAGATCAGAATGGAAGGATGGTTTTTGTCCCTCTGGTAAGCGGAGTTCGCCCGGTCCAGCATGCACTCCAGCCACTCCTCTTTATCCCCCGGAACCACGTCCGCTTCGCAGCCGCCTGCGTTTCTGGAATAGAGATCCCAGGATCCGTGGGACTCCAGATTCGCCTCCGCGATCATGTACAGCCCGTAGCGGTCGCAGAGATCGTACAGCGCCTGATGGTTGGGATAGTGGCTGGTTCGGATGGCGTTGATGTTGTGCCGCTTCATGGTAATAATGTCTTTTTCAATCTCCTGTACGGTAATGGCCCGTCCGGTCAGGGAACTGAAATCGTGGCGGTTCGCCCCTTTAAAGACAATTCTTTTTCCGTTCAGATGCATCATGCAGTCTTTCAGCTCAAAGCGGCGGAAGCCCACCTTCTGGCAGATCACCTCCTGCCGGCGGCCCGCCTCGTCCTTAATCTGAATCCACAAATCATAAAGCTTGGGACACTCGGCGCTCCAGAGCTTTGGCTTTTCTACCGGCTGCTTCACCGTATTCTCTCCCGCCGTCATCCGCGCGGAGAAAGTATTTATGACCTCTCCCTGATCTTCCAGCGTAAAGGAAACCTCGCCCGCGCCGGTAAGCTTCAGGACAATCTCCAGCTCCGCGTTTTCATAGCGGTCGTCCAGCAGCGTGCGAACGCGCAGATCCTCCCCGTGCACACAGGGAACCGCATACAGATAGACATCCCGGTAAATTCCGGAAAAGCGGTAGAAATCCTGATCCTCGCACCAGCTTCCGGAAGTCCATTTGAACACCTGGGCCGCCAGCTTGTTCTCCCCTTCCCTGAGATAGGGCGTCAGTTCAAATTCAGAAGGCGTAAAGCTGTCCTCCGCATATCCCACGTAGGAACCGTTGAGCCAGAGCGCCAGAGCGCTCTCCGCTCCCTGGAAAGAAATAAAAATCCGCTGTCCCTTCCAGTCTTCCGGCACAGAAAAATATTTCACATAGCTTGCCACCGGGTTAAAATGCTCCGGAATCTCTCCCGGATGAATCTCCTCCCGGCCGTCCCAGGGGTACTGGGTATTGGCGTACTGAGGCGCGTCGTAGCCCTCCATCTGAATGTGGGCCGGCACCCGGATATCCGCCCAGCTTCTGCAGTCGTACTCCGTCTTCTCAAAGTCCGGAATCCTGCTGTCCAGATTTCTGGCGTAGGAAAATTTCCACAGTCCGTTCAGCGAACGCACAAAGCTGCTTTCCCCGCGCTCCGCCTCTTCCCTGGAGGCGAAAAAAGCATGGCCGGAATGGGCGTCCAGCCGGTTCTCCCGAAAGAATCCGGGATCCTTCAGTTTCGCGTAATCAAATCCTGACATCATTTTTTCTCCTTTTCTTTTATCTTCACCCTTTCGGGTTTTCTGCAAACATCAGATTCTGTCTTCTCAGGACTGTCCGGAAGCCTCCAGAGCGTCCTTCACCGCGGCTTCCGCCTCCCAGGCGTCCAATCCCGGCTCTAATCGGGGCGCTCTTCGCTCATACTCCAGAAGCTCTGACAGACTTTCCCCCTCCGCCAGCAAAGCATGGGCTTCCTGATAAACGCCGCTCTCCAGGACCGGCTCGTAGGCAAACACCGCTCCCGTAAGGGGAACCAGGTCCTCATACAGCTCCAGGCTGCTGCCGAAGGTTTCCGCAAGGAACCGCGCGGCCGCCTCTTCGTTTTCCCCGGAAACCACCGCCCAGGCAGTGCCGCCTCCGGTTCCGTAACTGCCGGAAGCTTCCTCTTCCAAAGCCGGAAGATTCGTAATCCCCCACTTTCCTTCCTCCTCTTCCCCCGCCGCGAGAGAAGCCAGGATTCCGGAAGGACAGATTCCTCCCATCACCGCTCCGTTCTGCAGATCCTGCACGTAAAGGTCATACTCGTCCCAGGCTTCCAGCTCTTTTATCACGCCTGCCTTCACAAGGTTTTCATACGTTTCCTGAGCCTTCTGAAACACCTCGTTTCCTTCCAAAAACAGATTTCCCTCTTCGTCAAAAAGACTTCCCCCCGCAGACTGAACCATAAGAAGAACCAGGCCCGGATCTCCCTTCACCCAGGACATAAGGGGCGTTCCGGTTTCTGCCAGAATCGCTTCGCCCAGTCTCTGGTACTCTCCCCAGGTAAGATCCGTAACATCCTCCATCGTATAGCCCGCTTCTTCCAGAAGATCCGTCCGGTAAAAAGCCGCGTTTACTTCCAGATCAAAGGGAACGCCGTAATTCCGCCCATCCAGGGAAGCCAGGGAAACGGCTTCCCTGCGAAACTCCTGGAAGACAATACCGGAGTCGGTCAGATCGCCGAAAATTCCCGGCGCCTCCTCCAGATACTTTTGAAATCCGTCATTCTTTACCAGCAGCAGATCCGGCAAAGCCTCCGTACTCTCCTCCTCCGCCGCCTGCTTTAACGCCTCCCGGATCTCCTCCCAGGAGACTTCCGTGGCTTCCATTTTAAAATCAAGTTCCGGATGAAGCTGGCTGTACCATTCTGCCGCCTCGCCCAGAGCCTGAAAATTCACATCCGGATTCCAGCACCAAACGGTAAGAGATTCCTCCGGTTCCGAGGCGAAAGCCGTACTGCCGGCCATCCCTGCCGCCGCTGCCAGAATCAGCAGTTTTTTCACAAAATTTTTCATTCTGCCGCTCCTTTTCTTCTTGCTTTTTCACGTTTCCATCTTGGCCTATTGTATCACCTGCAGGCCTTGATTGGAAGCGTTTTCGATCATGGAATGCTCATTTTTGATCGCGTTTTCTCCCCTGTTTTTTTGTTCTCTTCTTACTCCCAGCCGTCGTAATAGGTGATTCTGTACTGAGCCAGACGCCCCTGATAGTTTTCCGGAGATTTTTTCCACTCCTTAGGGGAAATTCCCATAATCCGCCGGAAGTTCCGCTGAAACGTCGCCGCGCTGAAAAATCCGGAATGCGCCGCCGCTCCCGCGATGGAGCCGTCCCCCCTTTTCATCCGCTCGCAGGCTTTTTCAATCCCCACACGATTCAGGTACTCCAGCGGAGGCATCCCCATGCACTGAACAAAAAGCCGTCGGAAATGCGGTTCACTCAAATGGCAGGCGGCCGCCAGTTCCCCGATCCGCACCGGCTCGCCGTAATGAAGATGAATATACTCCAAAGCGGCGGAAATATGGCGCGTTTCTCCCAGACCGCCCGCGGGAAGCTTCCGGATTCCGCCGCCGTTTCCGTTCTTCTTTTCCCCGCTCTCCTGGTTTCTGGCCGCCTCAATGAGGAACGCTTTCAGCAGTCCCCGCACGGCTTCCTGATAGCGTTCCCGCTTTTCTTCCATCTCCCGGAAAATCATCACCGCCAGATGAAAGAGCACCGGCGCTTCTCTCCGGCTTTTGCAGAAAGCGCCTTTTGCGCAGCGGGAAAGGATCCAGTCGCTCATGCGCCGGTCCTCTCCGAACAGTTCGCGAACCGTCTGCGGGACGTCCAGAAACAGATACTCCCACTGGCTGTTCTTTCCGCTTCGGCTGGTGGTCGTATGGGGATAATTTTCCGGTATCACAGAAATCATGCCGCCGGAAAAAGGAAATCTTTCATTTTCCAGCAGAAGCTCCCCTTCTCCATGATAGCAGCAGCCGATTTCCATCAGATTGTGAAAGTGGAGATCTGTAATCGGCTGTCTGTTCTCGTCCAGGCCATAAGACCGGTTCCAATGTTCGCCCATAAGCGCCAGCACCGGTTCTCCGTAAGGAATTTCGTAATATCGGAACTCCATTTGTTTTTTCTTTTTATTTCCCATATATTCCCTCCGCCGCTATCTGAACTGTTTTGATTTTTTCGTAAAAAAGTTGCAAATTTTCGGGTAAATTATAGACTTTTTCCGTCATTTCTGCTATTCTTTTACAAAGAGTTTACGCAACGCCTCTTTCCCCGCACAAGCGGGAAGATGGATAGGAGGATAGAAATGAGCAAGGTTAAACTTTACCGCAAAAGAATTATCCCGGAAGAGTGCATTCTCCTGGAAAACGATGTGCTCCTTCACCTTGACCGCGAGACCATCGTTACCAAATGGAATACCATCCGCCCCAAAAAGACGCTGCACCACGGTTATTCCTGCTATTTTCTGGAGCGCGGATTTAAAGTCAGCAAATTTTACGACCACGACGGCAATCTCATCAGCTGGTACTGCGACATCGTCTCCCACACCTTCGATCCCGACACAAACACCTATGTCTTCACCGACCTTCTGGTAGACGTCATCGTGTATCCCGATGGTTTTGTGCGTGTGGTGGATCTGGATGAACTGGCGGACGCCTTCCGGGACGGCCTGATCTCCCAGGACATGCTGCAGCTGGCCCTTCGCAGAACCGATAAGCTTCTGGCCCTGATTTACAAGGGAGCCTTCGGACGGCTGCAGGCCGTGATCGACGCCTATGAACAATCTTCCGGGGCCGCAGCCGCGGAAGGCCTCTGATTTCTCCTGCCCCAATGCTTTGGGCTGCCGCGGCCGGATCCTATTCCGGCGCAGCAGCCCTTTTTTAAAAATCACACCGATATTTCAATTTTCCTGCCGGTTTTCTGATACCGGTAGTACCGCACTCCGGCAGCGTCCATCATCCGCTTGGACGCCATGACCGAGGGCGTATCCGAATATTTATCCTGGTCATACACCACCGTCTTGATACCGGACTGAATGATCGCTTTCGCGCATTCGTTGCAGGGGAACAGGGACACATACAGCTTGGCGCCTTCCAGGCTGCCGCCCCGGTAATTCAAAATGGCGTTCAGCTCACTGTGAACCACGTAAAGATACTTCGTATCCATGGGATCTCCCTCCCTGGCCCAAGGAAACTCATCGTCCGAGCAGCCCCTTGGAAATCCGTTGTAACCCATGGATAGGATTTTGTTATCGCTGCTTACGATGCACGCTCCCACCTGTGAGTTGGGATCCTTGGAACGCATTCCCGCCAGAATCGCCACGCTCATAAAATACTCGTCCCAGGATATGTAGTCCTGTCTTTTGCTGTTGTTCATGCTCTCATCCTCCTCGCCTTTTCTATTTTTAAATTCTGTTTTTCATCTGTTCCAGAAAAGCCCGGCATCCTTCCAGAATCTCCCGGTAAGCCGTCTCAAAATCCCCGGTATACCAGGGATCGTCAATGTCTCTGGGACGGTCCGAAAAATCCAGAAGCCTGTACACCTTGTGTTTCGGATCTCCTCCCAGAATCCGCAGCATATTGCGGATATTGTACTGTTCCATTCCTAAAAGGTAATCGTATTTTTCATAATCCTCCGGACGCATTCTCCTGGCCTGGTGACCTTCTGAGGAAATTCCGTGTTCTTTCAGCTTCCGCCTTGCCGGCGGATAAATGGGATTGCCGATCTCCTCCGTGCTGGTAGCTGCCGAATCAATCAGAAACTCGCTGGAAAGCCCTTCCTTTTCCACCAAATCTGTTAAGATAAATTTTGCCATAGGGCTGCGGCAGATGTTGCCGTGGCAAATGAAAAGTATTTTTATCATCTTTTTATATCTCCATTTAAGTCTTGTATTTCTTCTCAAACGCTTGATATTTCAGGGTTTTCCGACTTTTGAGTTTTCCTTTCTTTTCAAGGTATCTTCTCAAATCTTCTCGTATTTTTTTATGTTTTTCCCTGCAATCTTGGTAAATCCGTTGGTAAAGCAAGCGTCCTTACCAACGGGCTTTTTTAACTATTCGCTATCCGATATACTTCTTCCTTTGCATCATCAAAATTCACATGGGTGTAA
>CALWMW010000130.1 GCA_944382085.1 uncultured Lachnospiraceae bacterium | reverse complement strand
CTTCCAGGAAATGGCGTGCACGGGGCAGACGCTCCTGCATGCTCCGCAGTGGATGCATTCCCGGTCTCCCACCCGCTTAATGTCCATACTGCAATGTGTTACGCACTTTCCGCACTTTATGCATTTGTCCTCCTCTTCCTGGATCCCGAAAAGGGAAACCGTGGCAAACAGAGAATAAACCGCTCCCAGAGGACAGAGAAAGCGGCAGAAAAAGCGGTACAAAAATACGGATGCCGCAAGAATTCCAATCATCAGCGCCACCTTCCAGGAAAACAGGTTTCCCAGCATCATCCTAAGAGAGGAGTCCATGGCGGTCAAAGGAAGCCCGCCCTCCAGCGTCCCCGCCGGACAGATATACTTGCAGAAAGCCGGCATGGGATACCCCTGGTGATATCCGTAAAAAAGCGGCAGATAAAGGACAAAGACGACAAGAATCCCATATTTCGTATAAGAGAGTGCGCGTGTCACCCGGTTTTTTCGAATCTTAGGACCCGGAATTTTGTGCAGCAGCTCCTGAATCAGGCCGAAGGGGCACAGAAAACCGCAGATCAGTCTCCCCAGAAAAAGGCCGAATAGAATCAGCAGTCCCAGAAGATAATAGGGAATTCTGGAGGGAATGCTTCCCATGGCGCTCTGCAGGCTGCCTAACGGACAGGCTGCCACCGCGCCGGGACAGGAATAGCAGTTCAGCCCCGGAACGCACATTCCCTTTAAACTGCCCTGGTAGATCGTTCCCTCCCCGAAGCCCTTCAGATGAGCATTATAAATCAGCGCGCAGGCCAGCTGAATCACCCGGCGCTTTAACGGAATCTTTCCCTGTTTCATCTCAGGCTTCCTCCTTACCCGATTCCTATGCATTCATAGCAGATGCGGATCGCCTTGTTCAGCACAACCCTACTGTCTCCCTGAAGCAGTCCGGCGGTCAAAAGGCCTGCTCCCAGGATCCCCAGAGCCGCCTGACAGATTCTCTTCTTTTTCATATCTCTTCCACTCCTTTAAAAAGCATTATACTAAATCCGCTCTCCCGCTGACAAGAAAAATGTCGTTCTTTTTTCTTTTCCTCTTCCATGCTTTCTTTTCCGCTGTTATAATAGAAAAAACGCCGGGCGCGGGGAACTGGCCCGGATGAAAAAAGAAAGGATCTATATGAAAAAAGCGAAGCGTATCCTGGCTCTTCTGGGAGCCATCCTTCTGGCCGGCATGTACGTTGCCGTCCTCATTCTCGGACTCACTGCCAGTCCTCACACCCGCGGTCTTCTCATGGCCGCCATTGCCTGCACCATTCTTCTTCCCTGTCTCCTCTACGGAATGATTCTGATCGCCCGAATTCTGGACAACCGAGATCCGAAGGAAAAGAAGAAAAAGGATTAAAGAAGGCTGCGGAGCAGATTCCACTCTGCTTCGCAGCCCTTTTCTTACCGGTAAATAATATCTTTTCTTCCCGGCCCATTGGAAATCATGGTAATGGGGAAGCCGATTTTCTTCTCCACAAACTCTATATAGTTCCGGCAGTTCTCCGGAAGCTCCTCATACTTCCGGATTCCGCGGATATCCGTCTTCCATCCGGGAAGCTTCTCAATGACCGGTTTCGCCCGGTTCAGTTTGGAAGTGGTTGGAAATTCCGTCGTCTGCTCCCCGTCGATCTCATAGGCGACGCATACGGGAATCTCATCCAGATATCCCAGGACATCCAGCACCGTGAAGGCCACGTCCGTGGTGCCCTGCACCCGGCATCCGTATCGGGAAGCCACGCAGTCAAACCAGCCCACTCTTCTTGGGCGGCCTGTGGTAGCGCCGTACTCGCCTCCGTCTCCTCCTCTTCTGCGAAGCTCTTCCGCCTCCCCGTCAAAGATTTCGCTGACAAACGCGCCTGCGCCTACCGCGCTGGAATACGCTTTGCAGACGGTGATGATCTTGCGGATCTCGTAGGGCGGAATTCCCGCTCCGATGGCCCCGTAAGCCGCGAGCGTAGAGGAAGAGGTCACCATGGGATAGATTCCGTGATCCGGGTCTTTCAAAGAGCCCAGCTGTCCCTCTAAGAGAATCTGCTTTCCTTCCTTCAAAGCCTGATCCAGGAAAGCGGATACGTCGCATACGTAAGGCGCGATCAGATCTCTGTACTGATGAAGCTCAAGGAGCAGATCTTCCTTTTTCAGAGCCGGTTTATGATACAGATGCTCAATCAGAACATTCTTAATCTCGCAGATCCGCTCTGCTTTCTCTTCCAGGGCTTCCTCGTCGAACAGCTCGCTTACCTGAAAGCCTATTTTGGCGTATTTGTCCGAGTAGAAGGGAGCGATTCCCGACTTGGTGGAACCGAAAGACTTTCCTCCCAGACGTTCTTCCTCATACTGATCCAGGAGAACGTGATAGGACATCACCACCTGGGCCCGGTCGGACACCATAAGCCTGGGAGCCGGAACGCCTCTGTCCACAATGCTCTTCAGCTCTCCCACCAGCGTAGGGATGTTCAGCGCCACGCCGTTTCCGATACTATTCGTGATATGGCTGTAAAACACGCCGGACGGAAGGGTATGCAGAGCGAACTTCCCGTAGTCGTTTACAATGGTGTGCCCCGCGTTGGCTCCTCCCTGAAAACGGATCACGATATCCGCCTTCTCCGCCAGCATATCCGTAATCTTGCCTTTTCCCTCATCTCCCCAGTTTGCGCCTACAACTGCCTGTACCATACTTTTTCCTCCTGATTCCCTTTCTGTGCAGAAGTCCTTGTCCATGC
Source organism: uncultured Lachnospiraceae bacterium (assembly GCA_944382085.1). Classification (GTDB taxonomy): domain Bacteria; phylum Bacillota; class Clostridia; order Lachnospirales; family Lachnospiraceae; genus Choladousia. The sequence goes on along the minus strand of CALWMW010000130.1, from coordinate 14,724 downwards.
CATCCGGCTTAAACGTTAATCTCTGCTTTTACGCCCAACAGTTCTTTGTTTGCCTCCAGAACCGGCCGAACCGTATGTTCTACGAAAGCGTCCACCTGTTCTCTGGAACGTCCCACATAGCGCGCCGGATCCATGGATTTTTTCAGTTCCTCCAGGGTCATGCCGAAGGAAGGATCCTGGGCAATCAGATCCAGCAGATTGTTGTCCGCCCCTTCTTCCTTCACTCTGCGCCCTGCCTCCATGGAAAGCGTCCGGATTTTTTCGTGGAGCTCCTGACGGTCTCCTCCGGCTTTTACCGCGTCCATCATAATATTTGCCGTGGCCATAAACGGCAGCTCCGCCATCAGATGTTTTTCGATTACTTTGGGATATACCTTCAGTCCGTCTGTCACGTTGAGACAGAGATCCAGAATTCCGTCCACCGCCAGGAATCCCTCCGGTACGGAAAGACGTTTGTTGGCGGAATCGTCCAGCGTTCTCTCAAACCACTGACAGGAAGAGGTAATCGCCGGATTCAGGGCGTCGCAAAGGACATATCTGGCAAGCGAAGCGATTCTCTCACTGCGCATGGGATTTCGTTTGTAAGCCATGGCCGAAGAGCCGATCTGATTCTTTTCAAAGGGTTCCTCCACCTCTTTCAAGTGCTGGAGAAGCCGGATGTCGTTGGACATCTTATGCGCGCTGGCCGCGATTCCGGCCAGAACGTTTAAAACTCTCGTGTCCGTTTTTCTGGAGTACGTCTGTCCCGAAACCGGAACGCAGGCGGAAAATCCCATTTTCTTCGCAATCAGGGGGTCAATCTGATCCACCTTGCTCTGATCTCCGTCAAAAAGCTCCAGAAAGCTGGCCTGCGTGCCTGTGGTTCCTTTGGAACCGAGAAGCTTCAAAGTGGAAAGCACATAATCCAGATCTTCCAGATCCATCAGAAACTCCTGCGCCCAGAGAGTCGCCCGTTTGCCTACCGTGGTAGGCTGCGCCGGCTGAAAATGCGTAAAGGCAAGGGTAGGAAGATCTCTGTACTTTTTCGCGAACTCCGCCAGCTGCGCAATGACGTTCACCAGTTTTTTCTTCACCAGGCGAAGCGCCTCCGCCATAATGATCATATCTGTGTTGTCTCCTACATAGCAGGAAGTCGCGCCCAGATGAATGATGGGCTTCGCTTTGGGACACTGCACGCCAAAGGCATATACGTGGGACATGACGTCATGGCGCACCAGCTTTTCCCGCTCTTTTGCCACCTCGTAATTGATGTCGTCCTGATGTGCCTTCATCTCCTGGATCTGTTCCTCTGTGATTCCCAGCCCCAGCTCTTTTTCCGTCTCCGCCAGAGCGATCCACAGCCGTCTCCAGGTGCGGAATTTCATATCCGGGGAAAACAGAAACTGCATTTCCCTGCTGGCGTACCGCTCCGACAGCGGGCTCTGATATCTGTCTGTGTTCATTCCTTTTCCTCCTTGCCGCCTGATTTCCATCTCGTTTTCTATCCGTTGCAAATTATATCCCATCGTATCTTAGAAAGCAAGCTCAGATTTTCGCGCTTCTGCAGTATTGTTCCTTTAATTCGTCCAGAAACTCTTCTTCCTGATCCGGATTCCACGCGAAGGGTTTCGTAGCTTCCTCCGCCTCCCGGCAAAGCTTCGCGTTCTGTTCCTGGATCTTCTGAACCAGGTAGGTGTCCGCCCTGAGCTCATCCAGTTTTTTCTGATACTCCTCTTCCCCCAGGTACAAGGGCAGGACGCTGATATACTTCCGGAACGTCTCCTTGGTCTTCAGCAACTTATAGGAAGTAAGGAAACAGGAGGCCGCCTCCTGAAACTGGAACAGGCCGGCGTAGGCCGCTCCCAGATTGTTCCAGATCGCCGCGTAGAACTGATTTCCCAGTTTTCCGGGATTCTTCCGTTTAAGAATCTGCCGGTATTCCAGAACCGCCCTGGCATACATCTTTTCTTTTACCAGATAATCCGCCCGAAGCTTCTGTTTCGTATCGTCGGACTGAATCTCCAGCTTGGCCAGCTTCTCCTGAAACTCCCTGGATTCCTGGGGCGTAAGATAACCGGCCTCCCGGAAGATCGGCATCACAAAAAACGCGGCTCCGTCTTCTTTCTCCAGCTGCTCGTACAGCTGGCGGTAAAGCCTGGGCAGGCCAAGCTCGTCCCGGATCCAGTCGCAGAGCTTTTCATTCATAATGGTCTCGTCAATCAGACAAACGTTGTGATAAAGATAGAAGCAAAGCTCTTCTAGGGAATATATTTCCGTCCGTATGTTTTCTATAAAATAAGGTCTTTTCGCCTGCGCCTGCAGGCACAAATCATAGCCCATCCCTGCGTCACCGTCCTCCAAGATCTATTTCCCGGCTCCATTTCAGCCCGGAAGATTTGTAAAAGCCTCCGAATCCCAGGTCTTCCGCCTCCACCTTGCATCTTCCGGGAGCGAGGAAGGAAACGGACAGCCGAAGCCTTGTGGCCCGGTCCGGGCGTTCCGGCAGCCCGGTCAGCCTGAGAAGATGCTCCACGGTCTCGCCCTGCGTCATGGGCGTGGAAAGAATCCGGATCTGCTTTTCCCCTCTTGGGATCAGCTCGCACACGTGACGGGCTTCGTACCAGTTTACTCCGGCATTGATCAGCGGATAATAGTTCTCCTTGCCCCGGATCCGCATCTCCATTCCAAGATTTATCTGAACCATATCCCGGCCGCCGAAGAGCACTCCTTTGCTCCCCAGAAGGCCGGCGCGCTCCATAGCCGCGTAGCACGCTCCCTTGGAGTAAAGGTTCTTCCCCTGGAAGGCGTGACGCTTATAGCAGAGAAACTGAATCGAACGCTGCGCCCAGCTCTTGCTGTAAAAATCTCCCATCAGGTAGCTGACGGAAACGTTTCTGCGCTCAAACACCTTTTTCAGAAGCTCAAAGAAGAGACGGTCTTTTTCTCTGTTCCACTCTTCTTCGTCTCTTCCCGCCCGTACTTCCTCGTTTACCGGCTGCACCGCCGCTTTTTCCACTCTGGCGATGGCCGGACGCGTGGACGAATCGATGTGGAGCACGTATCCCACCATGCTCTCTTTTTCATACTCCAGTAGGGCCACATCCCTGTACCAGAGCTCTTTTTTCTGATTCACCGTATAATAGAAAAACGAAGATAAATGATCCTGAAGGTAGCTGTTCCTGGGATCCGCCCCTGCCAAAGCCAGGGACTGAATCAGAAGCTCGTTCAGCTGTTCGGAAAGCTCCTTCACCGTCACCATCACATGAAGCTGCGCGTTCTGCGTCTGAATTCCCGGAAGCCGGAAACAGAGGCCGAAATAGGCGGCCAAAAGCTCCTGCGGCTGCATCTCGCCCTCCGGCGTCTGAATGGGTCTTCCCTCCTGCATTTTCTGGTAAACTCCTTCGATCCGCAGCCGGTCCTTCTGATCCGCTTCCTGCTCCGTCTCCGGTTCTCCGTTCCAGAAATGCCACTCCCCCGCCGCGTCCAAACGGAGCGCGTTTGGGAGCAGTGACTGATTCTCCCCCGGCGTAAGATCCAGAGTCAACGGTTCTTTCAGGGATTTGTGAAAATACGTCACCTGGGTATACTCTTCCTGCAGATCAATTCCCAGAATTAATTCGTTTGTCGCCTGTATCATATATGATCACCCTATACCAGTGTAAACAGTTCTTTCGTTAAGTAGTCCAGCTGGAGATACGTGCCGATCTCCTCCTGGAACTTCGCCTCGTCGCTTTGCTTAGCCGCTTTCGAAATCCGGTTCAGAAGCTCATAGCGGGTATTCTCCCCGGTGATTTCCCCGGACGCCGTAAGAATCCTTTTATCCGATTTTCGTACGGTTCCGTCCAGTTCTTCTTCCAGAAAGCACTCCAGCTCGTCGCCGTAAAACAGCGTAAACTCCCGGACAAAAATTCCTTCAAAACAGTTCTTCATCGTTTCGCGGGTATACGCTTCCTGTCCCTTTTTCCTCCAGGAAATCGTCACAATGCTTTCCGGATTCCCGACATACTCCACGAATTCTCTTCCCTTCATCTGATAAGGGCCCAGCAGGGCGCGGTCGAACCTTTTCCAGAACGCAAAACGCATTCCTCTGGCGCTGTACTGTTCCAGCAGTTCCTGTACGTACTGCCGCTGTTCCTGGGTAAGCTGCACCGCCATGGCATAATGCTGCATCAGCGCCAGCCTGCATACGTCTTCCTGCTCCGCAGCCCTGCCTTGGCTGCTGAGCTTGGCATAATCCCGTTCCATATACCGGAACACGCCATCCGCCACCGGCTGCCCTTTTACAAAGTATTCGTAAGCCTTCAGATTTACGTATGCGCGGCAGAGTTTTTTTCGTCCCATTTTCTTTGCGTAGGACTCAAAGACGGGTTCGGATCCTCTGGTTCCGCTTCTGGTAAAGAGAAGCGTCATTAGAATCTTCTCCTCCATCAGCATGGTATCCAGCTCAAATTCTACGCCGGCCTGCCAAATCTGTATCATCTCCTGCACAGGCCCTTCGTAGTAAAGGAGCAGATAGCGCAGGAGCTTGTCGTCGTATTTTCCGCTGCTGAAGCAATACCGGCAGAGAGAAACCAGCATGGCGTTCTCTTCAAACTCCCGATCCAGCACCATACGGCTGCAGATCCTCACCAGTTCCATCACGGGAACCTCCTCCGCGCCGTACCGGTCAATCAGGAGAAACGCTTCCTGGCACATTCCCTCCTGCGCCAGAAGCGTAAGCAGCGTTTTTTTATCGACTTTTACATACTCCTGGTATGGAATAGCCATAAGAAATTCCCGCAGAGAGTCTTCGCTTGGATGCTCTTTGTACCATCCCAGCAGCACCGCCCGCAGCCTCTCTCTGTACTCTTCGGTAAAGCTCTCCAGCTCGCACGCTTTCTTCAGGGCCGCGAGGGCTTCCCTTGTGACCTGGCCTTCCATCAGGCAGCGGCTGCTGATAAAAAGAAGCAGGCCCGGATGCTCCGGCGCTTTCTCCAGGCACCACGCAAGCATTTCTTCCTGCCAGAATACCGGCCGGATCTCACAGAGCATGGCCGCCGTATAGCGAATCCCCTCCTGATCCTCCGCCAGAAGGGCGCTTTGCGGATCGTAGCACGGAACCAGGGCTTTCCCTCCAAAAAGAGCGGCTCTTCGCTCCTCTCCCGTTCTGGGAGAATGTACGATGATCTGGCGGATGCTGGGCGCTTCGCAGGTAACCTCCACCGTAAACAGAAGCTCCGCCAACCGCTCCGCCATAGTTTTGGTCAGAAGATCCTTCCTGAGATACGTCCGGTACAGAACGCACAGATCGTCGGAAATCCTTCCCGCCTCCAGCTGTTCCAGCGTGAATTTCTCCATGGCGGCTCTGAAGTTCCGGTAGGTCTGGGGATCCTCCTCTTTCTTCTCTGTCATGCGGCGGTATACGGCCGCGCGCTTTTTATAGTCCAGGGTATGGTCATAGGCAAAGTACATCCGTATAATCTGCGGCATATCCTGGAGATTGGTGTACTCCATGGATTCCATGTAATATTCGTACAGACCGGTAATCCTCAGACCGCTGGACACGCCCTTTTCATACCATTCAAAATACTTGTGATCCTTCTTGTCTCCTTTCATCAGGAGCAGGCAGATGGCTTTCGTCAGATCTTCCGAAGGATATACCCGGCTTCCCTGACAGAGCACTTCAAACAGCGTTTCGTGAAATTCCGGAACGTGGGCCGTAAGGCTTGCCGTCTGCCGCAGCACCTCGGCTGTAAGGATCTGCTCTCCGGCGGCAAAGCGGAGAAGCTGCAGTTCAAAGCTTCCCAGATGCCGCATCAGAAACGGATTCTTCTTCAGGATCGGATAAGCCTCAAGATACATGATCCGGCTTCTGCAGCCATACCGGAACTGCTGGGCCGCCAGCTCATATCTGGCATTCTCATCGTTCAGAAGCGACTCCTTCAGGTAGAAAAGGATCCACTGAAGCTTCCAGTTTGTTTTGTCTCTGAGAAACATCCGGTCGATTTCCGCTTCCACCTGGTCCACATATTCTTTGTCCCGGTTAAAAAAGGTGGTCATATACAGGAAAAACCCATACCGCTCCGGAGTATCCAGACGCCGCCTCGACTGCTCCAGCCCCTGAAGAATCTTCAGGGCCTTCTGTCTCTTCCCGTCCGCATAGTACAGCTGCACAAGAAAAAGCTCCGCAAAAGGATCGTTTCCTCCTGCCCGCCGGTAACTGTTGATCACGCTTACAGACCGGTCGATCCAGGTCTGGACGTCAATTTTTTTCAGACGGAAGCCCACGTAGAGGGATTCCAGCTTCTTCTGCATGATTTTGCAGATATGTCCCTGCTTCTGGGTTCCGGTTCTCCCGGCTTTCTGCGCCGTCACCTGGATCGTAATCGTCTGGTAGCAGGTAGAAAGACGGATCTGTCCGAAGTTCCTGCCTCCGTGCATGAGATTGGTATCAATGATAACATTCAGGTCATAGGTACTTCCCGCGAATTCATCCGTGGTAATAAGCTTTTTCTCAGGCCTCAGAAAGCTGCCGTCCGCTTCCACCTTAATCCGCTGAAATCCATACGTATTCTTCGAAATCTGAATGGTTTCCCTTACCGGTTCCGTAAGATCCTTCCATTCGATCTCTCTGCGGTCAACGGAAATCTCCACCCCGTCCTTCTGTCCGGTTCCTGTAAGAAATTCCTCCAGGCTCTGGTAATTAAAGGAAGGAGAGCCCAGTCCTCTGTACAGAGCGTACAGATGGGGATCCTTTTCTTTCAGGTGATTCTGAAATCCTTCCGAAATAAAGTGGCGGTACGCCCGCTGGAAGTCCTCGCCTGCCAGCTTTCCAAGACCCGCCACGTCCAAGGGATTCTCTTTGTTTTCTTTTTTCTTTCGGTTCGCCGTCCGTATGGTATACGGAAGGGTATATTCCCCCAGATCGGAACAGATGGTAAAGGCTCCGCTTTCCACCCATCCGTCCGGCAGACCGTTTCCGTCCACCTGATAATGGATCTCATTTTTCGTTCCCTGAAATTCCACCGGATTACAGGTCATGCGGGGATTGGAAGAATAAAGGAATCCTCTCACCTTCTCTCCTGCCGGATGCTCCAGAACAAAGCTTTTCTGCACCACTTCGCCCGGAGCCACCTGAAGCTCGATCTCCTGGGGCAGGATAGTCAGTTGAGGACTCTCGTATTCAAATTTTCCATTTAACAGCTGTTCAATTCTTCTCTTCACTTTATCACCTGAGGTATCTATTCTAAAAATTTCTTCAGTTCATCCATAAAGGTATTCACGTCTTTAAACTCTCTGTAGACGGAGGCAAACCTCACATACGCCACAGCGTCCAGGTCTTTGAGCTTCTCCATGACGATCTCGCCGATCGCCTTGCTCTCGATCTCTTTTTCTTCCCGGTTAAATACTTCCATCTCCGCCGCGTCGATGAGTTCTTTTATCTTCTGAATGGGAATCGGCCGCTTATAGCAGGCGCGCATCACGCCGGCTTCGATCTTCGCCCGGTCATACTGTTCCCGGTTCTGGTCTTTCTTAATCACAATCAGGGGAATCGTCTCTACTTTCTCATAGGTCGTAAACCGTTTCCCACAGTGGTCGCACAGACGTCTCCTGCGGATGGAGCTGTTGTCATCTGCCGGTCTGGAGTCTACTACTCTGGTATTGTCATGGCTGCAAAAGGGACATTTCATCTTCTATTCCTCCCTGTGAAATACGGCAGTTCATCTGTCCTGAGTATAGCGGATATAAGAAATACTGTCAATTATCTATCATATAATAATCATGAGAGAAAATCAAGGACGGAAGGGGTATGCGCTTTTTTGATTTAAAGCATAAAGAAGTCATCAACGTGCAGTCCTGCCGCTCGTTAGGATGCGTCAGCGATCTGGACTTAGACTGCAGAACCGGCTGCATCCTGGCTCTGATTGTACCCGGTCCCGGAAAGCTGTGCTGGTTCCTGGGACAGGAGTTTGAATATATCATTCCCTGGAACTGTATCTGCCAGATCGGCGCGGACATCATCCTGGTGGACATCGATGAGAAAAGGGCGCAGAAAAAATGCGGATAAATCAAACGGCAGCCCTCTTTTCGAGCGGCTGCCGTCTTCTCCTCTATCGTTTATCCCGGTCTATAAATTCAAGGCTGACTACCGCAGCCAGCGCGTAGATAAGCGCGAACAGGGCGAGATATCCCCATCGGCGCAGAACCAGGGACGCTTCGTAGCTGTAAATCTTCCGATAGGTATAATCATGGACAAAATTTTCCAGGTAGCTTCGCCCGTCCCGGATGATATCCTGAACCACGTCCTCCGGAAGTTCCTCCAGGATCTCCTGGAGATCGTCGGCCTCTTCCAGCATTTCCAGCTCGGAATCCAGGATCTCCGAGGGAAGCTCGTTGAGATTCGCCTCAATGCACAGCACCCTCTGTCCCCATTTGCTGATGGTAAGATCCGAGATGATCTTCGCGTGCCCCGTAATCGGAAAAATGGAACCGGAAAAAATCAGCTGCACAATCAGGATAAAGGGCATAACCGTCATCGCGGACGTGGTATTTCTCACAATGGAGGATACCGCAAGGCCAAGCATATCCGCGGCGTACAGCACCAGGAAAAGGGAAAGGAAGAAATCTCCGCAGAAGAATCCCGTAATCAGTCCCTGGGAGGGAAATTTCAGAAAAATCCCGTAAAAGGCCGTCATAACCAGCGCCTGTACCAGACAGATCGACGCCTGGTAAATCATATGGGCGGCCACGTAAGAGGTAATATGGAGTCCGGTCCGGTGTTCTCTCTTGATCACCTGGCGTTCCTTGCAGACCTCCTGGATGGAATTAAAGATACCGATCCAGATACAGGAGGATACGATCGCGAAGAAACCGGATCTGGTGCTCTCTTTCGTCACAAACATAGAGTCCTGCAGGACTAAGGAGAGAATGCCCGCCACCACTACGGCGAAAAAAATCGTTTTCCAGTTCCGCTCGTTCACAAAGATCCGGAAAAACTTTCCTACGTAGACTTTAATCTGCGTGAGACGTCCCTGTCTTTTCACATCCTGCGTTTCCATTTTCTGATATCCTTTCTGTTTTCTGATATTTTTCGATATAGTAATCCGCCATGCCTTCGCCGCCTTCATCCGGGCGGTTGATCCTGCGCACAACTTCCTCCATGGTTTCCACGTCGAAGAAATCTCTCGCCTCTTTCGGCGACCCGCAGAAAGCCAGATGTCCCACGTTCCCCACGGAATCCTTCGCCAGAACGATCACTTTGTCGAACAGATCGATCACGCGGTCCGGGGAATGGGTAATCACGATTACCGTCTTGCCCTGATCCGCGATCGTCCGCAGACATTCCATCAGATGTCGGGCCATGACTCCGTCCAGTCCGGAATCCGGTTCATCCAGGAAGAAGAGGCTGGGATCGGCAATGTATTCCACGGCAATGCTCAGTCTCTTGCGCTGTCCTCCGGAGAGCTTGGACACCAGGGACGTTCTTTCGCTCTCCAGGCCCAGCGTTTCCAGAACCGCCTGGACCCGTCCGGCCCGTTCTTCCTCTCCGACGTTCTGGGGAAGACGCATCTCAGCCGCGTTCTCCAGCGTATCTTCCACGGAGTCATCCAGCCGCAGCCAGTCCTGCTGCGGCACGAATCCGATTTCGTATTTCATTTTCTCATAATTCCGGTAGACGTCCACGCCGTCCAGAGAGATCGACCCCTGGGCTTTCTCATAGCCCATCACGGCGTTGAGGAAGGTGGTCTTCCCGGCTCCGGAGCCTCCCAGCACCAGGGCCATCTCTCCGGCATTGATGGAGAGGTTGATGTTCTGGAGCAGCATCCGCTTGCGGAACAGGTTCCGTACGCTTCTCTCCTCAATATGAATCGTAAGCCGGTTCCCCGCCGCCTCATGGTGATTGTACATCAGCCTGTCTCCCAGAAACAGAAACAGCGTCCTGCCGATCCGGACTACGTCTAAGTACCGCAGGGCGCAGCGTTCCCCCACCAGTTCCCCGTTCACATAGATCCCGAATTTGGTATTGTGTTCAAAGACTGTCCAGGCGTTATCCTTCCACGCCAGCAGCGCGTACCGCTTGGGAAGCGCCGCCTGGTCCGGCTGATCCTTCTGGATCTCTTCCCCTTCCGATTCCTCCCGGCAGCTGAGATAGTAGTTCTGTCCGCGGTCGTCCAGCATAAGCTCCTTCCACTGCACCCTGGGATCGAACTTTTCGCGGAAAATCATAACCGCCGCTTCCGGATCGCGCTCCCCATTTGAAGAGCGGTCTACGCGCAGCACGTCCCCGTCCTCCAGTTCCACGAAATGCTCCTGTTCGGTTGCGTCGCTGCCGATGCGCCGATCCTGATTATAATAGGTGCCAAACTCGGTTCCCAGATCCTTATAAAGAAACCGGTTCTCTTCCCGGCTGAGTTTTCCGTGAAGCTCTCCCATATAGGGACAGTCAATCTGGATCTCAGCCGCCCCGCCTTCGGTTTTCCGTCCGAGGTAGACCGTTTCCTCCTTTATGGGAACCTGTGTCATGTTCCGGTTTTTATCGCAGATTACCAGTTTCGCGACCTGTGCCATTCTCTTTCCCCCTGTGTGTTTTCCGTTAAGACTTATTCTTACCTATTCTATTCGTTCCGGTATGCGCTGTCAACCGTTTCTCACCGGACAAAAAAAACTGCGGGGTTCAGACCCGCAGATAATTTCGCATGGTTTTCAGGGCGCTTTTTTCCAGGCGGCTGACCTGTGCCTGAGAAATCCCGATCTCAGAGGCCACCTCCATCTGCGTTTTCCCCTCGAAAAAACGCATTTCAATGATGTGCTTTTCCCGCTGGTTCAGCCGTTTCATCGCTTCGCTCAAAGAAATGGATTCCACCCAGTTTTCTTCCCTGCTCTTTTTGTCGCTGATCTGGTCCATCACGTACAGCGTATCCCCGCCTTCTGAGTAAACCGGATCATACAGGCTGACCGGGCTTTGAATCGCGTCCATGGCGTATACGATCTCTTCTTTCGGAATCCCGATCTCCTGGGCGATTTCATGGATCGTCGGCTCTTTCTGATACTTTTTCGTATAATTTTCCTTGGCGTAAATGGCTTTATAGGCCGTATCCCGCAGGGAACGGCTGACCCGGATGGAATTGTTGTCCCTAAGATACCTTCGGATCTCCCCGATAATCATAGGCACCGCGTACGTAGAAAATTTCACATTAAGGTTGGTATCAAAATTATCGATTGCTTTCATAAGGCCGATGCATCCGATCTGAAACAGGTCGTCCGCGTTCTCGCTGCTTGAGGAAAACCGTTTGATCACGCTGAGAACCAGTCTTAAATTCCCCTTGATATACAGCTCCCTGGCCTCCTCGTCTCCCGCTTGAATCCGCTGGAAGAGAAACTCCTTTTCGTCATTGGTCAGGACAGGAAGCCTGGAAGTATTGACACCGCAGATTTCAACTTTATTTAACGCCATGTGATCATCCTCCTAAACTGTCTTAGTAGAATGATTCACAAGTTAGGCGGGCGCTATGCGCCCGCCTGAAAAATTTAAAAAAGTTTTAGTCCTTGACAGCGGCGTCTGTCACTGGGCAAGCTGCCCGGTGGCCGGGTCAATCACGTTCATGAAGGCGTCCACCACATTTCCGTCTTCGTTGATCGTAACGCCGTCAATGGGAGTTCCCGTGGAATCCACGACTACGCCGTTCTCCACGTGGGCGTCGTAGACCAGAGAACCGGAGGAATTAAATACCATAAACCCGGCAGGCGCCGCCTCGGTAGCCTCCGTAGCCTCGGTGGCTTCCGTAGCTTCCGTCTGTGCCGCTGCCGTCTCGCTCTGTCCGGTCTCGCCTCCGCTCTCCTGGGTCTGCCCGTTATCCGCTCCCTCCGCGGTCTCTTCGGTACGTTCCTGCTCCCCAGAGGGTTTTGTCTCTTCTTCGGGTTCATCCGATACAGAGAAGGGCACTTCCTCCCCCCTGCCGGTGAAGGACTCCAGATGAAGCGTCCCCCGCTCTCCGTCCATGGCGTCCAGAATCGCCCGCAGATTCGCCACCTTCTCTTCCAGGTACTCATCCTGCCCCAGCAGCGCCTCTACGCCTCCTATGTAAACGGTGATTTCCATATTGTCTCCAAAACGGATCTCCGAGGCCTCCAGCTGCTGGTCCCCCAGAAGCTGAAGCAGGCTTAAAACGGTGCGAAGCTGCGCGCCGCTCTCCGCCGGGAGCCGCTGGTACAGAACCGCTTCCCCGATGGAAGCTCCGGTCACCACCGGAATCCCCTCTTTGCTCTCATCCGTGATCTCCAGAACCGTCCCTTCCCCGTCAAAGTAAACGTAATTGCCCTGGTCTATGTATCCCACAATCTTTTTCTCCGTTACCGATACGCGAAGAGAAAACGGAGAAGCGATTTTCACTTCCAGCTTCTCAAGATACGGCATGTGATCCGGAACCGAACCGTTTCTATATTTCCAGGCCAGATAGAAGGTATTCTTCACCGGAACGCCCCTGGTGAGGTCTTCCGCGATTTTCTCCTGGGAATAATACTGATTTCCCGATATCCGAATGGTCTTTGCCTGAAACACAAAGGCGATGAGAAGGATGGCGGCAAACGCCAGCAATCCGATTCCCAGGCGGACCATCCGTTTTCTTCTCTTATATCTTCTGTTCATTTTTCGTCTCCTCCAAAAGTGACTTTCGTTCGCATTCTCGCTCCCGCGCCTCCCAGATCCCTGCAGATATCCTCGTATCCCCGCTCGATGTATTCGCATCCGTAAATTCTGGTCGTGCCTTCCGCCTGGAGTCCCGCAAGCACCAGAGCCGCCCCTCCTCTCAGGTCAGTGGCCCGGACCATGTCCCCTTTCAGGCGGCTGACGCCTTCTATGCAGGCCAGATTTCCCTGGATCCAGATCTCGGCTCCCATTTTTTTTAATTCCCAGGCGGTTGAAAACCGGTTTTCAAAAATCGTTTCCCGAATCCGGCTCCTTCCCGAAGCCACGCAGAGCGCGGCCATCAGAGGAGACTGAAGATCCGTGGGAAAACCAGGATACGGTCTGGTCTCAAGATAAGGAATCCCCTGAAGCCTTCCCTTTACCGCCACCGCCCACTGATTTCCCTGGTTCCAGACCTCGGCTCCCATCTGCCGGAAGACCTTCCCAACCGCCGCCAGAGCTTCTCCGGAACAGCCCCGCACGCAAATACTCCCGCCCGTGCAGGCCGCCGCCATGAGATACGTCCCCGCCACGATCCGGTCCGGGGAAATTTCCCAGTCCGCCGGTTCCAGTCTGGACACGCCCTGTATGTAAAGGGTTCCGGGATCCGTTCTCCAGATCCTGGCGCCTCTTCGGTTCAGGAAGGCGCAAAGCTCGTCGATCTCCGGCTCCCTGGCAGAATTCTCAATCCAGCTTTCTCCTTTTGCCAGGGCGCAGGCCAGCACGCAGTTTTCCGTGGCGCCTACGCTGGGAAACGGAAGCCGGATCCGGCTTCCTTTAAGTTTCTTGGCTTCCGCCCGGATCGGCCCAAAGCCGTGAAACGACGCTCCCAGCTGCTCCAGGGCTTTTTGGTGAAGGTCGATGGGGCGGCCTCCTATGGCGCATCCGCCGGGCCTGGGAAGAACCGCTTCTCCAAAACGTCCCAGCAAAGCCCCCAAAAATAAGACGGAGGATCGGATCCTGGCCGCCTGTTCCGCGCGGATCTCCCACGTCCTGATCCCGGAAGCGTCCACCCAGACGGCGTCTCCCCTGCGGGAAACGCTGCAGCCAAGCCCCCGCATAATCTCAAGCGTATCCTCCACGTCCTGAATGGCAGGACAGTTTCCGATTCTGCAGGTACCCTCGCTGAGAATACAGGACGCCAGGATCGGCAGCGCCGCATTTTTGGAGCCCTGAATCTGTATTTCTCCGAACAGTGGTCTTCCTCCTGAAATCTCAAGATATTTCAAGGCCATCCCCCGGCTTTCGTCCTTTGGCCGCAAACGCAGCCAAAGGCACCTTATATCCCAGTATATGCAAAAACCCGCGGTTTGTCACTACATTTTTGTTACTTTTAGAACCACCGGAAGCTGATCTTCCATTCTTTCGGATTTTCAAAAAGGCTTTCATACTCTTCCACCGTAAGCACCTCTTCCAGTTTCTCCCTCTCTTTCTCTGGCACCACCGCATGGAGGCAGTCGGTGAAGCAGAGTTTGGGATAAAGGACGCACCACCAGTTCCTTCCGCTTCCCTCCCCCAGTACAATCCGCAGCGCCTGATACCAGCCTGACGGAAAGCTGCAGCTTCCGTAAGTCCGTTCCGGAAAATAACAGGTTTCCAGAGAGGCTCTGGCTTTATATCCGGCTTCCTCTTCCCGCAGCGTTTGGTTCGCGATTTTCTCAAGCTCCGGCAGCCGCTTCTCCATAAGAGCCGCCACTTCGTCCCGGTTCAGTTCCTTTCCCGCCTCCTCTTCCGCTTTTTTTACCGTTTTCTCCATCCAGGCCACCGCCTGATCCCGCACCTGCAGCTTTCTCTTCTGATCCTCTTCGCTGTCGCTGTTGGCAAGGACATGAAACCGCAGCACTTCCTCCGCGATTCCCCGCTGAAGCAGGGTCTTATGGATCGCAGCGGCGGCGGCATGGAGCGGAATCGACAGAAGAAGAAGATACAGGATGATTTTTACAAATTTCTTTCCTTCCGGCCAAAACATAACGGGCAACCTCCTGATATGGGGAGTGTTGCCCGTTTTTGGTTCTCTATTCTCTTTTTTCTCTTCTTACTCCGCTTTTTTTCTTGCGTCCAGACCCCTGAGAGCGGCCACT
>CALWMW010000129.1 GCA_944382085.1 uncultured Lachnospiraceae bacterium | reverse complement strand
TGGGTGACGAATACGAAATCCGCCCCATATTCTTCCTTAAAGTACGTTCCGATGAGATGCTCCTCCTCCGGCTCCAGGTCAAAAGGATTGCGGATGGGTCTCTGATACTTTTTTTTCGTCATCTCTTTTTTCTGGTCAAACCGTACCGCTTGAATCTTTTCTGCCTCCTGTATGGAAAGATCCAGTATTCTCAGCTTCTCTTCGTACTCTCTTTTTAAAAGCGCAAGCATATACTGGAGGAAGCCCGTCTCCATCTCCATGAGATCTTCAAAGCTTTCGATGTATCCCATCTCAAAATCCAGACTGGTGTACTCGTTCAGGTGGCGTTTGGTATTGTGCTTCTCCGCCCGGAACACCGGCCCCGT
The DNA here is from genome assembly GCA_944382085.1 of uncultured Lachnospiraceae bacterium. Classification (GTDB taxonomy): domain Bacteria; phylum Bacillota; class Clostridia; order Lachnospirales; family Lachnospiraceae; genus Choladousia. The sequence continues at coordinate 3,423 of CALWMW010000129.1, read as the reverse complement.
CTCAAAGACCCGGTCAAATACGCCCACCATCATCTGCTTATAAAACTGCGGGCTCTGGGCCAGCACGGCCGGGCGGTGAAAGTAATCCAACTTAAAAATGTTGGATCCGCCCTCCGCCCCTCTGGCTCCGATTTTCGGCGTATGGATTTCCGTGAAGCCCTGGCTGTACAGGTAATCCCGGAAGCCCCGCACAATCCCTTCCTGAATCCGGAACTTCGCCCTCTCCCGGATGTTTCTAAGGGAAGCGTTGCGGTAGTTCAGCTTTGCCTCCAGGGAGGTGTTCAGCTTCCATTTCCCTGCGGGCAGGGGCAGGGGCTTTTCCGGTTCAGAAAGAATCCGTACCTTTTCCAGCCTGACTTCGATTCCTCCCGGCGCCCGCGGATCTCTGGCAAGAACTCCTTCCGCCTCCACGGTCTGGCCTTCCTTCAGTTCCTTTCTGGAGACCGGCCCGCCCTCCTCCAGGACGCACTGAAGAATTCCCTCCCGCTTCCGGAGTATCACAAAGGATACCTCTCCCATGTCCCGGATGCTGTGTACCGCTCCGTTTACCCTGACCTGACTCCCCAGCCTCTTTTCCTCCCTAAGTTCTCTCACTTCCAGGGTTGTCTGCGGCTTCCTGCCTGATAAAAACTTCATGCTTGTTTCCTCCTTTCTCTGCCAGGATCTGCCCCCTTTGCGGCCAGATCCTTCCGGGGCTTTTCTGTGTCCGGTCTCCCGCAGAATCCTTAAAGATTCTTCCGGGTACAAAAAAGCCTGGGAGCTTTGGAACTCCCAGGACACAAAAAAGCCCCGGAACATCGTAACGACATTCCGGGACGAATAAACTGAATTTATCCGCGGTACCACCCGCTTTGCAGACGCCTTCGTCTGCCCCTCTGTACGCGTAACGTGCGCCGCGTACTGCCCTACCCCGACCTTCCCTTTCGGAGAAACCGTATTCAGACAGTCAGCTCCTGAGTGTTCCCTATGGTTTCCTTCCCTCCATCCGCGCTCTCAGCCGGTGACGCGGAATTTCTGTCAAGTTTCAGAAACAGAGTCTCATTCATCGCCTTTGGTTTTTAATGGTGTCATCCTAGCACAGTTTTTTCAATCTGGCAAGTGTTTTTTTTAAAAATCTGAAAAATTTTGTTTCCGGGGTAGCCATCCCGCCCTTGCCCTGATACAATAAAGAAATCACGATACCAAGGAGGAAACGTCCTATGTACGAACTGATACAGGCTCTGGGAAACAGTTATTACATTCAAAGCCCCGCCAAGATCGGGCTGGTGCGGCTGAACGAGCAGGAGGTCTGTCTGATTGACAGCGGGAACGACAAGGATGCCGGCCGAAGAGTCCGGAAGCTTCTGGAGGAAAACCGCTGGCGTCTGACCGCGGTCTATCATACCCATTCCAACGCGGACCATATCGGAGGCAGCCGATATCTTCAAAGTCAGACCGGCTGCCAAATCTACGCTCCCGGCATGGAGTGCGCCTTTACCAGGCATCCCATCCTGGAGCCTTCGTTTCTGTACGGCGGATACCCCTGCCGGGATCTCAGACATAAGTTTCTCCTGGCCCAGGAAAGCGGCGCGCAGGAGCTTACGCCGGAAGTCCTTCCGGAAGGGTTGGAACCGTTTCCCCTGCCCGGACATTTCTTTGACATGGTCGGATTCCGCACCGCGGACGGCGTGGTGTATCTGGCGGACTGCCTCTCCAGCAAGGAGACGCTGGAGAAGTATCCGATCAGCTTCCTCTATGACGCCGCGGCTTACCTGGAAACGCTGGAGATGGTGAAAACGCTTCCCGGAAAGGTCTTCATTCCCTCCCACGCCCCCGCGTGCGAAGAGATCTCCGGTCTGGCCCAGTACAACATTGACAAGGTAAAGGAAAACGCGGAGAGAATCCTGGATCTGTGCAGGGAGCCCCTCTGCTTCGAAGTCCTTCTTCAGAAATTGTTCCAGCAGTACCGCCTGGAACTGAATTTTGAACAGTACGTCCTGGTGGGAAGCACCGTCCGCTCCTACCTTTCCTGGCTGAAGGACGCCGGAAAAGTCGAGGCCATCTTTGAAAACCAGATGCTGCTCTGGAAGCGGATATGATAACAAATTCTGTACATCTTTTCCGCCATCTGCTATAATAAATGAGCTGCAATAGAATTGCCAGGGAATAGGGAGGATTTTTAGGATATGAATCAATTACAGATCCCGGATGGGTATTTTTCACAGCTTTCTCTGTATGACACACAGATCGCGATTAAGGTGGTGAAGGACTATTTTCAGAAGTCTCTGTCCGAGCAGTTGAATCTGCTGCGCGTTTCCTCGCCGCTTTTTGTGGATCCCGCTTCCGGATTAAACGATAACTTAAACGGCGTAGAGCGGCCGGTTCGTTTTGAAGTCGGCACGGAGAATGAGTTCGAGGCGGAAATCGTCCAGTCCCTGGCCAAGTGGAAGCGCTACGCGCTGAAGGAATACGGATTTTCCCACGGGGAGGGGCTGTACACAGATATGAACGCCATCCGCCGGGATGAAATCCCCGACAACATCCACTCCATCTATGTGGATCAGTGGGACTGGGAAAAAATCATCAGCAAGAACGAACGGAATCTGGACACTCTGAAAAAAGTGGTGCGTTCCGTCTATAAGGCGCTGCGCAAGACCGAGATCTATATGTCCATCCAGTACGACTATATTGAAGAGCTTCTTCCCAAAGAGATTTACTTCCTCACTTCTCAGGAGCTGGAGGATCTCTATCCAGGGCTGACCCCCCAGGAGCGGGAATATGAGATCACCAAGGAAAAAGGCGCCGTCTGCGTCATGCAGATCGGAGACGTCCTGGCTTCCGGAGTGCGCCACGACGGGCGCGCGCCGGACTATGACGACTGGGCGTTAAACGCGGATATCCTGGTTTACTACCCCGTTCTGGACATCGCTCTGGAGCTTTCCTCCATGGGGATCCGTGTGGACGAGGAATCTCTCATGCGCCAGCTGAAGCTGGCAGGCTGCGAAGAGCGGGCCAAGCTTCCTTTCCAGAAAGCCATTCTGGACAGAGAGCTTCCCTACACCATCGGAGGCGGAATCGGCCAGTCCCGAATCTGTATGTACTATCTGCGCAAGGCTCACATCGGGGAGGTGCAATGCTCCCTCTGGCCGGAATGGATGGTGAAGGAAGCGGCTAAGAAGGGCGTTATGCTTCTGTAAAAACGGCAAAGAGAAAGAGGGCGTTTGCCCAATGTCATTAAGTTAGTATGACGTGTAAAGATCTCTATATCTGAAATGGTATAGGGGTCTTAAAAATAAAAAAAAAATGGTTGACATATGCATAAATATGTGCGGCCGATTTCGCTACGGATTGATAAAGAAGACGGCGAAATCGGCCCTTGTAATTAAGGGAAACTTAATTGCAGGGAGGTATCATATGAAACCGAAACACATTAAAAAAGCTTTG
>CALWMW010000128.1 GCA_944382085.1 uncultured Lachnospiraceae bacterium | reverse complement strand
CCGGTGATCGGCGCCATCGCCGCCGGGAACTGCGTCATCGTCAAGCCCAGCGCCTACGCGCCGGCCACCTCCCAGGTGATTGAAAAAATCATCGCGGAATGCTTTTCGCCCCGCTTTGCCGCCGTGGTTCAGGGAGGACGAAAAGAAAACGAGGCGCTGCTGGAGCAGCGGTTTGACTATATCTTCTTTACCGGAAGCGTCGCGGTGGGCAAACTGGTAATGGAAAAGGCGTCCCGGTATCTGACGCCGGTATCCCTGGAGCTGGGCGGCAAGAGTCCCTGCATCGTGGACGAGACGGCCAATCTCAAGCGGGCGGCCGCCAGAATTGTCTTCGGCAAGTTTTTGAACCTGGGGCAGACCTGCGTGGCGCCGGATTACCTCTTCGTCCAGGAATCCGTAAAGGAACCGCTCTTAGAGGAAATCCGCCGCTGTATCACAAAACAGCTGGGAGAGCGCCCGTTGGAAAATGAGCATTACGGGAAAATCGTAAACGAAAAGCATTTCAACCGCCTGCTGGGGCTGATGAAATCCGGAAAAATCTGGATGGGAGGGGAAAGCCGCAGAGAAACGCTGCAGATCGCGCCTACGGTGCTTACGGAAGTGCGACCTTCGGATCCGGTGATGCAGGAAGAGATCTTCGGCCCTCTTCTTCCGGTGCTTACCTTCCGGGATCTCAGGGAGGTGATTTCCTTCGTACAGGGACGGGAGAAGCCTCTGGCTTTGTATCTGTTTACCAGAAGCCGGAGGACGGAGCAGCAGATCCTCCTTCATCTGAGCTTTGGAGGCGGCTGCATCAACGATACCATTATTCACCTGGCCACCAGCCGCATGGGCTTTGGCGGCGTGGGTCAGAGCGGCATGGGAAGCTACCACGGAAAGCGAAGCTTCCAGACCTTCAGCCATGAGAGAAGCATTGTGAAGAAGTACAACTGGCTGGATCTGCCTATCCGGTATCAGCCGTATACCAGTTGGAAAGAGTTAATTCTGCGGCTGTTCTTGCGCTAGAAAGAAAAAAAAAAAGATAAATAGCTGGACGAATCCCGGCTGCTGTGCTATGCTAAATGCGCTCAATCAAAAGGAAGCGCGTTTAGCATATTTTTTGAGCCAGAAAGCGCGGTTTCACGCGATGCTGCATGAGGAGGAAAAGATGGGTAAAGAACCGATAAAAGTAGCCAAATTCGGCGGGAGTTCCCTGGCGGACGCGGCGCACTTTCGAAAAGTAAAGGAGATTGTGGAGGCAGATCCGCAGAGAAGATACGTCGTGCCTTCCGCGCCGGGAAAGCGGTCGGCAGAGGATGAGAAGATCACAGACCTTTTGTATCTGTGCTATGAGGAGGCCAAACATGGCCGCCCTTACGAAAAGCTTTTGCATAAAATACGTTCCCGTTACGAAGAAATCTGCCGGGAACTGTCTCTAGAGCTCTCTCTCGAAAAAGACTTTGAGAAAATCGAGCATGCTTTTCTGGAGCACGCGGGAGCGGAGTATGCCGCTTCCAGAGGAGAATATCTGAACGGAAAGCTTCTGGCGGCTTATCTGGGCTATGAATTTGTAGACGCGGCGGAGGTAGTCCGCTTTGGAAAAAACGGAAAGTTTGAAGACGAACGCACCAATTTTTTCCTGGGACAGAAGCTTTCCAGACTGGAGCGGGCGGTAATCCCAGGCTTCTATGGGGCGGACGACGCGGGAAACATTCACACGTTTTCCAGGGGCGGCTCCGATGTGACGGGGGCGATTGTGGCCAGAGCCGTGCAGGCGGAACTTTACGAAAACTGGACGGACGTTTCCGGCTTTCTTCTGGCAGATCCGGGAATCATCGACCATCCCAGAAAGATCGACGTCATGACCTACGAAGAGCTGCGCGAACTGGCCTACCGGGGCGCCACGGTGCTTCACGAAGAGGCGGTGTATCCGGTGCGGCGGGAAGGAATTTCCATTCACATCCGCAATACGAACGCGCCTGGGGAGACGGGCACGCTCATTCGCAGCCGGATTTCTCCTGAGGAGGAGGTCCCCATTACCGGGATTGCCGGAAAGAAGAATTTTGCCGCGATCAGCATCGCCAAGAACCGGATGAATTCCCAGCCCGGCTTTTGCAAGAAGCTTCTGGAAGCTTTTGAGGAAAATGATATCGTATTTGAACACATGCCTTCCGGCATTGACACCATCTGCGTGATCCTTCCCAAAGAGGAGCTGGCCGCCAAGGAAGAGGCGGTGATGGAGTCTCTCTCCAGGCTGCTCTCCCCGGATAAGATTGAGATCGACCGGGATATGGCCCTGGTAACGGTCGTGGGTAAGGGAATGCGTTCCGTGAGCGGTATCGCGGCCCGGTTTTTCACCTCGCTGGGGGACGCGAATGTGAATATAAAGATGATTGATATGGGATCCAATGAGATCAACTGCACCATCGGCGTGAAGAACGACGACTTTGAGCCCTCCATTCAAGCCCTTTACAGGGCTCTGGTGGAGGAACCATGGGAGGAACGGAAGCGATGAAGGATCGCCGGAGGGCGTATCTGCAGCGAGGCTGCGGCGCGCTTGTGGTTTTTCTTTACCTGGGGCTTCTGGGAAGCTCCTACCGGCTGTTTCTCCGGCAGGCGATCTATTATCCGGGGAAACTTGGAATTTACGATTCGGATCTTAGAATTCATATTTCCGAGGGGCTGAACGGGACGGCTTACAGTCTGATGGAGCGTTCCTTCGGCTTTCTTATGGGAACGCTGGGACTGAATGAAAAGGCGGCCGCCCTCTGGCTGGCGCTCCTGTCCGGCGCGACGGTATTCGTCGCGTGGAGGCTTTTGCGGAAGCTTTTTCCAGAAGGGAATCCCTGGATCCAGCATCTTCTGGCCTTCGCCTGCTCCTATGTGATGCCGCTCTATCTTCCTCTTGTGAACGAGTACCGGTACATGGGAAAACAGTCGGGCAATATCTGGCACAATTCCACCTACTTGGGAATGAAGTTCGCGGCGGTACTGGTGATGCTGATTTTCTTTCAATGGAGAAAGACGTACCGGTCCGGGATTCGGATGAGGGACTGGCTGCTTTTTACAGCCGCGTTACTCTTCGTGAATCTGATGAAGCCCAATTTTATCCTCTGTTTTGCTCCGGCGATGGCGGTGCAGCTTCTGGCGGACTGTATCCGGGATCGTGGGAAAACGCTGAAATACCAGATCCTCTCCGGCATACCGGTGCTGCTTTCCCTGACGGTGGTGCTGTATCAGACCACGGTGCTCTTTCAGAGGGAAGGAGAGGGTTCCGGCATTGTCCTGACGCTGGCTTACAATTTTCTGAAATACAACCGGCATCCGATCGCGGCGCTCCTTCAGTCAGCCGCTTTCCCTCTGTTCGTTCTGGCGGGGAACTGGAAGGAACTGAAAAAGGACAAGACGTTCGCTTTTTCCTGGCTGGTCTGGCTCTTTGGCCTGCTGGAATATCTTTTTCTGGGAGAAGAAGGCCCCAGAAAAACACATGGGAATTTTTCCTGGGGCTACAGCTTTTGTCTTTTTTTGATTTTTCTGGTCTGCGCCGCAAAAGGATACGAAAAGATAAAAAACAGGAAGCTTTCGGAGCGTCAGCTTGTCTACTGGGGCTGCGTCGGAGCGCTGTTTCTGTGGCATCTGGTCTGCGGCGTCACGTATTTCCTTCATCTTTCCCTTGGAGGAACGTACATTTGCTAAGATGCGGGCGTTCAGCTACGGCTGCAGGGAGTCTCTCTGCCGCGCCCAGGTCTGTACGAAAGTTAAAAACTGTCTGGAAGGGGCCGAAAGTTTTCGGCCCTTTTTCTTTCCGATTATGGCAGACTGCCTCGAATCGGAATCGTTTCTCTTGACAAGCCTTTTTCTGTATAATATTATATAGCGTATAATATCACGCGCAAAACCAGTTAAGAAAAAAATAATACTTATTTTAAAGAAAAGCAGTGATTTTGGAAGCAGGAAGGTGATAAGATGGTGTTTAATACGGGAGCCGCGCTGCTGGACGCCATTGTTCTCTCCGTGGTTTCCTCCCAGGAGGAAGGAACCTATGGATATCGGATTACCCAGGAGGTCAGGGCGGTTCTGGAAGTATCGGAGTCCACGCTCTATCCGGTTCTGCGCAGGCTTCTAAAGAACGCCTGCCTTACCGTGCAGGACAGAGAGTATGGGGGACGGAACCGCAGATACTACAGAATCACAGAGCAGGGGAGAGAAGTGCTGTCTGTGTACCGGCGGGAGTGGAAGCTCTATTCAGAAAAAATAACAGCGATTCTTTCGCTGGGGAGGATACGGTTATGAATGGGGAAGAATATACCAGGGAGCAGGAATCCCAGGGAGCGCTGCAGGAACGAAAGGAACAGAAAGAGCATTCGTGGAAACGGGATTTCCTGCCCCCCGCCAGGGAGGGCTCCGGCCTGGTGCTTTTGCTTCTGGCGCTCTTTTTCGGAATTCCCACGGCAATCAGCCTGATTCAGGGAGGCTTTTCCCTGATTCTTGGCATCTTGGGAGGAATCCTGGGGATTTTTGCGGGCCTGTTCGGCTTGGTGTTTGCCGCGTTCGGAGCGGCCATCGGCCTTCTGTTCGGGGGCGTTGAGATGATGATCAAAGGGGCGCGTCATCTGTCTGCCCCCGCCTACGGCACGCTGATGATCGGAGGCGGATTTCTGATGGCAGCCCTTTCTCTGGCGGCCGCGGCTTTGGGGAAATGGGGCTGCTCCGCGGTAATTCCCGGTTTGTTCCGCTTCCTTTTGGAACAGCTGCGGCGTCTGTACCGCCGGTTGGAGAGAGGATTTGGAAGATGGCGGAGAAAAGGAGGAGATTCCCAATGAAAAAAAGTACGAAGAGAATTCTGGCGCTTTCTTTTTTCTGCCTGCTGATCGGGCTGGCTTTCTGCATTGCCAGCTTTTTCCTGGGGCTGAACCAGCGCATTCTGACGAATGTAGTCCAGGAGGCGCGGCTTCAGATGGATGAGAAACTGGGGTGGTTCCGGAACATCGGTACGGACGTTTCCAAATCCCAGGACTCCGGGAAGGAGTTTTCCAAGACATATGCCAATATCACAGAGCTGGATCTGGAACTGGGGGATACCGAGTGTACGCTGATTCCCTGGGAGGAAGCGGAATGGAAAGTGGAGGGAAGTCAGCTTCCGCCGAATTTCCGCTGCGAGCAGGACGCGACGAAGCTTGCAATCCGGTGCCGGAAAAGCACCTGGAATTTCTGGAAGTTTGGAAACGAATCTTCTGTCCTTGAGATTTATGTACCGGAACGGGAACTGCTGGAAGAGATCCGCATTGATCACGGGGCGGGAGAGCTGTTGGGAGAAGGCGGAAGCATTTCCTGCAAAAAGCTGGACGTGGAATGCGGCGTGGGAAGCTGCAGCCTCAGAATGGATATCCGGGAGGAACTCAGGATTGACTGCGGCGTCGGGGAGGTAGCGGTGGCTCTTCAGGGAGAGTATACCGATTTTGATTACAATCTTCAGTGCGGCGTAGGCGAAATCACCGTTGACGGAGAATCCTTCGGCAGCATCGGCGCGGAGAAGAAGGTATCCCACGACGCGGAAAAAGAAATCCGCATTGACTGCGGCGTCGGATCCGTATCGGTAGAATTTGAATAAAGAACAGAAAAACGGCCATACTCCTAAAAAGGAAACCGGAGGAGGGCCGTTTTTATGCAGGAAAAAAAGAAAGGAATCGCCTGGGAGGAATTAAGTCCCGATGACCGGATGAAATACGAGATCGCGCAGGAACTGGGACTTCTGGAGAAAGTAAAAGAATCCGGCTGGAAATCTCTTTCTGCCAAGGATACCGGACGCATCGGCGGGCTGATGACCAAGCGGAAGCGAGAAAAAAAGAGAGAAGGGAATTGAAATAATTCCGGAAATCAGGCATACTGAAGAGGTACGGACGCCGCCGGTCATCTGTGAGGAAGCTTTGGCAAAACCGGCGGCAGGGAGTGAAGAACATGAAACAGTTAAACGAAGATCTGAAAATGGGAGTCTTTAAGCCCGTATACCTTCTGTACGGCGAGGAAGACTATCTGAAAGAGACGTATAAAGAAAGACTGAGACAGGCGGTTCTTGCCCCGGAGGATACCATGAATCTGACGGTATATCAGGGGAAAGGCGTCAACATCCGGGAAGTCATCAGTCAGGCGGACACGATGCCGTTTTTCGCGGAGCGCCGGCTGATCCTCCTGGAGGATACCGGACTGTTCAAGGGAAGCGCCGCCGAACTGGCGGAATATCTTCCCAAGATGCCTTCGGAGACCATCATGGTGTTTGTGGAAGCCGAAGTAGACAAAAGAGGAAAGCTTTACAAAGCGGTAAAGAGCTGCGGGAGAGCGGTGGAGCTGGGACGCCAGGATGAGAAAACGCTTACCGCCTGGGTTCTTTCCCAGGTAAAACGGGAAAAGAAGAACGTTACCAGGCAGGCGCTGGAACTCTTTTTCCAGAAAGCGGGAAATGACATGGTAAACATTTCCAACGAGCTGGAAAAGGTTTTCTGCTACACGTATGGAAGAAATGTGATAGACGCCGAGGATATCCAGGAGATCTGTACCGTCACGGCGGAGAACCGTATTTTTGATATGATTCATGCCATGGCTGAAAAGAATCAGAGGAAAGCGCTGGATCTTTATTATGATCTCCTGGCCCTGAAAGAACCGCCTATGAGAATTCTCTTTCTTATCGCCCGGCAGTTCAATCAGCTGTACCAGATTAAGGATCTGGCGGAGCAGGGATTCGACTCCGGAGGGATTTCCCAGAAAGCCGGGATCGCTCCCTTCATTATAAAACGCAGCCTGCGGCAGGCGCAGCGATTTGAAAAGGAAGTTCTGCGGCAGGCGGTGGAAGACTGCGTGGCGGCGGAAGAGGCGGTAAAGACCGGAAAACTGGGAGACCGGCTGGCGGTGGAAATGATTCTGGTGCGTTACAGCGGTTCCGGAAGCGGAGAAAGAGATTTTCAGAATTAATTTAGAATCTTTCCATACTCTGTACATAAATAGGGAGTAAGATAATAGCATACCACAGGTCAGAGCTGTATGGAAGGACTCACGGGCGCATGTGCGTCAGAGGCACAGAATGCGGCGGGTGCTGGCAGAGGGGAGGTATCTGTCGTGGCGCCGGAGCATAATCGAAGGGGGAAGCGAAAACGCTTCCCCCTTCCCGATTTTCCCGAAAAAAACACAGCCGGCATGACGGAACCAGCTGTGTTCGGAATTCATCTATGCTAAGCTTATGCCAGGGTGTTGACTGCTTTAGTCAGACGAGAAACCTTTCTTGCCGCATTGTTCTTGTGGTAGATTCCCTTCTTCGCAGCCTTATCGATAATAGAGATCGCATTGAGCAGAGCAGCGTCGGCAGCAGCCTTGTCGTTAGAAGCTACTGCAGCCTCTACCTTCTTCATCGCTGTCTTCACCGCGGACTTCGCAGCCTTGTTCCGCTCGTTTCTGGCTTTCGCAACCAGGATTCTCTTCTTTGCAGATTTAATGTTAGCCAACCCGTACACCTCCAAACATTTTAAATATAATCAGTTGTTCCATTAAAATCGGACACGGACGTTTAATGTAAACATACTCATATATCTTAGTCCAATCCAAGTTTTATGTCAATACATATTTCCGAAAATCTTGTAAAAAATAGTAACAGTTCAGAAGAAATCCAGGAATCCAAACAGTGCAAGGAGAGAAAAAATGATTGGAAATTTTAAGGTACGAACCGATCTGGCGCTGGAGGCCAGAGAAGGATACGACGGCGAGGAAGCGCGCATCCGGGGCGTTTCCGTAAAAGAGGAAGCGGATGAGGAACGGGAGATTTACACCACGGTTGTGAAAATTGAGACGGAAAACGGAGCGAAAGCCATGGGAAAACCCGTGGGCACCTATATCACGCTGGAAGCGCCGAATCTGTCTTCTCCGGATGAAGGAACCCACAGAGAGGTCTCCCAGGAACTTGCCAGACAGCTGCGCCGGCTGATCCGAAAGCCGGAACAGGCGGTGCTGGTGGTAGGGCTTGGGAACCGGGAAGTGACGCCGGACGCTCTGGGACCGGGCGTTGTAAACAATCTCTGTATTACCAGACATATGGTGCGGGAGTACGGAAAGACCTTTTCCAGATCGCCGGGAGCCGGAAACGTAAGCGCCATTGTTCCCGGTGTGATGGCTCAGACCGGGATGGAAACGCTGGAGATTGTAAGAGGAGTGGTAAAGGAGACAAAGCCGGACCTGGTGATTGCCATTGACGCCCTGGCGGCCAGGAGTACCAGAAGGCTGAACCGCACCATCCAGATTACGGACGCCGGCATCTATCCCGGTTCCGGCGTGGGAAATCACAGAAAAGGGATGAATCGGGAGGCCCTGGGCGTGCCGGTGATCGCGGTGGGAGTCCCTACGGTGGTGGATGCCGCAACCATTGTGAACGACGCCATGGAGGAACTGGTAGCGCAGATGGACGGTCAGCAGGAGATGCGTCTTCTGGGAGGCGCTTTGGGAACCCTGGACGATGCCAGAAAGCGCCAGATGATCCATGAATTGATCTCCCCTCACCTGAATACCATGTTTGTAACGCCAAAAGACATCGATGAAACGGTTAAGTATCTGAGCTATACCATATCCGAAGGATTGAACATTGCCTTCCAGGGGGATGCGGAAAAGTAGCGGGATTTTCACAGGCATACTTCTGCCCTCCGGGTCATATAATGAAATATCGGAGGCCTGCGGCCTTTTGCAAACCGAGGACACCCGGAGGGGAGAAGAGCATGCGCAACGGGACATGGCTGCAAAGAGTACTGTATCTGCTCATGGCAGTTTTAAGTACATATCTTTTATATAAGGGCGGGAGAGTACTGATCCGGCAGGCGGATCAGGTCCCGGACGAGTGGAAACGGCGGCTGGAGGACCGCGCGGTGGAGACGCTGGCCCCTGCCTACAGCGCCGCGGCGCGGGGAATCCAAAGCGGGAACTGGATCAGCGAATGGATGGAACAGCTGGTGCCGGTATACACGTATCTTGCGGAAAGACAGGGCGAAGACGAGAGCGAAGGATCCCTGGAGGAGAAAGAAACAGAGACGAAGAGAGAAACGGAAGAAGAAAGCGAGGCCGCGGCTGCCCAGGCGGCCGCGCCTGCTCTGTCTGGCATTACGGCGGAACAGCTTTCCCGCCTTTCTGATTATTCGTATCTTTTAAATCAGTATTTTACCGTGGATGCGGGGACAAGCATTGACGAGACGCTTCTGGACGCGGAGGCTCTTCTGGGAGAAGACCTTACCATTCAAAAAAATCCGGAAGTTCCTCAGATCCTGATCTATCACACCCATTCTCAGGAAACCTTTGCCGATTCCAGGGAGGGAGCCGTGGAGGACTCCATTGTGGGCATGGGGGATACGCTGGCTGAGATTCTGGAGGAACAGTACGGCTACCGCGTGCTTCACGATACCGGAGTTTATGATCTCAGAGACGGCGTTCTGGACCGGAGCGCCGCCTATGACTACGCGAGAGCTTCCATCGAAGAGATCCTGGAAGAGAATCCTTCCATTGAAGTGATTATCGATCTGCACCGGGACGGTGTGGAAGGAGAGAAATTTGTGACAGAGATCGACGGGAAGCCCACCTCCATGATTATGTTTTTTAACGGGATCTCCAGGGACAGTCAGGGAAATCCCCTCAGCTGGCTGCAGAATCCGTACATCCGGGAGAATCTGGCCTTTTCTCTGCAGCTGGAGCTGAAGGCTAGGGAGCAGTATCCGGGATTTACCAGAAATATTTATCTGAAGGCCCAGCGGTACAACCTTCATTTGAGGCCCAGGTCTTTGCTGATTGAAGCGGGCACCCAGCTGAATACGGTGGAAGAGGAGAGAAACGCTATGAAACCGCTGGCGGAGCTTCTGGACCAGGTTCTTACGGGAAGGTGAGCCATCTTTCTCTTATGACCCTATGGACAATATGGGAAACAATGTGTTAAACTGAATACTGTTCGCAGATTTTATCCTAGCTGCGGCAGCCTGGACAGCTTCCAGGTTCAGTCGGACAAGGAGGAACATAAGTGACGACAGATCAGAGCAGAATCAGAAATTTTTGTATCATTGCCCATATTGACCATGGCAAGTCTACCCTGGCGGACCGGATTATCGAGATGACCGGGCTTCTTACCAGCCGGGAGATGCAGAACCAGGTGCTGGACAACATGGATCTGGAGCGGGAGCGGGGAATCACCATCAAATCTCAGGCGGTCCGCACCGTATACCGGGCAGACGACGGAGAAGAATATATTTTTAATTTGATCGATACACCCGGACACGTAGATTTTAATTATGAAGTGTCCAGGAGTCTTGCCGCCTGCGACGGAGCCATTCTGGTCGTGGACGCGGCCCAGGGGATTGAGGCGCAGACTCTGGCCAACGTGTATCTGGCCCTGGATCACGATCTGGACGTGATGCCGGTGATCAATAAGATCGACCTTCCAAGCGCGGATCCGGAACGGGTGGTGCAGGAGATTGAGGATGTGATTGGAATCGAGGCGGCGGACGCTCCCAGGATTTCCGCCAAGACCGGTGAGAATGTTCACGAGGTTCTGGAGCAGATTGTCAGGAAGATTCCGGCGCCGGAAGGAAACCCCGACGAGCCTTTGAAGGCTCTGATTTTTGATTCCATCTACGATTCCTATAAAGGGGTTATCGTGTTTATCCGTCTGATGGAGGGACGGGTGAGAAAAGGGACCCCGATTCTTATGATGGCTACGGGAGCCCAGGCAGAGGTGGTGGAAGTCGGGTATTTTGGAGCCGGACAGTTCATCCCCTGCGAGGAGCTTTCGGCAGGCATGGTAGGCTATATCACCGCCAGTCTGAAAAATGTAAAGGAGACCAGAGTGGGCGATACGGTGACCAACGCCCAGGCGCCCTGCGCCCAGCCGCTTCCCGGCTATAAAAAGGTAAATCCCATGGTTTACTGCGGGATGTACCCGGCGGATGGAGCGAAATACCCGGATCTGCGGGACGCCCTGGAGAAGCTTCAGCTTAACGACGCGTCCCTGCAGTTTGAGCCGGAGACTTCCGTAGCGCTGGGATTCGGATTCCGCTGCGGTTTCCTGGGGCTTCTTCATCTGGAGATCATTCAGGAGCGGCTGGAACGGGAATACAACCTGGATCTGGTGACCACCGCTCCCAGCGTAATCTACAAAGTACACAAGACGAACGGCGAAGTGATCGAGCTGACCAATCCCACCAATCTTCCGGATCCTTCGGAGATCGAATATATGGAGGAGCCGGTGGTGTCCGCGGAGATTATGGTCACAACCGAATACATCGGTTCGATTATGGAGCTGTGCCAGGAACGCAGGGGAATGTACGAGGGAATGGAATATATGGAAGAGACCAGGGCGCTTCTGAAATATACCCTGCCGCTGAATGAGATCATTTACGATTTCTTCGACGCCCTGAAATCCCGTTCCAGAGGCTACGCTTCCTTTGATTATGAACTGAAAGGATATCTGCGCTCGGAACTGGTAAAGCTGGATATTCTGGTGAACAAAGAAGAGGTGGACGCCCTTTCCTTCATTGTCCATGCGGACACGGCCTACGAAAGAGGAAGAAAGATGTGCGAGAAGCTCAAGGAGGAGATCCCAAGGCAGCTGTTCGAGATCCCCATCCAGGCAGCCATCGGAAGCAAGATCATCGCCAGAGAGACTGTGCGGGCGATGAGAAAAGACGTTCTGGCCAAGTGCTACGGCGGCGATATTACCAGAAAGAAGAAGCTTCTGGAAAAGCAGAAGGAAGGAAAGAAGCGGATGCGCCAGGTGGGAAACGTGGAGATTCCGCAGAAAGCCTTTATGAGCGTACTCAAGCTGGACGACAAATAGAGAACGACCAAAAAAGAGACAGGCGCGCGCCTGTCTCCCTTTGGTTTTGGACCGCTTTCCGGTTCAGGGCTCTTGGTCCGCTCCCTTTGCGTTCCCGGCCTTCTTTCGTCTGCGGACACATTCGGTCAGGAGATACTCGATCTGCCCGTTCACGGAGCGGAATTCCGCTTCCGCCCAGGCGGCCAGTTCCTGATAAAGAGAAGCGGAAAGGCGCAGGGGAATCTGCTTTTTCGCTTTTTCTTTTTTGGACTCCATAAAACTGCTCCCTTCCTTTTTAATAAAGGCCTGCTTAGTAGATGGATCCGCTGTTGACAATGGGCTGAGGATCCTTGTTTCCGCAGAGCACCACCAGAAGGTTGCTGACCATGGCGGCCTTCCGCTCTTCATCCAGGTCGATGATCTCGTCCTCGCTCAGCTTGTGAAGAGCCATATTCACCATGCCGACCGCTCCTTCTACGATCTTCTGGCGGGCGTCGATGATGGCTTCCGCCTGCTGACGCTGCAGCATCGCGGAGGCGATCTCCGGGGCGTAAGCCAGGCGGGTGATCCGGACTTCCTGAATGGTGATGCCGGCGCTGTCCGCTTTCTCCTGCAGCTCCTTCTTCATAATATCCGCTACCTCCTGGGTGCTTCCCCGGAGGCTTTTTTCGTCGTTTTCCCCGGTGTCGTAGGGATAGCAGCGGGCGGTATTCCGGGTGATGGCGTCGCACTGCATGGAAAGGTAATTCTTATAATTCTCCACATTCAGCACGGCCTTGGTGGGATTGGTCACCTGCCAGATGACGATGGTGCCGATCTCAATGGGATTTCCCTGCTGGTCGTTGACCTTCTGTTTCTCGTTGTTCAGCGTCATGATCTTGGTAGAGACCTTTTTGTTGACGGAAGCCACGGAAACGCCGCTGCCGGAGGCGGTGACAGCCGGAATCTTAACGCTGGGATTCAGCCCGCCGGCAAAGGGGTTCGTCCAGTAAAAGCCGGCTTCCTTCAGGGTGCCGTAGTAATTTCCGAAAAGCGCCAGCACCAGAGCCTCATTGGGGTTGATAATATGGAGCCCGCAAAGGAGAAGGATTCCTCCCAGCAAGAGAGCCGTGCCCAGGACCACCATAAGCACAATCACAGCCGCGGACGCATTCAGAACACAGGGCGCGATGTAAACGGGCAAAGAGGCCAGCATCATCAGGATGCCCAGCAGGAGAAAAGGATAGCCGGACCGTGCCGGAAGCGTTTTTTCGTCTATGTTTTTCTGAGTCATAACTTTCCCTCCTAAAGTGATATTATTTTGATATCATTATCATAGCATAAAGGAGATGGGCCGTCAATGTTTTTTCCGCATGAGATTGAAGAAGGCGGGCGGATATGATACACTGTTAGATCAAAAGCAGACAGGAGTGACGGAAATGGTTCCTTTGGAAATCTATCTACATATTCCCTTTTGCGTGCGAAAATGCCGGTACTGCGATTTTCTCTCCGCCCCGGCAAATAAAGAAGTGCAGGACGCCTACACCCGGGCGCTCAGGCAGGAGATTCGAAATTTCTCTGCCGTGAAGGATTATCAGGTGGAGACGGTTTTTCTGGGAGGAGGCACGCCCTCCCTTCTTTCCGGAGACACGGTTTTTGAACTGCTGGAAGAGCTCAGAAACCGATTTCCTTTTTCGGCGGATCCGGAGATTACCATCGAATGCAATCCGGGAACGGCGGACCGGGAAAAGCTTGTCCGCTACCGGGAAGCCGGAATCAACCGGCTGAGCCTGGGGCTGCAGTCGGCGGATAACCGCGAGCTGGCATTGCTTGGAAGAATTCACACCTGGGAATCCTTCCTGGAAACGTATGACCAGGCCAGGGAGGCGGGGTTTTCCAATCTGAATGTAGATCTGATGTCGGCGCTTCCGGGGCAGACTTTGTCGGACTGGGAACGCACGCTGAGAAAGACGGCGGCTTTGAAGCCGGAGCACATTTCCGCCTACAGCCTGATTCTGGAGCCGGGAACGCCGTTTTACGAAACCTACCGCCAGGAGGCGGAAAAACGAGAACGGGGAGAAGCGACTTCCTTTCTGCCTTCGGAGGAGGAAGAACGGAAGATGTACTGGAAGACCCAGGAGCTGCTGGAAGCCCAGGGATGGGAGCGATATGAGATTTCCAATTATGCCAGGCCAGGTTTTGCCTGCCGCCACAACGTGGGGTACTGGACCGGAGTGGAGTATGCCGGATTCGGGCTGGGAGCCGCTTCCCTTCTGGATCATGTGCGGTACGCGAATCCCAGAACGCTTTCTTCCTATATAAAGGGAGACTTTACGGAACGGGAACGGAGCGCGCTGGAGGAAAAAGAGGAAATGGAAGAGTTCCTGTTTCTCGGATTGCGGCTGAAAAAAGGCGTTTCCGGAGAAGAGTTCCGGAAACGCTTTGGAAAAGAAATGAAAGAAATCTATGGAGACGTGATTGGGAAACTGACGCGGGAGGAGATGGTCCGGCAGCAGGGAGCGTTTCTGTCCCTGACGGAACGGGGAACGGATCTGGCCAATTATGTGATGGCTTCCTTCCTTTTATCCTAAGGAGTCCAGGACGGCTTTTCCCGCGTAATCGTGGATAAGACGGTACGTTTCCTGGGAATAATGAATACCGTCGATGGTGGCGATTTCATTCGCCATAAGGTACGTATAGCTGTCAAGATACGCGTCTTCTTTCAGTTCCTTTAAACGGCTGTTGAATATGCCGATCTCCTCATTGGTAATCGTCTCGCACTGGGCGGGATCGATGGGATTGACGGAGAGAAAGAAAAAGGCGGTATCCGGATATTCGGTCAGGAGATCCTCATACAGAGCCAGGTAAAGCTCCAGGTTGTCATAGTCGTTGACGCCCAGGTTAAAAATCACAGGCGCCTGGGGATGAAGCTCCATTTCATACAGAAGGGCGGGAAGCCCCTGGGAGACGAACCAGTCGTAGCCTTCTCCCGGAGCGGCGATATAAAGACAGGAATCCTTCCGGTCTTCCATCGCTTCTTCCATGCCGGCTGTCCGGGAATCCCCGACCCAGATAAAGCAGTGATCCGTCCCCAGGGAGGAGCCGGAAGGCGAAGCCGACGCCTCTTCCGTTTCCAAAGAAGCTTCTTCCAGGGCGGACGTCTCCGGTTCTGCCGGGGAAGCGGGAGCGTCCGGCGGATTCGTTATTTTTTCCAGGAAGAGGAAAAACGCCAGGAAAATGACGGCCAGAATCGCGGCTACAGGAAGAAAAGTGGATAAAAAACGGTTTCCTTTCATGGAAGTTGTACTTGTCCTTTCTCAATTCGCAGATCGTTTTATGTAAACAGTACCACTATAGCATAAAGAAGGCGTTCCGGACAAGGAGGAAAAATTTTTAAAAATCCTATTGACAAAAATTCCAACCGGTATTATATTAACTGCATAAGGAATTAGCACTCGAACATGGTGAGTGCTAACAACATACAAAAGAACGTATGCTTTTCCTTATGGAGAGAAAGGAGGAGTTCGGATGCAGCTGGATGATAGAAAATGGACGATTTTAAAAGCTATCATCAAGACCTATCTGGAGACGGGCGAGCCGGTGGGCTCCAGAACGATTTCCAAATATGCCGATTTGAATCTGAGTTCCGCCACAATCCGAAATGAAATGTCAGACCTGGAGGAGATGGGCTACATTCTGCAGCCTCATACTTCCGCGGGGCGCATTCCCTCCGACGCGGGCTACCGTCTGTATGTAGACCGGATGATGGAGGAGAAGGACCGGGAAGTCACCGAGATGAAGGAGATGATGATTCAGCGGCAGGATAAGATGGAGCTTCTTTTAAAGCAGCTTGCCACGGTTCTCGCCAAGAACACCAACTACGCGGCTATGATTTCCAGCCCTCAGTTCCACAGGACGAAGCTCAAATTCATTCAGCTTTCTATCGTTACGGAGTCTCAGATCCTGGCGGTGATCGTCACGGAGGGGAACGTAGTGAAGAACAAGATGATCCGTCTGGAGCATGGATTGGATCAGAAGACGATCCTGGAGCTGAACATCCTGCTGAACAGCGCGCTGAACGGACTGACCATTGAACAGATTAATCTGGCTACCATCTCCCGGCTGAAGGAACAGGCGGGCATTCACAGCGAGCTTGTGAACCGCGTTCTGGACGCGGTGGCTGAATCCATTCAGTCTGAGGACGAGGTGGAGATTTATACCAGCGGCGCAACCAATATTTTCAAATATCCGGAGCTGAGCACCAGCGAGAAAGCCAGCGAGCTGATCCATACCTTTGAAGATAAGAAGGATCTGGCGGGCCTGATCGGGACTGCGGACGAGGAGACCGGGATTCAGGTATACATCGGCCAGGAATCCCCGGTGGCTTCCATGCAGGACTGCAGCGTGGTGACCGCGACTTACGAGCTGGGCGAAGGAATGTACGGACGGATCGGCGTGATCGGTCCGAAACGTATGGATTACGATAAGGTGGTAGGCACCCTGCGGACTCTGATGATCCAGCTTGACGAGATCTTTCAGAGAGATAAGAAGGATAAGGATCAATAGAAAGGTGGAAATGACCAGTGGAAGAGATCAGGAAGGAAGAGAATCCGGAAGAGATTCAAAAAGAGGATCCCAAGGAAGAATACACCGGGAATTCCCAGGAAGAGGAGGAAAAGGACTCGGAGCCGGTTCCGGAAAAGGGAGAGGCTTCTGAGGAGAGCTCCGAAGAAGAAGACCGGGAAGCCGAAAATACAGAGCCTCAGGATGAGGAAGAAAAGAAAAAAGGTTTCTTCGGCAAAAAGAAAAAAGATAAAAAAGACATCCGCATTGAAGAGCTTACGGACCGGGTGCAGCGTCAGATGGCTGAGTTCGATAACTTCCGGAAACGGACGGAGAAAGAGAAGTCCGCGATGTTTGAGATGGGAGCCAAGAGTGTGATTGAGAAAATTCTTCCTACCATCGACAATTTTGAACGGGGCCTTGCGGGCATACCGGAAGACAAGAAGAGCGATCCCTTTGTGGACGGAATGGATAAGGTATACCGGCAGATGCTCTCCACCCTGGAGGGGCTAGGCGTGAAGCCCATCGAAGCCGTAGGAAAGGAATTCGATCCGAATCTCCACAACGCGGTGATGCATGTGGAAGAAGAGGAGGCCGGCGAGAACATCGTTGTGGAAGAATTCCAGAAGGGCTATACTTACCATGACACCGTGGTGCGGCACAGCATGGTAAAGGTGGCAAATTAAATCAGAAAGCAGACCATTTCAGATAGATCTGTGCAGAAGCACAAAACAAGTTAAGAGAAACATGAGGAGGTTTCAGTTATGAGCAAAATTATTGGTATTGACTTAGGAACAACGAACAGCTGCGTGGCAGTTATGGAAGGCGGCAAGCCGGTAGTGATCACGAATACAGAAGGATCCAGAACGACTCCTTCCGTAGTCGCTTTTACGAAGAACGGGGAGCGTCTGGTAGGCGAACCGGCGAAACGTCAGGCGGTGACCAACGCGGACCACACCATTTCTTCCATTAAAAGACACATGGGCAGCGATTACCGCGTGACCATCGACGGGAAAAAGTATTCTCCCCAGGAGATCTCCGCGATGATTCTTCAGAAGCTGAAAGCGGACGCGGAAAATTATCTGGGCGAGAAGGTGACGGAGGCTGTGATCACGGTTCCCGCTTACTTCAACGACGCTCAGCGTCAGGCGACCAAAGACGCCTGAAAGATCGCCGGATTGGATGTAAAACGTATTATCAACGAGCCTACGGCGGCGGCTCTTGCCTATGGACTTGACAACGAGAAAGAGCAGAAGATCATGGTTTACGACCTGGGCGGCGGTACCTTCGATGTGTCGATCATCGAGATCGGCGAAGGCGTTATCGAGGTTCTGGCGACCAACGGAGACAACCATCTGGGCGGCGACGACTTTGATAACAAGATCACCGAATACATGATCGCGGACTTCAAGGCAAAAGAAGGCATCGACCTTTCCAACGACAAGATGGCGCTGCAGAGACTGAGAGAGGCAGCCGAGAAGGCGAAGAAGGAGCTTTCCTCCTCTACGACCACCAACATCAATCTGCCCTTCATCACCGCAAATGAGACAGGACCCAAGCATTTTGAGATGGATCTGACCAGGGCGAAGTTTGACGAGCTGACCCATGACCTGGTAGAGAGAACGGCAGAGCCGGTAAGAAGAGCGCTGAGCGACGCGGGACTGAGCGCGAGCGAACTTTCCAAAGTTCTCCTGGTAGGCGGCTCCACCCGTGTTCCCGCGGTACAGGAGAAAGTAAAACAGCTGACCGGCCATGAGCCCAACAAGAGCCTGAACCCGGATGAGTGCGTAGCTCTGGGAGCTTCCATTCAGGGCGGTAAGCTGGCGGGAGACGCCGGCGCGGGCGATATCCTTCTTCTGGACGTTACGCCTCTGTCTCTGTCCATTGAGACCCTGGGCGGCGTAGCTACGAAGCTGATTGAGAGAAACACCACGATTCCGACCAAGAAGAGCCAGGTATTCTCCACGGCGGCGGATAACCAGACTGCGGTAGATATTCATGTAGTACAGGGCGAGCGTCAGTTCGCAAGAGATAACAAGTCTCTGGGCCAGTTCCGTCTGGATGGAATTCCGCCCGCACGCAGAGGCGTGCCTCAGATTGAGGTTACCTGCGACATCGACGCCAACGGTATTGTAAACGTATCCGCGAAAGATCTGGGCACCGGAAAAGAGCAGCACATTACCATTACTTCCGGTTCCAATATGTCAGACGATGAGATCGACCGGGCTGTGAAGGAAGCGGCGGAGTACGAAGCGCAGGATAAGAAGAAGAAAGAAGCGATCGACACCAGAAACGACGCGGATGCCATGGTATTCCAGACAGAGAAGGCTCTGGAAGAGGTGGGAGACAAGATTGACGCCGCGGATAAGACGGCGGTACAGGCGGATCTCCAGGCGCTGAAGGATCTGGTTGCCAACACGAATCCGGATGAGATGACGGACGCTCAGGTAGCGGAACTGAAAGCGGGCAAAGAGAAGCTCATGGAGAGCGCGCAGAAGCTCTTCGCGAAGGTATATGAGCAGGCTCAGGGCGCCGCGCAGGGAGCAGGCCAGGCAGGACCGGATATGGGAGCCGGCAGCGCTTCTTCCGCAGGACCGGAGGATGACGTGGTAGACGGAGACTACCGGGAAGTATAATTCAAAAGAAAAACAGATCCAAAACAACATACCCCTGAGGGCGGATGCCTTCAGGGGCATCGTTAGGTGTAGGAGGCAGTTATGGCAGAAAATAAACGGGATTACTATGAGGTTCTGGGGGTGGACCGGAACGCGGATGACGCGACGCTGAAGAAAGCCTACCGCGTTCTGGCTAAGAAATATCACCCGGATATGAATCCTGGAGACAAAGAAGCGGAGCAGAAATTCAAAGAGGCGTCTGAGGCCTATGCGGTGCTCAGTGATCCGGAGAAAAGGCGTCAGTACGACCAGTTCGGCCATGCGGCCTTTGAACAGGGCGGAGCCGGCGGTTTCAGCGGTTTTGACGGCTTTAATTTCAGCGGAGATATGGGAGACATTTTCGGAGATATTTTCGGAGATCTTTTTGGCGGAAGAAGACGGGGAGGTCCCAGAGGCCCCATGCAGGGCGCGAATCTCAGAACCAGCGTGAGGATCACCTTTGAGGAGGCGGTCTTTGGCTGCGAGAAGGAGTTGGATCTGAATCTCAAGGACGAGTGCCCCACCTGTCACGGCACGGGGGCGAAGCCGGGGACGACTCCGGAGACCTGTCCCAAGTGCGGCGGAAAAGGCCAGATTGTCTATACCCAGCAGTCTCTTTTCGGGACCATGCAGAACGTTCAGACCTGTCCGGACTGTCATGGAACCGGTAAGATCGTAAAAGAAAAATGTCCCGGCTGCTCCGGAAGCGGCTACGTATCCAGCCGGAAGAAGATCAAAGTGACCATTCCAGCCGGAATTGACAATGGACAGAGCATCCGCATCCGGGAGAAAGGAGAGCCGGGAACCAACGGCGGCCCCAGAGGAGATCTTCTGGTGGAAGTGATTGTGGCAAGGCATCCGGTTTTCCAGCGCCAGGATATGAACATCTATTCTACCGTTCCCATGACCTTCGCCCAGGCGGCCCTTGGCGGAGAGATCCGCATTGCCACGGTGGACGGAGATATTCTCTATACCGTAAAACCGGGAACCCAGACCGATACCAAGGTGCGGTTTAAAGGCAAAGGGGTTCCGTCTCTGAGAAATAAGAATCTCAGAGGAGACCACTACGTCACCCTGGTCATTCAGGTTCCCACAAAGATGAACGAGGCGGCGAAGCAGGCGCTCAGGGAGTTCGATCTGCAGACCGGCAACAGTCTTGGCCAAAACGGGGACAAAGGAGACAAAAAGGCGGAGAAGCCCAAGAAAAAAGGGTTTATGGATAAGCTGAAGGAAACGTTTGAGGATTGAATATGCGTTGGAATAAATTTACATTAAAGACCTTATCGGAAGCGGAGGATATGGTGATCTCCGCCCTTGCGGACGCCGGGATAGAAGGCGTTGAGATTGAAGACAAAGTGCCGCTTACGGAATCGGATAAGCGTCAGATGTTTGTCGATATCCTGCCGGAAGGCCCGGAGGACGACGGGATTGCCTATCTGAGCTTTTATCTGGAGGAGGACGCGGATCAGGAAGCGGTTCTTGGACGGGTCCGGGAAGAACTGGAGACCCTGCGCGGTTTCATGGAGATCGGAGAGGGCACGATTGTACAGTCCCAGACAGAGGAGAAAGACTGGATCAACAACTGGAAGGAGTACTTCCACCAGTTCTACGTAGACGACATTCTGATCATTCCCTCCTGGGAGGAAGTGAAGGAGGAGGACAAAGACAAAAACATCCTTCACATCGATCCGGGCACGGCCTTTGGTACCGGAATGCATGAGACGACCCAGCTGTGCCTGCGTCAGCTGAAGAAATATGTAAAACCGGGCATGACGCTTCTGGACGTAGGAACCGGAAGCGGGATTCTCTCCATCGCGGCTCTGAAAATGGGAGCCGGGAAAGCGGTGGGAACGGATCTGGATCCCTGCGCCCTTTCCGCGGTGCTGGAAAACCTGGAGGCCAATGAGATACCGAAAGAGGCGATGGAGGTTTACATCGGGAACCTCATTGACGACGAATCCCTCAGAGAAAAAGCAGGGTACGAAGCCTACGACCTTGTGACGGCGAATATCCTCACGGAAGTGCTGGTTCCTCTGACCCCGGTTGTAAAGGAGCATCTGAAACCAGGAGGACTCTACATTACCTCAGGCATCCTGGAGGAAAAAGAAGGAATCATCCGAAAAGCGGTAGAAGAGGCGGGGCTGGAGCTGGTAGAGGTAACCCGGCAGAACGACTGGGTTTCCGTGACAGCCAGAAAGAGGTAAACGATGTATCATTTTTTTGTGGAACCGGAGCAGATCGGAGAAAAAGAGATCCAAATCCGGGGCGGAGACGTCAACCATATCCGCAATGTCCTGCGCATGAAGCCGGGGGAGGAGATTACCGTGGGAAGCCGCGGGAAAGAAGACCGGAAATACCGGTGCAGGATTGACACAATAGGAGAAGAACAGGTAACAGCAGAGATTATGTGGGCGCAGGAAGCGGATACGGAGCTTCCCGTCCGCATTGCGCTTTTTCAGGGACTTCCCAAAGGCGACAAGATGGAGTTCATCATCCAGAAGGCAGTGGAGCTGGGAGCCTGTGAAATTGTGCCGGTCGCTTCCAGACGGGCGGTGGTAAAGCTGGATGAGAAAAAAGCCCAGGCGAAGGGAAAACGATGGAACGCCATTGCCGAGAGCGCGGCCAAGCAGTCGGGGCGCACGCGGATTCCCCAGGTGAGGCCGGTGATGAGCTTTCAGGAGGCGGCGGCTCTGGGAGCGGAATATGACCGGAAGCTTATTCCGTATGAACGCGCGGAAGGGATGGAAGAGACAAGAAGAGTTCTGGATTCCATCTGTCCGGGCGAGTCTGTGGCGGTCTTTATCGGACCGGAGGGAGGCTTCGAGGAAGAGGAGATCGCGATGGCGTCCCGGTACGGGTTTGTCCCCATAACGCTGGGAAGACGGATCCTGCGCACAGAGACCGCCGGGATGGCGCTCTTATCGGTCCTGATGTTTCAAATGGAAGGAAAGGACGGGACTTGCATTTCAAAAGGATTTCCTGTAGAATAACAGCGCAGAGAAGAACGGCACAGGGAATACGGAGGAAACGATGGAGGCATATCTGGACAATTCCGCCACGACACCCTGCCTGGAGCAGGTGCGTGACATAGTAGTAAAAACCATGATGGAGGACTACGGGAATCCTTCCTCGCGCCACCAGAAGGGCGTGGACGCGGAGCATTATCTCCGGGAAGCGCGGGAGAAGATTGCGGCGACTCTGAAAGTAAAGGAAAAGGAAATCTTCTTTACCTCCGGGGGAACCGAATCCAACAACTGGGCGCTGATCGGCAGCGCTCTGGCAAACCGCCGGGCGGGACGGCACATCGTAACCACTGCCGTGGAACACGCGGCGGTGCTGATGCCTCTGCAGTTTCTGGAAGAGCAGGGATTCCGGGTAACGTATCTTCCCGTGGACCGGTACGGACAGGTGGATCCCAGACAGGCGGCGGAGGCGGTAGACCAGGATACGATTCTGGTTTCCATTATGATGGTAAACAACGAAGTGGGCGCTCTGGAGCCGGTGGAAGAGATCAGCCGCCTGGCGAAGGAGAAGAATCCTTCCCTGCTGTTCCATGTGGACGCCATACAGGCCTATGGGAAAATGCGGATCCTTCCGAAACGGATGGGAATTGATCTTTTGTCCGTAAGCGGCCACAAGATCCATGGGCCCAAGGGCATCGGATTCCTTTATGTGAACGAGAAGGCGAAGCTTCGTCCTCTGATTTTGGGAGGCGGACAACAGAGAGGAATGCGCTCCGGCACGGACAACGTACCGGGAGCGGCAGGACTCGGCGTGGCGGCCGCCCTCGCTTATCAGGATCTGGAGGAGACGCGGGCGCGTCTGTTCGCAAGAAAGGAACAGATGATACAGGGACTTAGGAAGCTTCCGGATGTCTTTGTGATTTCCAAGGAAGGAGAGGAGGGCGCGCCCCATATTGTCAGCGCGGCTTTTCCGGGGGTGAGAAGCGAAGTGCTTCTTCACGCGCTGGAGGAGCGGAAGATTTACGTATCTTCCGGTTCCGCCTGCTCTTCCAACAAAAAGCTTCCGGTGAGTTCCGTTCTCCAGGAGCTTCATTTAAAGGGAGAGCTTCTGGAATCCACCCTGCGGTTCAGTTTCAGCCGTTTCACGACGGAGGAAGAGATTGATTACTGCCTGAAAAATCTGGCGGAGCTTCTGCCGGTGCTGAGGAGGTATCGGCGCAGATGAGAGGAAATACTATGTTCAAAACGTTTTTAATTAAGTATGGAGAGATCGGAATCAAAGGGAAGAACCGTCATCTTTTTGAGGACGCGCTGGTAAAACAGATCCGTCACGCGCTGAAGAAGGCGGAAGGTTCTTTTCAGGTGTATAAGGAGCAGGGCAGAATCTATGTGGACTGTCTGGAACCTTATGACTTTGAGGAGACGGTAGAATGCCTGAGACGGGTTTTCGGCATAGTGGGCATCTGCCCGGTAATGAAAGTCGAGGACCGCGGGCTGGAGGAACTGGGAAACGAAGTGATCGATTTCCTGGAGAACGTTTACGACATAAAAGCGCAGACGTTCAAAGTGGTGACGCGCCGGGCGAAAAAGAGCTATCCGGTGGAGTCCATGGAAGTAAACAGCTTCCTGGGTTCCAGGATTCTGGAGGCCTTCCCCACCCTGAAGGTGGATGTCCACGATCCGGAAATCCTTCTCCATGTGGAGATCCGGGAGAAAATCTATCTTTATTCGAAGATTATTCCGGGACCGGGAGGGATGCCGGTAGGCACCAACGGAAAAGCGATGCTTCTGCTCTCCGGAGGAATCGACAGTCCCGTAGCAGGATACAAAATCTGCAAAAGAGGCGTGAAGCTGGACGCGGTTTATTTCCACGCGCCGCCCTATACCAGTGAGCGGGCGAAAGAAAAAGTAGTGGACCTGGCCAGGATTCTGTCCCGGTACGCGGGCCCGATTATGCTTCACGTGGTGAATTTTACGGACATTCAGCTCTATATTTACGACAAATGTCCCCACGACGAGCTTACCATTATCATGCGCCGCTATATGATGAAGATTGCGGAGCATTTTGCCGGGGAGACGAATTCTCTGGCGCTGATTACCGGGGAAAGCATCGGACAGGTAGCAAGCCAGACGATGCAGAGCCTGGCGGCCACCAATGAGGTCTGCACGATTCCGGTCTTCCGGCCTCTGATCGGAGAGGATAAGCAGGAGATTGTAGACGTGGCGCTGCAGATCGGCACCTATGAGACCTCCATCCTTCCCTACGAGGACTGCTGCACGATTTTCGTGGCCAAGCATCCGGTGACCAAGCCCAACATCAACGCGATCCGGCGGTCCGAAAAGAAGCTGGAAGAAAACATTGAAAACTTAGTGGAGACCGCCATCCGCACCACAGAAAAAATCTGGGTGGAATAGGAGGATTCCCGCCGGCGGCGGGATCCCGGCGGTTTTCCGGGAAAGAAAAAAACAGCCCACGGCAGGCAAAGCCTGCATGGCCTGTTTTTTCGCGGATTTTTTATTACACGGAAGTCTTAGCAGATGTAAGCCTTCAGCACTTCCATAATCTCGTCAATGTTGTCTTCCGCATGGATGTTCAGCTGGATGGGTTTGGAAAGATCCAGGCTGAAGATACCCATAATGGACTTCGCATCAATTACGTATCTTCCGGAAACGAGATCGAAATCATTGTTGAACTTCGTGATCTCATTTACAAAAGATTTTACTTTATCAATGGAGTTCAAAGAAATCTGTACTGTTTTCATGGTTGATATCCTCCCAATAGATTTTATTTTTGTTTCATACTCATATTACCGGGTGTATGATTAAAAGTCAAGAATAAAACAGCCGAAGATAATTCGCAGAATTCGTTAAAATGCCGAAACATGGAGGTTAAAAATGAACAAAAAAGCGGCTCTTCATAACCTGGGATGTAAAGTAAATGCATATGAAATGGAAGCCATGCGCCAGCTTCTGGAGGAAGCGGGCTACGAAATTGTACCTTTTGCCCCCGGAGCGGACGTGTACGTGATTAATACGTGCACTGTGACGAATATCGCGGACCGGAAATCCAGACAGATGCTGCACAAAGCGAAAAAAATGAATCCCAAAGCCGTGGTGGTGGCCGCGGGCTGCTACAGCCAGATCTCCAGAGAAGCGGTAGAGGAAGATCCCTGCGTGGATATCGTGCTGGGCAACAACCGGAAAGGGGAGCTGGTGGAAGCTCTGGAGCTGTATCAGACGGCGGGAGAAGCGCAGGGCGTTTACTCCAGGATCACGGAGATTGAGAAAGAAGCGGCCTGTGAGGAGCTGTGGGTGACGAAAACCAGCGAGCATACCAGAGCCAGCCTCAAGGTGCAGGACGGATGCAACCAGTTCTGCAGCTACTGCATCATTCCCTACGCCA
This sequence comes from uncultured Lachnospiraceae bacterium, assembly GCA_944382085.1. Lineage (GTDB taxonomy): Bacteria > Bacillota > Clostridia > Lachnospirales > Lachnospiraceae > Choladousia. Next base: position 6,454 of record CALWMW010000128.1, on the reverse strand, counting down.
GAGGGCGAATCCGCAGCCGGCGGCCGGAGGAGGTGTGCCAGGAGGTGAGAGCGCTCACAGAACGGGGGTGCCGGGAGATCGTCCTTACGGGGATCCATCTGAGTTCCTATGGAAAGGATCAGGGGACGACGCTGCAGGAGCTGATCTGCAGGGTACACGAGATTCCGGGGGTGGAACGGATCCGCCTGGGCTCTCTGGAACCTGGGATTCTCACAGAAGAATTCGCGGCGGCCATGGGACAGCTTCCCAAGCTCTGCCCTCATTTTCATCTTTCCCTCCAGAGCGGATGCGACGCTACCCTGAAACGGATGAACCGGCATTATACCGCCGGAGAATACCGGGAGAAGTGCCAGCTTCTGCGGGAGACCTTTTACGAGCCGGCGCTTACGACCGATGTGATCGTAGGCTTTCCCGGAGAGACGCGGGAAGAATTTGAACAGACGTATGCTTTCCTGAAAGAGCTCGCCCTGTACGAGACCCATATCTTTAAATATTCCAGGCGGAAGGGAACCAGAGCGGACGCGATGCCGGATCAGGTGCCGGAGACGGTTAAAAATGAAAGAAGCGCCCTTCTGATCGAACTGGGAGAGGAAAACCGGAGACGGTTTGAAGAGAAGCATCTGGGGAGAGAGACGCAGGTGCTGTTTGAGGAAAAGATTACGCTGGAAGGGAAAGAATACTATACGGGATACACCAGAGAATATATCAAAGCGGCGCTTCCCGCGAACCGGGATTATACCAACCAGTGTCTGGAAGGAATCCTGGGACGGGAGATGGGAGCTCACCTTTACCTTTTAGAAAATCATTGAAATATTTTGAAAACTATATTAGAATAGAACCAAAGTTGAGATAAGGGCGTGAAAAAATGGCGGAAATTAACAACACACAGTACTTTAAGGTGAGCACGGACCCGGAGAAGCGGGTGAAGATGGTGCTTGACCTTGTCTATAACGCGATGGAAGAGAAGGGATACAACCCGGTTAATCAGATCGTCGGCTACATTATGTCCGGGGATCCCACCTATATTACGAGCCATAAGAATGCTCGCAGCATGATCATGAAGGTAGAGCGTGATGAGCTGGTAGAAGAGCTTTTGAGAGCATATATCAAGAACAAGTCCTGGGAGCAGTAGGCCAGGTGGGGAGAATACTGGGGCTTGATTTCGGTTCCAAGACCGTAGGCGTGGCAGTCAGCGATCCTCTGGGGATTACCGCTCAGGGAGTGGAGACCATCCCAAGGGAGCAGGAGAATAAGCTGCGCCGGACTCTGGCCCGGATCGAAGCGCTGATACAGGAATATCAGGTGGACTCTATCGTACTTGGTTTTCCTAAGAACATGAACAATACGGTAGGAGAACGGGGAGAGAAGACGCTGGCTTTTGGGGAGACGCTAAAGAGGCGGACCGGCCTTCCGGTTCTTCTATGGGATGAGAGGCTGACGACAGTGACGGCGAACCGGGTGCTCATGGAGAGCGGCGTTCGCCGGGAAGAGCGGAAAGCGTATGTGGATAAGCTGGCAGCCGTGTTTATCCTGCAGAATTATCTGGACAGTTTAGTGAGGAAAGAAGATGAATAAAATATTTTTTTGCCCGGACGGCGAGACAGAGGCGGTCGGGTTCTTTGTGTTGGAAGAAACCAGAATCGGCGGCGTATCCTACCTTCTGGTGACCGAATCCGAGGAGGATGAGGCGGAAGCCTACATTTTAAAGGATCTCTCTGCGGACGGAGAGGCGGAAGCAAAATATGAGTTCGTGGAGGACGAGCAGGAGCTGGAAGCCGTATCCAGGATCTTTACAGAGCTCTTAGAGGACGTGGAGATTGAGCTCTGAGATATAGAGCAGCGATTAACCTGTTTTTCATTTAACGGAGGTGCAGATTGAAAAAAGAAAAATCAAATATGAAATTAAAAATTATTCCCATCGGCGGACTGGGCCTGATTGGAATGAATATCACTGCGTTTGAATACAACGACAGCATCATTGTGGTAGACTGCGGACTTGCCTTCCCGGAGAACGACATGCTGGGAATTGACCTGGTGATTCCGGACGTTACCTACCTGAAAGACAACATTGAGAAAGTAAAGGGATTCGTATTTACGCATGGACATGAGGATCACATCGGCGCGCTGCCCTATGTGCTGAAGGAACTGAACGTTCCGCTTTACGCGACGAAGCTGACGATGGGACTCATTGAACGGAAGCTTACGGAGCATGGGCTGACCCGCTCCACAAAGCGCAAGGTCGTGAGACCGGGACAGTCCATCAGCCTGGGCGAAGTCCGGATCGAGTTTATCAAGACCAACCACAGCATTGTGGACGCGGTAGCCCTGGCGATCTACTCTCCTGCGGGCATTGTGGTTCACACGGGAGACTTCAAAGTAGATTACACGCCGGTGTTCGGAGACGCCATTGATCTCCAGAGATTCGCCGAGATCGGGAAGAAGGGCGTGCTTGCCCTGATGTGCGACAGCACCAACGCGGAGCGCCCCGGCTTTACCGCTTCGGAGCGCACGGTGGGACGCACTTTTGACAATATCTTTTCCGAGCATAAGAATACCAGAATCATTATCGCCACGTTCGCTTCCAACGTCGACCGGGTGCGCCAGATCATCAATTCCGCGTACAAATACGGAAGGAAGGTTGTGGTGGAAGGCCGGAGCATGGTCAATATCATCTCCACGGCGTCCGAACTTGGATATCTGAACATCCCGGAGAATACGCTGATCGATCTGGAGCAGATGAAAAACTATCCGGACGACCAGGTGGTGCTGATCACCACGGGAAGCCAGGGAGAATCCATGGCCGCGCTTTCCAGAATCGCGTTTAACATGCACAAGAAAGTGATTATCAAACCGGGCGACACGGTGATTTTCAGTTCGAATCCCATCCCCGGAAACGAGAAGGCGGTCTCCAAGGTGATCAACGAGCTCTCCATGAAGGGCGCGGACGTGATTTTCCAGGACGCTCACGTGTCCGGCCATGCCTGTCAGGAGGAAATCAAACTTCTCTATACCCTGGTGAAGCCGAAATACGCCATCCCGGTTCATGGAGAATACCGCCATCTCAAGAGCCAGGCAGGAATCGCCAGGGATCTGGGATTTGACAGCGACCATATCTTTATCCTCAAGACGGGCGACGTTCTGGAGCTGGACCGTGAATCGGCTCAGGTAACGGGACATGTGCAGACCGGAGCGCTTCTGGTGGACGGACTTGGAGTGGGAGACGTAGGCAACATCGTGCTCCGCGACCGTCAGCATCTGGCGGAGGACGGAATCATGATCGCCGTCCTGACTCTGGAAAAATATACGAATCACATTCTCTCCGGCCCGGACATCGTTTCCAGGGGCTTCGTCTACGTACGGGAAGCGGAAGACCTGATGGAAGAGGCCAGGGATGTGGTGGAGGATACCATGCAGTACTGCATGAAGCACAGAATTACGGACTGGAGCAAGATGAAGAATATGATCCGGGATTCTCTGGGAGATTTCCTCTGGAAGCGGACGAAGCGCCGGCCCATGATTCTTCCCATTATCATGGAAGTGGAATAGGGGTAGACGCGTATGAACGAAGTGGAAAAATACACGAAACAGCTGGTGCAGGCGATTCAGGAGAGCCAGGAATATCAGGATTTCTGCAAGCTTCGGGAGGAACTTCGCCAGGATCCCAAGCTTCGTGAAAAGATGAACGAGATGCGCGTGAAGAATTTTGAACTGCAGAATACGGCTCCTTCCGAAGAGCTTTACCGGGATCTGAACAGTATCTGGAAAGAATTCCGGGAGTTTCGGAAGAATCCTCTGGCGGACGAATTCCTGAAAGCGGAGCTGGCCGTATGCCGGATGCTGCAGCAGATCACCAACGAGCTTACGATGGCGGTGGATCTGGATACAAAAGAGATCGCGGAACAGCTTTCTTTTTAAGGGGCAGATGGGAATGATTATTGAAAAACGCATGGAGGTTTATCTGGAATCTCTGAATATGGGAAACGGCGCTTTTCTGGACGAGCTGGAGGCTTACGCCAGGGAAAACCGGATCCCGGTGATCCGGCCGGGGATGCAGAGTCTGCTCAAAGTTCTTCTTGCCGCTTCAAAACCAAAGCGGATCCTGGAGGTGGGAACGGCGGTAGGCTTTTCCGCGCTTCTTATGGCTTCCGTCACGGATCCCGACTGCCGGATTGTTACGATTGAAAATTATGAAAAAAGGATTCAGGAGGCCAGGAAACAGTTTGCCAGGGCCGGGATGGAGGAACGGATTACCCTTCTTGCCGGAGACGCGGGGGAACTGCTTCCGGCCATGGAGGATTCTTTTGATTTTATTTTTATGGATGCGGCGAAAGGCCAGTATATCCATTTCCTGAAGGATGCCCTGCGGCTTTTAAAAACCGGAGGGCTTCTTGTGTCTGACAATGTGCTTCAGGAAGGCGAACTGATCGAATCCCACTACGCGGTGGAACGGAGAAACCGGACCATTTACAAACGGATGCGGGAGTATCTGTATGTACTGAAGCATACGGAAGGGCTGACCACCGCCGTGCTGCCGGTGGGAGACGGGGCGGCTCTGACGGTAAAGACCAAAGACAAGATTGAGATCAGCAGGGGGAAAGGGCAATGAGACATCCGGAACTACTCATACCGGCCAGCAGCCTGGAGGTTTTAAAAACCGCTGTGATTTATGGAGCGGACGCTGTGTACATCGGCGGCGAAGCCTTTGGTCTCAGGGCCAAGGCCAAGAATTTTACCCTGGAGGAGATGCGGGAAGGAATCCGCTTTGCTCACCAGGCCGGCGTCAAAGTGTATGTGACCGCCAATATCCTGGCGCACAACCGGGATCTTCCGGGAATTGAGGCGTATTTCCGGGAACTGAAAGAAATTGGGCCGGACGCTTTGATTCTGGCGGATCCCGGCGTGTACCGGATTGCCTGTAGGATCTGTCCTGAGATTGAACGCCACATCAGCACCCAGGCCAACAATACGAATTATGAGACGTACCGGTTCTGGCATGAACTGGGGGCAAAACGCGTGGTGGCGGCCAGGGAGCTGACGCTGGAGGAACTGAAAGAACTGAGGGCGAACATTCCGCCTGACATGGAGATCGAAGCGTTTGTCCATGGAGCCATGTGTATCTCGTATTCCGGAAGGTGCCTGCTGAGCAATTACTTTACCGGCCGGGACGCCAACCAGGGAGCCTGCACCCATCCCTGCCGCTGGAAATACGCGGTGATGGAGGAGACCAGGCCGGGAGAATACTTTCCGGTGGAAGAAAATGAGCGGGGGACCTATCTGTTCAGCTCCAGGGACCTTTGTATGATCGGACACATCCCGGAGCTTCTGGAAGCGGGGATTGACAGCCTGAAGATTGAGGGGAGAATGAAAACCGCTCTCTATGTGGCCTCTGTCGCCAGAACGTACCGCAGGGCCATTGACGATTACCAGAAGGATCCCGCCCTCTATGAGAAGAACAGGGACTGGTATCTGTCCCAGGTGGCCAGCTGTACCTTCCGCCCGTACGGGACCGGATTTTTCTTCGGGCGGCCGGATGAAACGGGACAGCTTTACGACGGGAGCGCTTACGTAAAAGGCTATACGTATCTTGGGATCGTCGGGACAAAGACGGAGCAGGGCCTGTACGCGCTGGAACAAAAGAATAAATTTTCGGTGGGCGAGACCATTGAAATCATGAAGCCGGACGGGAGAAACATCCCCGTAACGGTGGAGCGCATCCGGGATCTGGAGGGAAACGAGATGGACAGCGCGCCCCATGCCAGGCAACAGCTTCTGGTAGGGCTTCAGGGCAAAGCGGAGCCATACGATATCCTCAGGCGCAGGGAGGCGGACGCCCTTTAGAAGAAGACCGAAAAAAGGAGGAAAAGCACTTTTGGGCGGCGAAAGGCATACTATAACATAAAACCGCTTAGAGGTGCTTTTTGCAAACATTTAAGAAGCCTCTTTCTCCTGAAGAAGAAAAAGAGTATCTTGCCAGATATAAGGAGGGAGACATGGCAGCCAGAAACGTTCTGATTGAGCACAATCTAAGGCTGGTTGCCCATGTGGCGAAAAAATATCAGTCTCAGGAGTATGAGAATGATGATTTGATTTCCATTGGAATTATCGGGCTGATCAAGGCGGTGTCTACCTTTGACAGCGGTAAAAACAGCCGGCTGGCCACCTATGCGGCCAGATGCATAGAAAACGAGCTGCTTATGATGCTGCGGGCCAGGAAGAAGCTTTCCAGGGAGGTGTCCATGTATGAGAAAATCGGAACCGATCAGGAAGGCAGGGAGCTGCGCCTGATGGATGTGCTGGAGAGCGAACCGGTGGATATCCTGGAGCAGCTGGAAACAGAAAAAAGGATCGCCAGGCTGAAAAAGTGCCTGCCGGGGGCGCTGACCGGAAGAGAATGGCAGGTGATCTGCAGCCGCTACGGCCTTTCGGGGCAGAAGGAGCAGACGCAGAGAGAGAT
>CALWMW010000127.1 GCA_944382085.1 uncultured Lachnospiraceae bacterium | reverse complement strand
GACAATCCTTTTGTAAATTTTTACTGGGATGTGTGTTCGCCGGGAAAGCCTGCCTATGCAGCCGTGGAATACAGTCCCTTTGAGGAGATGCAGAGGCTTCTGGAGAAGGCGGGAGGCGGCACGGTGGTCGCGAACCCAGGACAGAACATCGGAAAACGTCCGGAATTAATCCGGTACATGAAGGAACAGGGCGTGGCGGGCCTGGAGGTGTACAGCAGTTACCACAGCCTGGAGCAGGTAGAGTACTATAGCAAGATCGCGGACGGACTGGGCCTTCAGAAGACGGCAGGAAGCGATTTCCATGGGAAGACCAAACCTTCCGTAAGGCTTGGCGTGATGCCGGGGCTGGAAGATTAGGCCGGAAGAAATGTTTCCAGGAATGCGGATTACTCTGGCCAGAGAATCCGCACTCCCTCTTCCTCCAGGCGGCGCCGGTATTCCTCGGGTACCGGGCGGTCTGTCACGATGATGTCCGCGATGGAAAGAGGGCCTAAGGGCGCCATGGCGCTTTTGCCGAATTTCCCGCTGGCGGCGCAGACGATGACCTGGCTGGTGTGCTTCAGGAGTACATGGAAGATCCGGGCCGTGATATCGTCCAGCACAGAGAAGCCCCTCGTCAGGGAGATGCCGTCCATGGTGAGAAAAATTTTATCAAAATAAGAATCTGAAAAGTAGTCGATGAGTACGGAACCTGTCACGTAATAGGTTCCGTTTCTTTTTGTAAAGCTGCCGGGGGCCAGCATCACGTTGAATTCCGGCGTGTCAGCCAGTTCGATGCAGGCGGAGACATTCATGGTCGTGATGGCCAGGCGGTTCTTGGATTTCAGGTTCTTGGCCACCTCAAGGCAGGTATAGCCAGGGCCGAGAAAAATGAAGTCCTCATCTCCCACCAGGGCGGCTGCCAGCGCCCCGATGGCCTGCTTGCGCCCGTAGTCGTCCAGGGATTCCGGGGGAATCGAGCAGGAGCTGGCAGGCTTGGGAGGCTCCAGGAAGAGGGCGCCGCCAAAGGTGCGGGTGAGGCTTTTCTGCCGCTCCAGGGCTTCCAGATCCTTGCGCACAGTGACCTCGGAGACCCCCAAAATGCCGCTTAGCTCAGCCACAGACATTTTTTTCTTTTCCTCCAGAAGCTTCAGAATCTGTTCATGCCGTTCATTTGCGAATACCATATTCCATGTTCCCCTTTCAAAAACGTACGGGACAAATGCAGCCCTATACAGAAAGTATACCACAGCATCCAGATAAATCAAGGATGAAATATCAAAACAAAACTAAAAGAAAATACACGAAAATTGACTTTGAAATATTTCAAAACTATAATCAAGGTATGAAAGAAGAAATATGGTTTCGATTAGAAGGAAAATAAAATTAAACGTAAAGGAGTGATAAAATGGCAGATAGTGTGATCATGCCAAGGCTGTCCCTAAATGAAGACACCAGCCTTCTGTCCCAGTGGTATGTGCAGGAAGGGGATCAGGTAGCGGCAGGCGATAAACTGTTCTGTATTGAGACGGACAAATCCACGATGGATGTGGATTCTGAGTTTGCTGGAACGGTATTGAAGAAGTATTACGGGGATTATTCGGTCGTCCCGGTACTCGCCCCGGTCTGCGTGATTGGGGAGCCGGGGGAGGCGGTCCCGGAGCCTGAGCAGACGGCACAGCCGGAAAAAGAAACTGCTTTGCAGGAAAACCTGCCTGGAGAAGGGGCGCCGGGCGCGCAGCCGTCTGGTCAGGCAGGGCAGCAGGGCGCGGCTCCAGGTACGGGGACGAGCGGCCTGTCCGGCGCAGGCCTGGCCCAGGAAAAGAAAGGGGTCTCTCCCAGGGCGCGCAGGCTGGCGGAGCAGAACGGGATTACAGAATTTCAGGCAATCCTGTCATCCGGGGCAGAGAACCGGATCCTGGAGGAAGATATCTTACGCTTCATGGCAAAAGGACGAAAGCCGGAGATTCAGGAAAGCTTCGGGGAGAAACGGATCGTGAAGCTTCCGAAGATCCGCCGGGTGATCGCCCAGAATATGCTCCATTCCCTGCAGTCTACGGCCCAGCTTACCTTAAACGCTGTCTTTAACGCTTCCGGGATCCAGGCACTCCGGGCGAAGTTTAAGCAGGAACAAGGAGAGAGGAAGGGCGTGACGATCGGAGACCTGATTCTGTATGGCGTCTCCAGGACGCTGAAGGACTTTTCCTATATGAACGCCTGGATGATAAGCGATGAGGAAGCGGCGGAGTTCGCGGATGTGAATCTGGGCGTGGCGGTCGATACCGAGCGCGGTTTGATGGTGCCGACGATTCCGGCCGCGGATACGAAGAGCCTGAAAGAAATTTCGGATGAACTCAAAAGCCTGGCCGCAGAGTGCAGGCAGGGAAACATTTCCCCGGACAAGCTAAAAGACGCCACCTTTACCGTGACAAATCTGGGCTCTTACGGCGTCCGCAGCTTTACGCCGGTGCTGAACCCGCCCCAGGTGGGCATCCTGGGCGTGGGAGCCATTGATTACGCGGTAAAGAAAACACAGGAAGGATTTTTGTGCTATCCTGCCTGCTCCCTGTCCCTGACCATCGACCACCGTTACGTGGACGGAGGCCCTGGGGCGCGGTTCTTAAAAAAGCTCTGTGAGAACCTGGAAACCATCGAAGAATGGCTGGATGAGTGACCGTAAAAAAGGAGGAAAAAAGCGTGAAGGAATTTGATGTCATCGTCATCGGCGGCGGCCCCGCCGGATACAACAGCGCAGAATACGCGGCGCGCCATGGCTTGAGCGTACTCCTTGTGGAAAAGGCAAAGCTTGGGGGTACCTGCCTGAATGTGGGCTGCATTCCCACGAAAGCCCTTTTGTATGCCGCCAAGATGTACCATTATGCCAGCGGGGCAGGGGAACCCTTCGGCGTGTCCGCCGGTCCGGTGTTCTTCGACCATGCAGCGGCTGTGGAGAAAAAGAATGAGGTCGTAAAGACTTTGGTACAGGGCGTGGCCTCCAGCCTGCGGCGGTGCAAGGTTCAGGTGGCAGAAGGAGAGGCAAGGCTTTCAAGAAAGGACGGAAAGCTTCTGGTGACGGCAGGAGAGGAGACTTATGCAGGCCGGAACCTCATCCTTGCCACAGGCTCCGTGCCTTCCGTCCCGCCCATAGAAGGCGTGAAGGAGGGACTGGCTTCAGGGGAGATCCTGACCAGCAATGAGATTCTGGATCTGAAGGAAGTGCCCGGAAAGCTGGTGATCGTGGGCGGCGGCGTGATCGGCCTTGAGATGGCGGCCTACTTCCGGGAAATAGGCTCGGAAGTGACCGTGATTGAAATGCTGGACAAGGTGCTGGGGCCCAAGGACCGGGAGGTCAGCCCCCTTCTGCAGAAAAAAAAAAAAAAAAAGGGCGTAACCTTCT
>CALWMW010000126.1 GCA_944382085.1 uncultured Lachnospiraceae bacterium | reverse complement strand
CAGGTAAGAGATTACTCCAAGGTAAATTATAAATTTGTAAATGACTATGTGAAATCTGTCCGGGCGAACCGTCTGGAGGGCTATTACGGCGGCGTGCATCCTACGGAACGCAAAGAGTTCACGGAGCATCTTCCTCTGGAACGGTTCCCGGATCCGGAAGTTGTGGTGATTCCCCTTTCCATGCATGCGGGCGCTCCCGCCAATCCTGTGGTGCAGGTGGGCGATACCGTTAAGGTAGGACAGAAGATCGGCGAGGCGGCGGCCTTTATCAGCAGCCCCATCCATTCCAGCGTCAGCGGTACGGTAATCGCCATCGAGAATCACGGACACGCTACCAGAGGGGAATGTCTTTCAGTTGTGATCCGCTCAGACGGGAAGAATACCCTTCACGAATCGGTGAAGCCTCACAAGGATCTGGACAGCCTGACGCCGGACGAGATTGTGGATATCGTCAAAGAAGCCGGCATCGTAGGAATGGGCGGAGCCGGGTTCCCCACCTCCGTGAAACTCAAGCCCGCGAAGCCGGTGGATACCATTCTGCTGAACGGCTGCGAATGCGAGCCGCTCCTTACCGCAGACCACAGAGTGCTTCTGGAGTTCGCGGACGACGTGATTTACGGCCTGAAAGCCATTATGAAGGCGGTGGGCGCCGAGAAGGGCGTGATTGTCATTGAGGACAACAAGCCGGACGCCATCCAGCTTATGAAAGAAAAGACGGAAGGCCTCGCAGGCATCGAGGTCGTGGAGGCGAAGACAAAATATCCCCAGGGCGCTGAGAAAATGCTGATTAAGCGCGTGACGGGACGGAAGGTTCCCAGCGGCGGACTGCCTGCGGACGTAGGATGCGTGGTCAGCAACATCAGTACCACAAAGGCCATTTCCGACGCGATTCAAAAGGGCATGCCCCTGATCGAGCGCGTTGTGACCGTGACCGGCGAGAGACTGAAGAAACCGGGCAATTATATCGTGAAGATCGGTACCAATACCAAGGATCTCATCGACTACTGCGGCGGCATCACGGGAGAGGATGTGACCATCAAGGCCGGCGGACCCATGATGGGCTTTGTCCTTTCCGATACGAACGTTCCGATTATGAAAGGCTCCAACGGAATCATCGCCGTGGATACCGATCATACGGCAGAGCAGCCCTGTATTAAATGCGGACGCTGCGTGGATGTCTGCCCCATGGAGCTTTCTCCCCTGTATTTCGCGAAATTCGCGGATGAAGAGAACTGGCAGGGCATGAAGGAAAGGAATGTGATGGATTGCATCGAGTGCAGATGCTGCGAGTATATCTGTTCCTCCAAGATTCCGCTGGTTACCAAGATTAAAGCCGGAAAAAATGCAGTAAGGGGGATGAAGTGATATGTTGATTACCGAATTAAAGCCCATGGAAACCATTGCTTCCCTGGCTGAGGGCAAGAAAGTCTTTCTCCTCAACTGCCTGGGCTGCAAGGAAGTTCATTTTCCGGAGAAAGAAGCGGCGAAGCTTCAGGAAGAGCTGGCAGCCAAAGGAAACGTGACGGGAGTTCTGACCACCGACTACATATGCAATCCGGAGAATATGAAGCTTCGTCTCCAGAGCCACGCGGAAGAAATCAAAGCCGCGGACGCGGTGCTGGTGTTCTCCTGCGGCGTAGGAGTGCAGACGATCGCCGCGTATCTGGAAGACAAAAAAGTATACGCCTGCTGCGATACGTATCCCCTTCCGGGGTTCCAGGGCGTTACGCCGCTGGAATACAAGTGCGATCAGTGCGGCGAGTGTTATCTGAACCTCACCGGAGGGATCTGCCCCATTACCGCCTGCTCCAAGAGCCTGGTGAACGGCCAGTGCGGCGGTTCCAAAAACGGAATGTGCGAGGTGGATCCGGAGATGGAATGCGGATGGGAGCGCATTTACAGAAGGCTGAAACAGCTGGGAAGGCTGGACGCGCTCAAATGTCCCACCCAGGTGCGTAATTTTGCGACGGATGACGAAGTATCGAACTGAAAAACGGTTAAAATTTGAATGGTTAGGAGCAAGGTAGAATGAAAATTACGGAATTGTTTGAACGTGGAGAATTTGTTGTTTCTGCGGAAGTAGGTCCGCCAAAAGGATTTCATGTAGAGCATTTGCTGGAAGAGGCAAAGACGTATTTAAGCGGGATCACCGCGGTGAACGTAACGGATAATCAGTCCTCCGTGATGCGTCTGGGATCCCTGGCAATGTGCAAGGCCCTGAAGGATGAGGGACTGACGCCCATCTATCAGCTGACCTGCCGCGACCGGAACCGCATCGCGCTGCAGTCGGATCTTCTTAGCGCCGCGATGTTCGGAATTGAGAACCTCCTTCTGCTTACCGGAGACCATACGAAGCTGGGGGATCATCCCCAGGCGAAACCGGTCTTCGATCTGGATTCCGTTTCCCTCATCCATACGGTGAAGAAGCTGGAGGAAGGCGTAGATCTTGGCGGAAATCCTCTGGTTGGCGAGCCGCCCAAATTTGCCAAGGGCGCGGTTGTGTCTCCCTGCAGCGATTCGGTTGACGCGCAGCTGGCGAAGATGGAGAGAAAAGTGATGGCGGGCGCGGATTATTTCCAGACCCAGGCGGTGTTTGAGCCGGAGAAATTCATCAAATTCATGGAGAAGGCAAAACAGTTCGGCAAGCCGGTTCAGGTGGGTATCATCATTCCCAAGTCCGCCGGCATGGCAAAATTCATGAACAACAATGTGGCCGGTATCCATGTACCGGATGAGATGATTGAAGAGCTGAAGAAGGATAAGGAAAAGACCAAGGCAGGCATCACCGGCGTAGAGATCGCCGCAAGGATTATCAAGGAGTGCAGGCCTTACTGCCAGGGCGTTCACATCATGGCCCTTGGATGGGAGTCAAAGGTTCCGGATCTTCTCAAACTGGCCGGTATTTAATTCCTTCCAAATTTTTATACGAAAACGTGAATCGCCGGATTCGGGTTCTTTCGGGAACCGGAATCCGGCGTTTTTTGTGCGCCTGGCGGCTTCACATACCAATTCCGCGCTGCCGAAGTGGCTGATCTGCGTTTCTATCCGTCTCTCCAAAGAGGATAGAAAGGATTAAGAACAGAAAAGTATTCTGATTTCATGGATAAATGTATCTTTTCCATTCATCTGATAGGAACAGCATCCTCCCCGGCTGAAGGATGGTTTAAAAATGAATAACACAGAATTGCAAAGGCCATCTATATACTGTATAATATTTATAGATTGGACAGGCTCTATCTAAGCTACTTTAAGGAAGGAAGCATCCCCAAGCTGACGGACAAGCTGGCAGAGCTTTATGAAAAACTGAGATAAAGCCTTTCAAAGATGTGAGTTATGAAGGGAAAGAACAAAAGAGAACTATCTAAACGGAAGCGGGAAGGCCTGCGGAAAACTCTCCCGGCTGAACCGTTCAAAAGCGATCGAAGGAAAGTATCTTCCTACATAGATTCACAGGGATATTATGATTTCTCTTCTATCTTCAAATATATTACCCCTACTACAGTAAAACGGATTATATGACAGGTGAATTTGAAGGGGCGCTGGGAGAAGGACTGAAGAAGGCGAAAGAAGAGCATCAATAAAAAGAATATAAATAAAAGTGTGGAAAGGAAAGAGAGTTATGAAAAAGAGAATAGCGGCAGCTTTTATGGCGGCAGTCATGACCATTACTTCAGTTCCGGTAAATACAATCTCTGCTCTGGCGGCGGAGGAAGGGCAGGATGTGATCGTGGAGGAGCCGGCCAAGATTCCGGCACAGGAGAGCGGGGACGGAGAAACAGAAGAAAGCAGGAGCCGTGAACAGACCGGGGCAAATTCCGAAGAAAGCGGCCTGGATCTGGAAATTCTGGATCAGGAGGTGATTTCGGAGGAGGAGATTCCGAAAGAGGTAGTACAGGAAGCGCAGGAGCAGGAAACTTCAAGAAACGGACAGATTCCTGACGGAAATGAAACGGGGGACAGCGAGCTGCCGAATATTCAGAATTCGGAGGGCGAAATGCCGGATCCGGGCGAGATGACCGGGATAGAAGCGCCGGATGTCAGGTATGAGGCGGTGATTGCGGAGCCGGGAGGAGCGGCGTGGTTTGCCTTCACGGCGCCGGAGGCAGGAGAGTATTATTTCTTCTCGGAGCCGGCTGGGGAGGAAGAGCCGGACACCTTAGGACAGCTGTATGATGAAGCGGGAGAACTCATCCAGGAGAGCGATGACTACAGCGGATTACAGTTTGGCATCAAGGCCTATCTGGAGCAGGGAGAGCGGTGTTTCCTGAAAGCAGCCATGTTGAATTCCGGAGACACCGGGACTTTTCTGGTATGTGTGAAGAAAACTGTGGGACCTGAGGCCATTACAGAGATCCGGAATTTTAATACGGTTTATCCGGCGGGAATTGGCAGTACGATCAGCGTTCAGGCAGTGCTTTCTTATGAGGACGGAGGAACAGAGACGGTATCTCTGTATGATACGGATTCCAATGGAAATGAGCTGACCGGGTATATTCTTGAAAATGACGGCCTCTATCTGGAAGGAGCGCTTCCGGAGGGAACTTATACGGCGCGCTTCCAGTGCGGCGGGGCCTGGAAGGATGTGGAGATTCAGGCAGTTCCTGTGGA
>CALWMW010000125.1 GCA_944382085.1 uncultured Lachnospiraceae bacterium | reverse complement strand
CGGCGTGTTGGCAACCCACTCCTGATCGCTCAGGTCGATGGCGTGCTCCGGTCCTAAGGAATAAATGTCCTTCGCGTCAACCATGGACAGTACATAGGGATCGTCCGCCGCGTATCTGGAACCCATGTGAGCCGCAACGGTGTCGTTGGAGTAGTAAACCTCCATCGTGATACCCTTTTCCTCAGCGTACTCAGCGGCTTTCTCCTCGAACTGCGTCTGGATCTCCATCTTGGAGTTGAAGACGGTCAGGGGCTCGCCCTCTGCCATCGCCGGTGTAGCCACGCTGGCTGCCAGAGTCGCTGCCATGGCAGCTGCCATAACCATAGAAACTCGTTTCTTCATGTTTTTTTCCTCCTTTTAGGTCTTTTTATCAGGTGTCTGTATCGTACCACAACCTGCACAGATATGTCAATCGGTAAACATATATTTTCCTGCCAAAAATTGTATTTTCAGTACATATAAACGAAGTTTGAAGTTTTTTTTTTGTTATTTTTAACAACGGGATCCCCCGTCGAATTGTGGAATCCGCGATCACATTTTTCAAATATATTCACCGTTTAACATAAAAATAAATATAAAGTCTTCTGCATAAAAACAACGAAAAGAGAAATCAGAAACGGAGGAGAAAAAGAAAGAATTTACTGAAAAATCACAAAAAAGAAAAGCCTGCCGGAGTCATCCGGCAGGACAGAACACAAAAGAAACCATCAGGTACTTTCCCGGCGCACCAGAGTAACCGGAAACCGCATCTCCTTGGCTACGGTCTCCCCCGCCAGAACTCTGTTCAGAGCGGAAACGGCGGCTTCCGCCATCTCTTTCACTGGCTGGCGGATAGTAGTGATGCGGGGCGTGGTGAGGGAAGCGATGTTCACGTCGTCAAATCCTACGATCTTCATCTGCTCCGGAACGCGGATCCCCTTCTCCCGGCAGATCTGAATCACCTGAGCGGCGATCAGATCGGAACTGGCGAAAACGCCGTCAATCTCCGGATGCTGCTCCAGAACCGGGCGGATAATAGCATAATAATCCATCTCTGTATAATATTCATCATCCGGCTCTAAAATAAGATAGTTTACCCCGTGTTCCCTGCATACCTTCTCAAAAGCCACTTTACGCTTGTCGCCGGGCATCTGCATCTGGTTGACGCCGCCGATGTGAAGGAGATGCCGGCAGCCCCGTTCAATCAGATGCTCGGTGGCCAGGACGCCTCCCTGGTAATTGTCGCAGACAATTCCGGCGGTGGCCTCGTCAATAAAACGCTCAATGGTAATCACCGGAAAGTCCAGACGCTTAAAGACCTCTGTATGAACCAGACCGCTGAAGAGAATCGCTCCGGAGACCCGGTTCCTCCAGCACATCTCAATGTATTTTTCTTCCAGATAATCCTTACGCTTGGAGCTGAACAGCAGAATCTTGTACTCATTCTCATAGGCCGCTTCCTCCAGGCTGTCGATCATCTTCGCGAAATAAGGATGGACAATGTGGGGAACGATCACGCCGATGGTGTTCGTCCGCTGCGTGGAAAGGGAGCGTGCCATCTCATTGGGCTGGTAGTTCAGCTCTTTCATCACCCGGTACACCTTCTGCCGCGTCTTCTCGCTGATGTACCCTCTGTTGTTCAGCACTCTGGAGACCGTCCCCACCGTCAGTCCGGATTCCCGTGCCACATCCTTTAACGTAGCCATGCGCTTCACCCCTTTCTCTGCGTGCTTTCTGTTATATATGTATAAATATATCATTTTTTCTTATAATATGTCAACCGATGGTAACATTTTAAACAGAGAATCCAGGACAAATTGATTCCGGAAGAAAGGTGTGGTAAACTGAAAAAAACCGAACGGCAGGAGAAACTGAGGAGCGCGTATGAAAAAAAGAACCATAAAGATGATCGGCCTCGATCTGGACGGAACCGTATTTAATGAAAAGAAGGAAATCACCCCGCATACCAGGGACGTGCTGGCGGAAGCGATCCGCAGAGGGATCGTCGTCCTGCCGGCGACGGGACGGCCGCAGGCCGGCCTTCCCCAACAGTTTCTGGAGATTCCCGGCGTCCGGTACGCCCTTACCGCCAACGGAAGCCGGATCCTGGATCTGGAGAAAAAGGAGACGGTCTACGAATCCCTGATCCCCTGGAAAACCGCCCTGGAGCTGATCCGTCTTATGGCGGGACGTCCCGGCTCCGCCTGGGAAGCCTACTATAACGGAAAATGCTTCGTGGACCGGGATACCTACCGCTTTCTGGATGGCCCCGGCATGACGCCCGCGGTGAAGGAATACATCCACAAAACCCGGAATTTCTGGCCGGATCTCATCTCTTATATGGAAGAAAACCGGATTTCTGTGGAAAAGCTTCATATGGTTTTTGAAGATACGAAAGAACGGGATCACATGCTGACGCTTCTGAAACAGGATCCGAGGATCGACGCCAGCTTTGCCACCAGCTTCAACCTGGAAGTGATCTCCGCGTCCTCCGGAAAAGGAAACGGCCTTCTGGCCCTTGGGAAAATTCTGGGAATCCGTCAGGAAGAGATCATGGCCTGCGGCGACTCCTGGAACGACTGGGATATGCTGAAAAAGGCCGGCCTCTCCGTCGTCATGGAAAACGGCGACGAAGAGACGAAAAAGCTTGCGGATTTCATCACGAAGAGCAACGAAGAAGACGGGGTGGCCTGGGCCATCGAGCAGCTGGTCTTATAAATTGAGGAGGGGAACTTCCCCTCCTCGCATGTTTTTTCTCTTCTTATTTAATCTGAATCCGGATGCTGGCCTTCTTGCCGCTTCCGTCTTTGGCTTTCGCCGTCACCGTCACGGTCTTGCCTTTCCCGGCTTTTCTGGCTTTTACCACGCCTTTGGAAGATACGGTGGCGTATTTTTTATTGCTTACGCTCCAGGTGAGCGCCTTGCTGACTCCCTTGGAGGCTTTCACCGTAGCCTTGACGGTCGTCCTCCTCCCGGCTTTCAGCGTCCTGGCGCCTTTCAGCGTGATTTTGGTCACTGCCCCTTTGATCTTTACCTTAAAGGTGGCCTTCTTCCCGCTTCCGTCCTTGGCCTTGGCCGTCACGGTTACGGTCTTCCCGGCTCCCGCGCTCTTGGCCGTCAGCACGCCCTTGGAGCTGATGGAGGCATATTTCTTGTTGCTTACGCTCCAGGAAAGCGCCTTGCTTCCGCCCTTTCCTGTTTTTACCGTAGCTTTGATGGTGGTCTTTTTCCCTGGGCTCAGCGTCTTGGACCCTTTCAGGGTGATCTTGGTTACCGCCCCTTTGATTTTTACCTTAAAGGTGGCCTTCTTCCCGCTTCCATCCTTGACCTTGGCCGTTACGGTCACCGTCTTCCCGGCTCCCGCGCTCTTGGCCGTCAGCACGCCCTTGGAACTGATGGTGGCGTATTTCTTGTTGCTCACGCTCCAGGATACGGACTTGTTCGCCGCGTTGGAGGGAGAAACCGACGCTTTCAGCGTAATCTTCTTCCCGGTAAGCACGGAAGTCTTCCCCGTGATCTTTACGGATTTTACTTTTGCCTTTGAAACAGAACTGCTGCCGGAGCTGCTGCTGGAAGATCCGCTGCTGCCGGAGCTGCTTCCGTTCTCCGCCCAGGAAGGAAGATCCCAGGTGAAGCCGTAGCTGGTCTGCACCTTATCCGTCTTGCCGCAGACAGAACAGGTCCGGATCCGATAATTTCCGCTGTTCTTCCAGGCTCCCCACTTGTGGGTTCCGTAACCTTCGTTTTTCCCGCACCGTCTGCAGATCCTCTGATGCATGCAGTCCTGGACGGTGAAGTCGTGGCCGTAGCTGACTCTTTCTCCGCACGTCTCGCAGGTGCTGACCTTCCCGCACTGAGGACCATGGTCCCATTTGTGGCCGGTGGGCGCCAAAGACACGCCGCACTTCCGGCAGGTGGTATATTCCTCGCAAAGGGCCGCCGTATGTCCGCTTTTCTTTTCCAGTACCGCTCCGCAGACGGTACATTTAATATCCTTGGTACAGTTGGTCCCCGACTCCCGAAGGTGTTCCGCGGTAACCGTCGCTGTAGCGGAGCGGGAGCCGTACCGCAGCGTCAGCCTGTGGCTGCCGCAGCTTATACCGGAAAGATACGCTCCCGTAGAGCTGGCGGTGGTCGTCACCGAAAAGCTTCCGTCCGAAGACCAGGACAGACCGGGAGAATCCGCGTACAGCGTCAGAATCCGGTTGCTGCCAGAGGCGCCCTGATTCAGGTTCACTGCCAGCACAGACTGTATCTCTCCCGCCGTGGCGCTGATGGTCTGGCTTGTGGAAAAACTGGTTCCTGATTTGATCAGATACGGCTGCAGATAAGAGGTCAGAACATCCACCGCAATGGCTTTGTCCGCCGCTCCGCTCTGAACCGTTCCGGAGCCGCCGGAGCCGCTTCGGAAAAGCTGCACCCACCACCAGGTATTGTTGGCGTAAAAGCATCCCACGCCGGTCTGGGTTACGTTGGCGTTCAGAATATTGGCCCGGTGGCCGGAAGAATTCATCCAGCTGTTTACCACCTGGCTGACCGTACCGTTTCCCACAGCGATGTTCTCCGCTCTGGTTCCGCCGCTCCCCATGATATCCAGCCCTCTGGTTCCGTCCGGCCTCGTATGGTCATAATACAGGGCGATCTCCATCGCCCGGATCATAGCCATGTTCTGAAGATCGCCGGTCTGCTTCAGGGTCGTTCGTCCGTTGGCCGTTCGCTGCTGGTTGATCAGCTGCACGATCTGGTTTCCCTTGTCATAGTCCAGCCGTCCTCCGTAATGCACTTCCACAGTCTCGGCCGCCAGGACCCCCATTCCTCCAAGCAGGCTCAGCGCCAGAACCGCAAGGGGCAGCAGAAGCCGCCGCCAGCCAGGTTTCTTTCCTCTTTCCATATAAATAATCCCTCCCTCTTCCGCCTCTCTTTCCCATTCAGGCAGAAAAAATAATTCTTATAGGGATTATACCATACTCTAAGGAAAAATAGTATTCCGTTCTTTGCCCTCGTACGCAAAAGTTTTTTATTCATCAAAACGCTTCCTGATATATCGTTAAGATTTCCTCCGGTGAAAAGAGCTTCGGGTGATTCCGCAAGTTCCCTTCCGATACCTTCCCTGCGTTTTCCGTCATCCAGAGCAGGTCTTCTTCCCGTATCCCTTCCTTGGACAGGGTCGTCTTTAAATCTATGGAATCCAACAGCTGCAAAATCCGGCTGACGCAGTCGGTTTCATCCCGTCCCCCCAGAAGCCTTGATATTTCCGCAAACTTTCCGGGAGCCGCCCCGATGGAATGATAGCAAACTACCGGCGTCAGCGCCGCCAGGCCCCGTCCGTGGGTGATATTGCAAAGGCCGCTGGCCGGATGCTCCAGTCCGTGGGCGGCCGTAGTCCCCGCAAGTCCGATCACCATTCCTCCAATGGTACTCCCCAGAGACAGCTCCTCCCATCTCCGGAGATTCGCCTCCCCTCTATATATCAGAGAAAGACTTTCGGCGATCAGGCGAATCCCCTCCAGAGCCAGCGCACTGGTCAACCGCGTTCCGTTCTTGCTGAGATACGCTTCCATGCAATGGCAGAAAGCGTCGAATCCCACGGCAGAAAGTACCCTCTTTGGTATAGTCGTCATCAGTTCCGGATCTATGATCGCGGTTTTCGCGAAGATTAGATCGCTTTTCAAAGCTTTTTTATTTCGTGTTTCGTCCTCTGTCAGTACGGCAAACCCGTTTCCTTCGCTTCCGGTTCCACAGGTGGTGGGAACCAGAATCAGGGGTAAAGCTCTTTTTCCCTGCTTCCTGCCATAAATATACTCAAAAACATCTCCCGGATTGCAGGCGGAAAAGGCAATACCCTTGGCGCAGTCTATGATGCTGCCTCCCCCCAGCCCCAGAATCACCTGGCTTTTCTTTGCTCTGGCTATCTCCGCCCCTTTCCGGACGGTGGAGGCCAGAGGGTTGGGTTCTGCCTCGTCGAAAATATCCGCCTGCACGCCTTCCCTCTCCAGCAGCTTTACGGCCCGGTCCAGAAGGCCGGATTTCTTTGCGCTGGATCTTCCGGTGACGATGAGGGCTTTCTTTCCGTACTTTACCGTTTCTTCACCCAGGGTTTCCGCTTTCCCTGCTCCGAAGCTCAGGCGGACCGGAAGATAAAACTGAAACAAATCTTTCAAAGTTTTCCTCCTTCGAACTTACGCCGTCAGTTCCTCCACTGCTTCCCGGATCACGGAAACCGCTTTGTCACAATCCGCTTCTGTAACGATCAGCGGCGGCACCATGCGGATCACATGATCCCCGATGGCGGTAAGCAGCAGTTTTTTCTCAAAACATTTATGCTTCACATCTACAGCCTGAACCGCAGAATCAAATTCCACTCCCACCAGGAGCCCCTGGCCTCTTACTTCCTTTACATGGGGCAGGGAATACAGTTCCTTCCTAAAATATTCTCCCACCTTTTTCGCGTTTTCTGCCAGCCCCCGATCCAGAAGCTCTCTTACTTCCGCCAGGGCCGCCGCACAGGAGACAGGATGGCCGCCGAAAGTGGTCCCGTGAGAGCCGGGGGTAAAGGCCCTGGCAACCTCGGCGGTGGCGCAGATAGCTCCGATGGGCATGCCGCCTCCCAGAGCTTTTGCCATGGACACAATATCCGGCCTGATGCCGTAATTCATGTAAGACATCACCGTGCCGGTCCGGCACCATCCTGTCTGCACCTCATCCAGAAGAAGCAGCATGCCTTTTTCATCGCAGAGCTCTCTGAGTCCTGTCATAAACTCTTTGGTCGCCGGATGGACGCCGCCTTCTCCCTGTACCGGTTCCACCATAATTGCAATGGTATTCTCTGTTACCGCTGCTTTAAAATCTTCCAGATCATTAAACTCAGCGTAGGTGAAGCCAGGCACCATGGGTTTAAATCCGATCTGGCAGCCGTTGTCCGGCTGACCGGTGGCGCTCATGGAGCCGTAGGATCTTCCGTGGAATGAGTTTTTGGCAGTCACGATATTATAATGATTGGGGCCGAATTTCTCTACCCCGTACTTTCTGGCCATTTTGATCATGGCCTCGTTGGCTTCCGTTCCGGAATTCTGGAAAAAGATCTTGTCCATGCCGATGGCAGTGCAGACGGTTTCCGCCAGCAGTACCTGGGGAATCGTGTAGGGATAATTAAAGGTATGCATAAGATCCTGTACCTGGTCCACCACGGCGGCCACCACTTTTTCGTTGCAGCTTCCGGCGCTGTTCACGGCGATGCCAGCGTAAAAATCCAGATACGCTTCTCCCTGTTCATCATAAATGTACATATCCTTCGCCCGCTCCGCGATCATGGGAAACCGCTCATAGGTATCGATCATATATTGATCCGCCAGTTTCATAATCTCCTCTTTTGTATATCCGGTATCTTTCAATCTCATGGCAAACATTCCTCGTCTTTCTGTGAGAATTCAGATCAGGCCTTTGATCTGCAGATAATTTTTTATCACTTTCACGCAGTTCTCCACACCCACCCGCTCGCTGTTCAGGGTCATATCGTAATTCACCGGATTGGTCCAGTAGTTGCCGTGGGTGTAGTGGGCGTAGTAATCCGCCCGGTATTTATCTGTATGGGCAATGGTTGCCGCAGCTACTTCCTTGGTAACGCCCATGTTTTTTATGGTCCGCTCCAGACAGAAGGCTCTGGGGGCTTCAATATATATGCTGACTACATTTTCCCTGCCCCGCAGGATCCAGTCCGCGCATTTTCCTACAATCACGCAGGATTCCGTTTCCGCCAGGTTCTCTATGATCTGCTTCTGGTACTGGAACAAAGAGTCGTCCGACACAAACTTCTCATTCCGGGCGATATAGTGTCTGGCCCTGGGAAGTCCCCGCATAAAGCTGGCAAACCCGCCGTTGCTGCGGATCTTTTCGTTAACTTCCTTAAACAGCTGCTCATTTAGACCGCTGAGCTGACTGGCCAGAGTCAGGATCCGGTTTTCATAGCAGTGGATTCCCAGTTCCTTAGCCAGTCTGGAGGCTATCTCCTTGCCTCCGGAGCCGAAGCCCCTGGCAAAAGTCACTACATAATTTCCCATCTATTTTCCTCCTTCCCGGATCTTACCCCGCCAGGTATCTGCTCAGGAATTCTCTTGTCCTTGGATTCCTGGGTCTGGTAAAGAGTACGTCCGGAGCATCGTCCTCCACAATATACCCCTTATCCATAAAAATGGTTCTGGTAGACACATCCCTGGCGAAAGCCATTTCATGGGTCACAATGATCATGGTCAGCCCCGTCTCGGCCAGTTCTTTCATAACCTTCAGCACCTCTCCCACCATTTCCGGATCCAGAGCGCTGGTGGGTTCATCGAAAAGCAGCACCTCCGGATTCATGCAGAGCGCTCTGGCAATCGCAACCCGCTGCTTCTGGCCGCCGGAAAGCTGCATTGGTTTCGCGTGGATGTAGGGCGCCATTCCCACTTTTTTCAAATGAGTGATCGCCCGTTCAAGGGCTTCCTCCTTGGGTAGATGCAGTACCTTTCTGGTCCCGCACATACAGTTTTCCAGCACAGTCATATGGTGGAACAAATTAAAAGACTGAAACACCATGCCCACCTGAGAACGGTACCGGTTGATCTCCTTCTGAACATCCCGCACTTCCTCTCCGCGATACAGGATTCTGCCGCTGGTCTGCCGCTCCAGCCGGTTGACGCACCGCAAAAGGGTGGATTTCCCCGAACCGGAGGATCCCACAATACAAATCACCTCTCCTTTGTCCACTGAGAAATCAATTTTTCGCAGTACTTCATGCTGTCCGAAGGATTTGCTCAGTTCTTCTACTTTGATCATGTTTTCAGCCATTTGATCTCTCCTCCTTACTGGGCTTCCATATATTCTACTGCCAGCACGTAATCTTTTTTCCCTTCCAGACGTTTTTCCATCAGGCGGAAGATCCGGCTGAAAGCAAAGCAGAGCACAAAATAGATAATCGCTGTCAGCAGGAAGGACTGAAAATATTTATAGTTGACCGACCCGGCCGTCTTGGCCGCCATATACAGTTCATTGACAGCCAAAACATTCAGCACGGAAGTCATTTTCAGATTAGTCAGAAACGTATTGCCCATTTCCGGCAGGATATTGCGGAGCACCTGGGGCAGAATAATATAGCACATGGTCTTCATGGGGGACATCCCCATAGCCAGAGCTCCCTCCCGCTGTCCCGCGTCTACGGAATTGATGCCGGCCCGGACGGTTTCCGCCATATAGGCTCCGGTATTCAATACGGTTACCAGAATACCCGCAGCGACAGGAGAAATGTCAAACCCCGCCTGGAGAATGCCGTAATACACCACCATAGCCTGCACGATCATGGGCGTATCCCGAAAAATTTCCACATAAACGGTAAAAACTGCTTTCAGCGCCCAAAGCCCTCCCTTTTTTACCGCGTGATCCGCAGGACGAATCCGGATATCCTGAACGATTCCCGCCCCGTATCCCAACAGGAACCCCAGCAGCGTGCCGGTAACCGCAATATATAAAGTCAGCAGCGTTCCCTGCAGAAACATACTGGAATAATGCTGAGCCAAATAAATGATCCATTCGAAAGAGTTTGTCGGATTGGTGATCATAGATAAATCTCCCCTTTCCAGCTTTCGTTATCTTTTGTCAGACGGAAGCAGCAGGCTGCAGCGGTATGGTCTCCTCCATCAGCTGATCCATGGCTTCCGAGTCATTCCAGCCAAGGGCGTCCATGGCTTCCTGCAGCTGGTCTCTCAGTTCTGTGTCGTCCTTTCTGGTGGCAATGCATACATTTACCATTTCCTCATCATTCGTAAAGGTATCGGATTCCTCGAAAGTAATCACTTTCAGATCCTCATTGGTCATCGCTGCGGATTCCGCAGTAGGAAGATCCACCACGCAGACATCCGCCACACCGTTGGAAATGGCCATAAAACACTCGGAGGTAGTCTCATAGTTTCCGGACAATTCCGCCCCCTGGATCTGATCCAGAAGGGGCACCCACCCGGTTCCCAGCTGAGTGGTTACCCTGCATCCCGTATCTGCCAGATCGGAGAGCTTCGTTACGTTTTCATAGTCTCCTCCCTTTTTCACCACAATGCAGTTATGTCTGTAATAATACGGGTCTGTAAACGCATAAGCCATTTCCCGCTCCGGCGTTCTCCCCATACCGGCAATGACCGCGTCATACACTCCCGCATCCAGAGAGGTTCCGATGGAACTCCATTCCACCTTGTGGATTTCCAGCTCCATTCCCAATTCCTCCGCCAGCATCTGGGCCACCGCTACATCATATCCGTAGGCATAGGTATCGGTTCCGTAGATGGGTTCCGCTGTAATCCCATCCGCTACCTCCGGATCCATCTGCGTCCAGTTAAAGGGCGGATACGCGCATTCCATACCTACCCGCAGCACATTTCCGCTGTCTTCGGATGAAGTGTCTTCTTCCGTACTCAGGGCCGACACCGCAGAGGATTCTGTGCTTTCTTCGGAAGTTCCCGCTGAATTCCCGCATCCCGTCAGGACAGAAAACACCATCGCCACCGCCATACACAAGCATGCCAATCTTCGTTTCTTCATAATCTTCCTCCTCTTCCAACAAAGGCGCCCACTCCCTTTCGGGAATGAACGCCTTTGTTCCTGTTTTTTCCGGCCTTTCTGCAGTTTGGTCCGGAAAACCTTCCGCACAACAGAAAAGACGCTCACTCCAAAAGAATGAACGTCTTTGTCCTCTGTGTCCGTTTTCACCTTAATTAAGATATTATCGATTATACGCTTATGTTTTTCTTCCGTCAACGTATAATCTCACCAATATTTCTAAGAAATATATAGAAAATCTGAAATTTTTACACAATATAGTCCAGTTCCAGGATTCGATCCTCTCCTCCCAGAGCCAGCGCTTCTTCCCGGTCATGGGTGACGCAGATCACCGTCCTGCCCCGGCAGCTTTCTTTCGTGTAGGCTATGACCTGCTCCCTGGTCTTTTCATCCAGTCCTTTAAAAGGTTCGTCCAGAAACAGAACGTCATATTCGGAAAGGAGCGCCCGCAAAAGAGCCACCCGGCGGCGCATGCCTCCGGAGAGTTCCGACGTCTTCTGCCGGATACAGTCCTCCAACCCAAGCCTTCGAAATCCCTCCTCCATGCGGGCGGCAAATTCCCGGCTGCTTCTCTCCGGCTGTCTCTGCACCATACGGACGTTGGCCCCGGCGGTAAGGGTTTCACACAGCCTGTCCTCCTGGAAAACGGCGCCAAGCTTTTTCCCCGCAAGCCCCAGGATCTCGCCGCCGTCCGGCTTTTCAAGTCCCATCATCAGACGCAGAAGCGTCGTCTTTCCAATGCCGGAAGCTCCCATGATACAGGTGGTCTTCCCCTCCGGGAATTCCGCGTTAAACCCGGTAAGCACCGGATGATCTCCATAAGACTTGGACAGATTCTTAATCTGAATCGCCATGCGTTCACATCCTTTCCAGCCTGCCGGTCAGTCCGTCCAGAACCGCCAGGAACAGTTTCTCAAAAAGAAGGCTTACCAGAATAATCACCAGCGTCCAGGCAAACAGCTCGCTGGTATTTAAGTATACCTTAGCGTGATACAGCTTTTCTCCGATGGAGCCGTCAGGAATCCCGATGACCTCCGCCGCGGTGCCCGCCTTCCAGCAAAGTCCCAGCCCCACAGAGCACCCGGCCCGAAAGTAGGGCATGACCTGGGGGAGGGAAAGGTACCAGAACCTGGCCCAGGAGGACATCCGGAAGATCCCGGCCATCTCCAGCAGCTCCCCGTCGATTTTCCGGATCCCGTTCAGCGTATTGGTATAGATGACCGGAAACACCATGAGAAAAGAAATGCACACGGACAGATTTCTGGAAGAGATCCAGATCAGAATCAGAATAATAAAGGAAGCCACCGGCACCGCTTTGACGGCAAGCACCGCAGGAGCCAGCAGCTGTTCCACCCTCCGGCACTTTGCCGAAAGGGCCGCCAGAACCGCTCCCGCCCCGGCGGACAAAAGAAAGCCCCCCAGAATCCGCAGGGAGGAAAACAGAATGGACTGCCAGAATTCCCCTGTGGGCGCCAGTTCAAAAAGTTTGAGAAAAACGGACAAAGGAGATACCAAAAGTATCTCCTGTCCAATGGCCATACTCGCCCCCTGCCACACCAGCAGCCAGAACAGTACCGCCCAGAGGCGGATGGTTCCTCCGCCTTTTTTCTTTTTATCTGCTGAAATAGAAGTCATCGTCCGGCAGTTCTCCTCCTACAGCTTCCGGATTCTGCTCCATCAGCACCGCCAGATAGCCGGAAAGCTGTTCCTTCATCTCATCTCCGTCAAGATACACAATGTTGCACTCCGGAAGCGCTTTTAAGGCGACTTCCTCTGTTACGATATCATACTGTCCCACCAGAGCGGCGGCTTCTTCGGTATTGCTGTTTACAAAATCCACAGACTCCTGATAGCGGTCCAGAAAGTCCGACACCGCCTCCGGATTCTCCTGAATAAATTCCCTGCGGCCAACCACCACGCCTGTGATCATGCTGCTCTGCTCTTCTTTGCCCTCCTGGAGCTTATCCCACTCCTCGGTAAGATCCAGAGCCACCCGGATGGAGTCGTTCTTCATCTGCGCCGTGGTCACAAAAGGCTGGGGCAGCATGGCCACGCCTCCCTCCTGGGCGGTCAGAGCCGCCACGCATTCGGAGTGTTCGCTCTTCCACTCGATGGTAACGTCTGTCTCCGGATCGATTCCGTTCCCGGTCAGGATGTAATTGAGGCCATACTCCGGAGTAGACCCCTTGCCGCTGGCATAGATGGTCTTCCCTTTCAGATCCTCCACGCTCTGCACCTGGTCGCCGCTCTCTACAATGTAGATAACGCCCAGGGTATTGATGGCAAGCACCTGAATCTGACCGTCCGTATTGTTGTACAGCACAGAGGCCAGATTCGCCGGAACCGCGGCGATATCCGCTTCCCCCTGAACCAGCTTTGGCGTCACCTCATCCGCGGAGGCCGCAATGGTAAACTGGTACTCCTGGGCGTCCGCATCGCTCATAAGCTTTACCATTCCCATGGCGGTAGGCCCTTTCAGCGCCATCACGTTAACCGCTTCCGTTTCCTCCGCTGCCGCTGGGAACGCGAAGGATGACGCAAGTACCGCCGCCGCTATTATGCCTGAAATCCATTTTCTGCTCATCTGTTTTTCCTCCTTCTATGATTAAAGTCTGTCTTTGCATTCAGCTTATTCATTATAACAGAAAATTCTGTCTTTGGAAAGAGGAAGTCCCTTCCTTGCAGAAACCAGGACAACTTTTATTTCCCTTTGTTGTCGAAGTGGATCCCATCCCAGTAGAGACATTCGTTCAGAATGGTTTCCGGCATAAGCTCTACTCCGTCCAAAGCCCATTTCTTATACTCCTCAAAGCCTACCCGGTCGATGATGTAGCCGATGTGTTCTTTGCCGCCTGGGGCGTTGGGAGAAATATACTCTTTTACAAATCGGTAAGTGTTGAGAATGATCCGGATGATGTTTTCCTCATCCGCCCACACCAGAAAATCTTTTCCCAGCCTGGGGTTCCGCTTGCCCGTTCTTCCCATAAGCGTCAGTTTATAATATTTCTTTTTGCTTCGGGTGAGGGCGCGGGTGGGACATTTGGTAATGCAGACCCCGCAGCCCACACATTTTTCCGTATCCCGGATAATCTTATCATTTTCCATGCGCAGCGCGTCTACGGAGAGAGACTTGCATCCCTTGATGCAGGCCTGGCAGCTGACGCAGCGGGAAGGATCGTACTGGGGCATGGTCATTCCCATAATTCCAAAGTCGTGGAGGCGCACCTTGGCGCAGTCGTTGGCGCAGCCGGTACAGGCGATCTTAAAATGCAGATCGTTGGGGAAAACTTCTTTTTCAATGCGCTTCGCCAGACGGGCGGTGTTGTAATTGGCAAAGGGACAGACATTGTTCCCGATGCAGGCGCTGATATTCCGGGTGCCGGAGGCCGGATATCCGGAGCCTGGGTCTGTCTGGTTAATTTCCAGCATCTCAATGATGGGTTGAAGCTTCTGGTTGATCTCATCCATATCCTCCAGGCGGATTCCTTCGATCTCAAACCCCTGGCGGGTGGTAAGATGGACGATGCCGTTTCCGTAAGTCTGGGCGATCTCCTGTACCATGCCAAGAATCTCCGCGTTCAGATAACCGCCGGGAACACGGATCCGGGAAGCGCCCATGCCACGTTCTTTAGAGATCCGAAAGGCGTTCTTTTTTGCTTTTTTTGTATTAATATCAAGTCCCATGACAGTCCCCCCTTAATCCAGCAGATCTTTTCCTTCGGTATAATTGAATACCGGTCCGTCCAGGCACACGTAAGTGCCGCCGATTTTGCAGTGGCCGCATTTTCCCAGTCCGCAGCACATTTTCCGCTCATGGGAGATCCAGATCTGTTCTTCCTTTACGCCCAACTTTAAAAGCTCCAGGGTAGAAAATTTAATCATGACCGGAGGCCCCACACAGATAAAAGCGGCGTTTTGGGGATTTTGAAAGGTCAGCTCCGGTATGTATTTTGTCACCATGCCTACGGAACCTTCGTAGCCTTCCGGAGCGCTGTCCACGGTAAGAACAACGGAAATCCGGTTTTTCCAGAACGCGAAATCCTCTTTAAAAAGAATATCCTTCGGAGACTTAAAGCCGGCGATCAGCGTGCAGCTTTCGCATTCTTCTTTGTGACGGGCAAAATAATCCACCACGCCTCTCACAGGAGAAAGGCCGGTACCTCCGGCGATGACCGTCAGCTCCTTTCCCCGGAACTGTTCCAGATCGAAGCCATTGCCGTAAGGCCCCCGGATAAACAGCCGGTCACCCACATAATTTTCAAAAATCTCATTGGTGACTTTTCCCACCCGGCGGATGGTAAAGTCAAGAGTCCCTTCTCCGATTCCGCTTACAGAGATGGGAGCTTCCCCGTATTTGGGAAGTGAAAGCTCAAAAAACTGTCCCGGTTTTACTTCCGGACCTTCCCAGGCCATGCGGAATGTATATTCCAGGTCAGTATGGGGAATAACCTCTCTGATTTCCGATAACTGAGGAACGTATTCATTCTTCATGGGCTTCTTCCTCCTTTGCCAGGCGATTGACACAGTTTGCGTAAGAGATGTATTCGGGACAGACGTCGTCGCACCGTCCGCATCCTACGCACATAGGATAACCGAATCGTTTTTCATAGTCGTAAATTTTATGCATGACCTTAAAGCGGAAACGGTCTCCCTGGCTTTTCCGGAAGGAA
The DNA here is from genome assembly GCA_944382085.1 of uncultured Lachnospiraceae bacterium. Classification (GTDB taxonomy): domain Bacteria; phylum Bacillota; class Clostridia; order Lachnospirales; family Lachnospiraceae; genus Choladousia. The sequence goes on along the minus strand of CALWMW010000125.1, from coordinate 6,532 downwards.
AGCCCGCCCGCCATGTCCGTGTAGCCGTCTACCTGGCAGGAAGCCCAGACTCTGCGACGCTCTCCGTTTTTTTCGTTGTCCCGGTAAAAGATATCCTGCATGGTGAAACAGGTACAAGTAGGACAGACGAAGTTGCAGCGTCCGCATCCGATGCAGCGGTTGCCGTATTCCTCCCAGATTTTATTGGAAAAACTTTCGTTAGAGAGCTTTTTAGGAAGGGTTACTTTTTCGTGGTTCTCGGTTACGTAGTCCGGAGTGACGCCGGCCTGGGCGGCGCCGGTCTCCGCCGCGTAGGCTTCCAGCTGGGGACAGTGGAAATCCGCGTAGAGTACTTCCCCTGCCGGTTTTAAATAAGCGTCATACTCATCAGAACGATTGGTGCCCATACTGACACAGAAGCCGGACTGACAGGAAGAAGGGCAGCCCATGAGGACAAATTTTGTCTGCGTTCGGATTCTGGCATAGTAGTAATCCTCATAGCCGTTTTTCAGATAGATCTCATCCAGACGCTTCACCCCATGAAGATCACAGGAGCGGAGAAAGACTAGACGCGCCTTTGCAGGGGCCTTGGGAACGAGAGTCTCATCTTCTGTAAAATAAAAAAGCGTTTCATTGATGGGAAGCAGCGCCTCTTTAAAAGAATAGTCAGACTTGGCTTCCCAGGCGATTTCTTCCGGAGAGGAGACCTTTTCGTAGCGGATTACATCCGTATCCGAAAAACAGCCCTCGCCTTTTTTACGTACCGGGGCAAAGAGATCGTAGGTTTTGGATAACTTCTGAAACATCTCTGCCGCCTGCTGTTTTGATAACTGATAGCCCATGGCGACTCCTTTCGAATTGTTTTGTTTTCAGTCTGGCATTATTTTAACAAAGAAAGAGACAGGGTTCTGTGAGAATTCTCACAGAACCCTGTCGTGAAAGGAAGATTCCTGCATAGGATCCGCCTTATAAAAACAGGCGATCCGATTCGGATCCAGAATGGTGATCCGTTTTCGGTCCATGGAGATGAGACGCCGTTCCGTCAGCGCTCTGCAGGACCGGGAAGCGGTCTCCCTGGGAACCCCCAGAAGATCCGCCAGAAAGGTAACCGAGATATTGAAATCAATTTCAATTCCATCTTCTGTCTTCCGGCCAAAATCACGGGCCAGCTTCCAGAGCTTGGCAGCCAGTTTTTTCTCCAGATAAATATTTCCTCTGGTATTTTTCAGCTGATGGCCCATTCTCCAGATTTTCCGCTCCTGGGCGGCGATCACCTTCTTGGTCAGAGAAAAATCTTTTTCCATTTCCTCCAGAAAAATCCGGGAAGGAATTTCCAGAACCAGGCTTTTCTCAATGGCCTCACAGAACAGAGAGGACTCATGGATGTTCAGAACGTGATCGTTCAGCAGCTCTCCGGGACCGAGAACGAAGATAATCTTGCGGCTGCCGTTGTGAGTGACGTTATACAGGATAGATTTTCCCTGCAGCTGAAAGCAGATTTTCTTTATAGGCTCCTTGGCCCGGTAGATCATCCTGCCCCGGCTGCAGGAAACGACCCTGGCGGCGGACCCAAGAGAGTCTCTGGTACGGGAATTCAAATCTTGAAAAAAGGCAAGCTCTGCAAAAGAGGCGGTAGGTTCCATTGGCAGTCCTCCTGTCGGTTTCAAATGGTCGAACGGATAAGGATATCATATCACAGAAAATTCAATCATAGTAGAAGAAATCCCTTGTTGACTTTGTTTCTGAGAAATCGGTATAATCGGTTTATCAAACATGAGGGGATGTTTTTATGGACTTCCGAAAGACTTTTTTCCGGCTTTGTCTTGTCACCGAACTTGCTGTCGCCGGATCGCGAAGAAAAAACCTTTTCTTGCGTTCTGTATCTGATCTTAGGAATGGTCTGGTTTTTTTTCAGTCTTGTGGCCACAGGCGTTTTCTGGAACTACAGCGCGAGAAGAGCCGCCGCCAATCTGGCTGTTTTAAAAGAAAAAGGAGCGGCGCTTCTGAATGATCAGGGAATCGGCCTCTCGTCTTCCTGCGCAAAAATCCAGCTGTCCTGGGAATGCGCAACAGAATGGGGGAAATACGACGAATTTATCTACGTGATGTGCGGAAATTTTATTCTCCTGATCGACCGGAACCGGATCACGGAGCAGGAGTATGCCGTCCTTCAGAATTTACTGGAAGAATATGTTTCTTTATCCTGAAAAGAACCTGTTTTACGTTGGGAGGGATGCACGATGTCTATGATTCTGGTAGAAAACCTTACTTTCTCCTATCCGTCCAGCTATGACAATATTTTTGAAAATGTCAGTTTTCAAATAGATACCGACTGGAAGCTTGGATTTATCGGCAGAAACGGAAGGGGGAAAACCACCTTTCTAAATCTTCTGCTGGGGAAATACGAATATCGCGGAAAAATACTGTCCTCTGTACCGTTTGACTATTTTCCTTATCCTGTCTGCGACAAAGACAGGCTGACCCAGGAGATCCTCTCTGAGGTCTGCCCGCTGGCAGAGGAATGGGAACTACTAAGAGAACTTTCTTATCTGGATGTCTCCTGGGACGTTCTGTGGAGGCCCTTCTCCACGCTTTCCAACGGAGAGCAGACGAAGGTTCTCCTTGCCGCTCTTTTTTTAAACGAGGGCCATTTTCTGCTTATTGACGAGCCCACCAACCATCTCGATCTGAAAGCGAGAGGAGCCGTATCGGCTTATCTGAATAAAAAGAAGGGCTTTCTTCTGGTTTCTCACGACCGCTGCTTTTTAGATGGATGCGTGGATCATATTCTGTCTCTGAACCGGTCGGACATCGAAGTGCAAAAAGGCAATTTCTCCAGCTGGTTCACCAATTTTCAGCGTCAGCAGGAGTTTGAGCTTGCCCGGAACGCGAATCTGAAAAAAGAGATTTCTGCCATGCAGAAAGCCGCCCAGAGAACCTCTGTCTGGTCCAGCCGCGTGGAAGCGTCGAAATACGGGGACGGTTCCGCCGACAGAGGCTACATCGGGCACAAATCCGCGAAAATGATGAAGCGTTCAAAATCTATTGAACTGCGGCAGCAGCGGGCCGTCCGGGAAAAATCCGGTCTTCTGAAAAATCTGGAAACGGCGGAGGATCTCAAGCTTTATCCTCTGCGTTATTTCACGGATACCCTGGCCACGTTCGACGGCGTAGTTCCGGTTTTCGACCATAAAGAGGTCTGCTCTCCCGTCTCCTTTCAGATACGCCAGGGAGAGCGCATTGCTCTGGACGGGAAAAACGGAGCCGGAAAGTCCAGTCTTCTGAAGCTGCTGATGGGACTGCCGGCAGAGCACCGGGGAACGCTCACCGTGGGCTCCGGCCTCGTCCTGTCCTATGTTCCCCAGGATCCTTCCAGTCTGAAAGGCTCTTTGTCCGAGTTCGCCCAGGAGCACGGGCTTGATGAGAGTTTGCTGAAGGCGCTTCTGCGCAAGCTGGATTTCTCCCGTATCCAGTTTGAGAAGAAGATGGAGGATTTCTCCGCCGGTCAGAAGAAAAAAGTATGGCTTGCAAAAAGCCTCTGCGAACAGGCGCATCTGTATGTGTGGGACGAGCCGCTCAATTACATTGACCTCTACTCCCGGATGCAGATCGAACGCCTGATCCAGGAGTTTTCGCCTACTATGATTTTTGTGGAACACGACCTTGCGTTCCGAAAGGCCGTGGCGACGAAGAGCATCGTCCTTTAAGGGCAAGAAAAAGGGGGCGCGCTGTATGGCGCACCCCTCTGTCTTTTCCCTCTTATTCGATGGAGATATACTTCTTCTCTTCCACTGCAGGCTTCGCTTCCTTCTTAGGAATGAAGAGCTTCAGAATTCCATGTTTGAATTCCGCTTTGATATCCGCTTCCGTAATATCCTCGCCTACGTAGAAGGTTCTCTCGCAGGCTCCCGCGTAACGCTCTCTGCGGATGTATCTGCCGGTCTTTTTCTCCTGCTCGTCCTGATCCAGTCCCTTGGCGGCGGAAATCGTCAGATAACCGTTCTCCAGGGAAGCCTTCACCTCGTCTTTGGCAAATCCCGGAAGATCCATCTCCAGCTCATAGCCGTTCTCCAGTTCCTTAATATCAGTCTTCATCATGTTCTTTCCATGATGGCCGTAAAGCTTTCTCTCCATCCGCTTCATCTCTCTGTCGCTGAACGGAAAATCTCTCATAAAATCATCAAATAAATCTTCTCCAAAAATGCTGGGCATCAACATAACGATCTCTCCTTTTTCTATCTGATATTCTATCTTGTATCTATCTTTAACCCCGCCCCTGCCGAAGCAGGGAACGGGGAGAACTTATCCGTCATCCCTCGATGGAGATGTACTTCTTCTCTTCTACCGCGGGCTTTTCTTCCTGTTTCGGAATCGTAAGCTTCAAAGTTCCGTTCTCAAACTTCGCTTTGATATCCTCCTGCTTTACCTGATCTCCTACATAGAAGCTTCTGCTGCAGGAACCGCTGTAGCGCTCCCGGCGGATATATCTGCCGTTTTCATCCTTCTCATCCTTGCCGGAATTCGAAGAAACATTCACGGTGAGGTAACCGTCCTTCAGTTCCGCCTTCACATCCTCTTTCTTCACTCCGGGTACGTTCATGGTCAGCTCGTAGCCCTGCTCCGTATCCTTAATATCCGTCTTCATCATCTCTGAGGTTCCATAGAACCCTCCGAATGGCTCCTCAAAAAAGCGGTCTAATAAATTCTCTCCAAAAATGCTGGGCATCAACATAGGTCATCTCTCCTTTTCTTATTCTCTATCTTGATTTTCTTTACTTTCTTTTGAGAACTCGGTATTCAGAAACTTTCCGGAGATCTTTTCTGATCTCTTTTTCTCTTCTCCTTTGTTCTAGCTGTACTATAACACTTGTTGTTAGCACTGTCAAGAGGTGAGTGCTAATAATTTTGTGAAAAAAGTGTGAAGCCCCGAATCCGCCAAGATTACAAACAGGATAGTAAGTTAAATAATTTTATCTTTTTTGATCTAATTTTACACAGATTTCACCATGACAGGATAGAAAAATAGAACATGTTTGGATATGATTAGTAAAATGAGATAATTATACAAACTTTAATTCAAAGGTATTTGAGAGGAGAAACCCTCATGGATAATATGAAAATGAGCGCCATTCTTTATTCGATAGTAGCAATCTTGTTTATCATATGTGCGGCCACTGGAGACAGCCCTGCGTTTTATGGCGTTGCGGCGGCTTTTATTGCTCTGGCGGCAGCATCATACCCTAAGAAAGAAAAGGAAGATCACGTGCAGAAAGAGGACACAGACCGAATCATCGTTTATGGCAGCTTTTATGGGAGCGCAAAACAGTATGCTCAAAACCTGTCCGAGCAGACCGGAATCCCTGCAATCAGCTATAAAGATAAGCTATCCCTTTCCAACATGAGAGTTATTATTTACATTGGCGGATTATATGCGGGAGGCGTTGTAGGGTTGACTAAGACTTTATGTAATTTTCACTTGCGTGAAAACCAGAAGCTGATTCTTGCCACGGTCGGCCTGGCAAATCCAAATGAGCAAGAAAATCAAGACAATATAAGCGTCTCTTTACAAAAGCAAGTATCTCCAGAACTGTTTTGCAAGATCATATTTTTTCATCTTCGTGGGAAGATTGATTATAGCAAACTCACTTTTGTACATAGCATGATGATGAAACTGCGTTATCAGTCTTTACGCAAGAAGCCACTCGAAGCGTTGACATCGGAGGATCGCACGTTTATTAAAACCTATGGAAAACAGGTGAATTTTATTGATTTCAATGCTCTAAAACCGATTATCAAAGAAATACAACAATAATTTAATCCGTTCAAGTTTGAAATAACTCTACGCTGTATTTGGCAGGATTATCTTTATCGATATAAACATTCGCATGTAAATCTTCTTTTCGTTTAAATGGTGGCAAAACATAATAGTTACTTACTGCTTTGTACTCCTTACCCTCGTAAATATACCGACAGACAATTCTGCAAGTGGTGTAGTTCCCTACTCTGATCCAGACAGCCGGAATCATGTCCTCTATTTCGGAATCCATGCAAGTGCCTGTACGCTTCAGATTTTTCAATTTTTTCCTGTCATATACCAGTTTACCCATTGCAGCTGAAAACAGTATTAGCCATACGAAACATTGATTAACATGACTTCCAATATAGTTGAATTAAAAAAAATCCCAATAAGGCCAACAGCCAATTCGGTCACTGCTACAAACAAAGTGGCGTTAGCACATATGGAGAATACATATTTTACAGGCTTATAATTAGCAAGTTGTTTTTCTTTAAAAAGTTTGGAAATATTCTCCTCTGCCTTTCCTTTGTATTCCTCCGCTGATATATGCTCCCCTGAAAAAAGCTCGTTCAAACTAATCCCCAAGGCGTCGCACAAAGGTTGTAAAAGAGACACCTCTGGCAGTCCTCTTCCCGTTTCCCTTAGTTAAAGATATTGTTGGGTATCTCAAGATGTGTCATTCGATTTTGCCGATAAAGCGGTAGAAGATTTCCACTTCCTGTTCCCGGCTTCCGTCCTCACTTTTGACCGCTTCAT
>CALWMW010000124.1 GCA_944382085.1 uncultured Lachnospiraceae bacterium | reverse complement strand
CTGATCTCCGACTGGGCGGAGAGGTTTTCAAAGAGATCTCCTCTTCGCATCTGCTTTTGCACGTCGTCGTCCGCAAGAATCATTTTGGAATATTCGTCCGCGTTGTTGATTACCGTGTCAATGGACGTCTCTATGGAGTGCAGGGTACGGATATTCTCCTGGCCGATGGTCTTTCTCTCATAATCCTGGTAATAACGGGTGAACGCCAGGGAATAGATCCCCACGATCACCGCGATGATCAGGGATAAAAAGATAATTACTTTGAAGCTGAGAATATAGTTTCGGTCCCGTTTCATGTCACCATTCCTTCTTGAGCTCGTCTCTTTTCACCTGATACTCCTCTAAAAACCGTTCCAGATCCCCTTCTCCCCGGATCAGGGCGATCTCATGGAATTTCCCGGTCTTGCTGTCTTTAAAGCCCGCCACCTGCTCCCCGGTGCAGATGCTGGAGCGCAGCACCGGATCCATCCCGGTTTTGTCAAAGCCTGGGGCTGCCTTTTGTTTTTTCCGAAACCACATATTCCGCCCTCCTTTTCTCCTGTTTTTTCCAGTATACTACAATCCTCTTGCGCGGCAAAGAAAAATACGCTACAATTTTTCTACCGCATGTTCTTTGCGGCCAAGGAGTTTTTTTATGGATAATATAACGTTAATCGGAATGCCGGGCGCCGGCAAAAGCACGGTGGGGATCGTCCTGGCCAAGGTATTGGGATATGATTTTATTGATTCGGATCTTCTGATCCAGAAACAGGAAGGGAAACTTCTCTGGGAAATCATGCGGGATGAGGGCATCGACGGCTTCAACCGCATTGAAGAAGAGGTAAACGCCAAAATCCAGGCCTCCCGCGCGGTCATCTCTCCGGGGGGAAGCGTGATTTACGGGCCCAGGGCCATGGAACATCTGCGCCGGATCAGTACCGTCGTCTATCTCAAGGTGAGCTGCCGGGAGCTTAGCCGCCGCCTGGGAAATCTGAAAAAAAGAGGGGTGGTCCTAAAACCGGGAGAAACCCTGCAGGATCTCTACCGGGAAAGAACGCCCCTCTATGAAAAATACGCCCATCTCGTCGTGGAAGAGGATCAGCAGAACATTCCCCAGGTGGTGGAACGGATTCAGGAGCTCCTCTCCTCTTCCTCCAGCCGTCCCAGCTTCCGGTAAACCAGGAAATACATGGTGAGGAAGCAGGCCAGGCCTCCGATCACATTGGAGATCGGCTCCGCCAGATATACGCCGTAAATCCCAAGGTTGTTCACCGCGGGCAGAAGGATGGTGAGCGGCAGGACGATGATGACCTTGAGAAACAGGGAGAAAAATACAGCCTGCTTGGACTTTCCCAGTCCCACGAAGGCGGACTGCCCGGAAAACTGAAAGAGCATAAAGACAAAGCCCGCGAAGTAAATCTGAATGGCGGCGACGCCCTCCCGGATCATCTCCTGATTGGAGGTAAACAGCATCAGGAAGGGATGGGGGAAGAGAAGAAGGACGAGCCAGGCGATCAGCGTATATATGCTGCCCGCCGCCGTCATAAAACGGATCCCCTGCTTGACCCGGCTGTATTTTCTGGCGCCGAAGTTGTAGCCCAGGATGGGCTGCGCGCCGTTGGTGATGCCGGAGACCGGCATGCTGATTACTTCCCGCACGGAATTGAGGATCGTCATGATCCCGATGTACAAATCTCCCCCGTAGATGCGCAGCATGGAATTGCAGGCCACCTGGGAGACGCAGTTCGTCGCCGACATGATAAACCCGGAAAGCCCAAGGCTCAGGATCTCTTTTACCAGCCCGGCCTCCAGGAGGAAGTTCTTTTTCCGCAGCCGCAAAAGCGCCCGCTTTCCGGTGAGGAAGCGCATCACCCAGAGAGCCGAGACGCCCTGGGCGAATACGGTGGCAATGGCCGCCCCCTCAATCCCCATATGGAAGAGGAAGATCAGCACCGGATCCAGAATCAGGTTGATCACCGCGCCGATCACCGTGGTATACATGGCCACCGCCGGAAAGCCCTGAACCGTGATGAAGTTGTTCATGCCGGTACCCACCATGCTGAACACCGTGCCAAGAAGATAGATCTTCAGATAAGCGTCCGCATAGGGGTAGGTGTTGTCGCTGGCTCCGAAGAGATACAGCACTGGGCGCTTGAGAAGGTAGCACAGCGCCATGATGAGAAAGGAAGTCGCAAACAGAAGGGTGAGGCAGTTCCCCATGATCTTCTCCGCCCGCTCCGTCTTTCCCGCCCCTCTGGCGATGGAGCAAAGAGGCGCTCCTCCCACGCCGAAAAGGTTGGTAAAGGCCGTCACCAGCGTCACGATGGGAAAGACCAGGCCGATGCCGGTAAGCGCCATTCCGTTCTCTCCCGGCAGATGCCCGATGTAAATCCGGTCTACCAGATTGTAAAGCAGCTGGATCAGCTGGGCGATAATCAGCGGCACCGCCTGGGCCACTACGTGTCTTCCGATGCTTCCCTGTGAAAAATCCTGTCCCTGTTTTGTCATTTGCTCATCGCCTTTTCTCTGAAAATAATCTGTATCTTCTATGATAGCTCACTTCCCGGATTTCGTCAAAAGGTTGTTGATGCTGTTAGAATGGACCGGCGGTGTGTCCGGAAAGGAGGCCTTAGGTGAATCTGATCTTTCATATTGATGTGAATTCTGCTTTTTTAAGCTGGACGGCTCTGAAACTTTTGGAAGAACAGCCGGATTCCGTGGATCTGCGGACGATTCCCTCCATCATCGGAGGCGACGAAAAGACCCGCCACGGAATCGTACTGGCAAAGTCCGTTCCCGCCAAGAAGTTCGGCATTCACACGGCGGAGCCGGTGGCCTCCGCCCTCCGGAAATGTCCCGGACTGGTCGTCGCGCCTCCGGACCGGAAACTCTACAAGGAAAAAAGCCAGGCCCTCATGGCCCTTCTTCGTTCCTACACTCCGGATCTGGAGCAGATCTCCATTGACGAGTGTTTTCTGGACTACGCCCCGATCCGTCATCTTTTTCCTTCTCCAAAGGAGGGGGCGCGGACCATCGCGGACCGGATCCGGGAGGAGCTTGGCTTTACCGTAAACATCGGAATCGCCCCCAATAAGCTCCTGGCCAAGATGGCCAGCGATTTTGAAAAACCGGACAAGGTGCATACCCTGTTTCCGGAGGAAATTCCGACGAAGATGTGGCCGCTTCCCGTAGGGGATCTCTACATGGTGGGACATTCCAGCGCCCAGCGTCTGACGGAGCTTGGGATCCGCACCATCGGCGACCTGGCCTGCGCGGATCCGGAATTTCTTCAGCAGCATTTCAAAAGCCACGGGAAGATGATGTGGGAGTATGCCAACGGCATAGACGCTTCCCGGCTGGATCCGGAGGTGCACGAGCTCAAGGGAATCGGAAATTCTACAACCCTGAGCCGGGACGCCCTCACCGCCCAGGAGGCGAAACACGTGCTGCTCTCCCTGGCGGAGCAGGTCGCCGGACGGCTGCGCAAGGCGGGACAGATCGCCTCCACCGTCACCGTGGAAATCAAGTACAGTACCTTCCAGTCCTGTTCCCGGCAGACCCAGCTGTATACGCCCACGGCTCAGTCCGACGCGCTGTATGAATGCGCCTGCCAGCTTTTTGACCAGCTCTGGAACGGCTCTCCCATCCGTCTTCTGGGCCTTCGCACCACGAAGCTCCAGCCAAAGGACGCTCCGGTACAGCTCTCTTTGTTCAGCTTCGGGCTGACGCAGGAGGAGGAAACCACGAAGCCTTCCGCCGCTGCCCGTCTCAATCCGGAGAAGCAGAAAAAACTGGACAATGCCATGGATGAAATCCGGAAGCGGTTCGGCGCAGGAGCGGTCATTCGGGGAAGTTTTCTGGAATCACCCCAGAGAGAGGACGGCAAAAAGCCGTGATTTTTGGCACTTTAGCTTGACACAGCCTTAAAGCAGCGGTAAACTACTACTAATTTGAAGAGAAAGGGATGTTGAGAATGGAAAAGAAAAACATCGATTGGGCGAACCTTGGGTTCGGATATGTGCAGACGGATAAGCGTTTTGTTTCTAACTATAAGGACGGCGCCTGGGACGAGGGCGCTCTGATTTCGGACGCCAATGTGGTGATCAGCGAATGCGCCGGGGTACTCCAGTATTCCCAGTCCTGTTTTGAAGGCATGAAGGCCTACACCACTGAGGACGGACATATCGTTACCTTCCGCCCGGATCTGAACGCCCAGCGTATGGAGGATTCCTGCCGGAGGCTGGAGATGCCGGTATTCCCTCAGGATCGTTTTGTGGACGCCGTATGCCAGACGGTGGCCGCCAATGAGGCCTACGTTCCTCCCTATGGTTCCGGAGCCACCCTCTATATCCGGCCCTATATGTTCGGCAGCGACGCGGTGATCGGCGTAAGCCCCGCGACGGAATACCAGTTCCGCGTTTTCGTCACTCAGGTCGGCCCTTATTTCAAGGGCGGCGTAAAGCCTCTGACCATCCGGGTCAGCGACTATGACCGGGCGGCCCCCCACGGAACGGGACACATCAAGGCGGGCCTGAACTACGCCATGAGCTTGTATCCCATCATGGAAGCGCACCGTCAGGGCTTTGACGAGAACCTGTATCTGGACCCCGCCACCCGAACGAAGGTGGAGGAGACCGGAGGAGCCAACTTCCTCTTCGTAACCAAGGACAACAAAGTCGTGACGCCCAAGTCCGGCAGTATCCTTCCCTCTATCACCCGTCGTTCCCTGGTGGCCGTAGCCAGAGATTATCTTGGACTGGAAGTCGAGGAACGGGAAGTGTATCTGGAAGAGGTAAAGGATTTCGCGGAATGCGGCCTCTGCGGCACGGCAGCCGTGATCTCCCCGGTAGGCCGGATCAACGACCACGGAAAAGAGATCTGCTTCCCCAGCGGTATGGAGAAGATGGGTCCGGTGATCCAGAAGCTGTATGATACCCTCACCGGCATCCAGATGGGACGGATCCAGGCGCCCGAAGGGTGGATTAAAGTAATCAAATAAACCCGGAAGAATAAAAAAAGAGACCATCCTGCAAAATACAGGCTCTCCCAAGGCCTATCTTTGCGCAGGATGGTCTCTTTTTTTGCCGGTACGGGGGGATTTGTTAGTTTCGCTTCCGGAACCGTACTTTCTGCCCGATTCGTACGGGAGATTTTCCGGTTTTCCTCATATCCCCCGTACGAAGTACCCCGCCGGTACGGGGGGATTTGTTGGTTTCGCTTCCGGAACCGTACTTCCGCCCCGGTTCGTACGGGGATTTTCAGGTTTTCCTTATCTCTCCCGTACCGGCTCCGATTTTCAGCTCCCCGCCGATCCTCAGGCACCGGGAATCTGCTCCATGGCCGATCTGCCTGGTAACCGCCACCGGAAGATCTTCCGGCGTCACGGATAAGATCAGTTCTTCCAGGCCGGGGCGACTGCCGGACTCTTCCAGTTTGGTGAAGGTGCCAAGGAGGACGCCCCGCATCTGTTCCAGGACTCCCATTAGCTTCAGCTGGCCAAGAAGAGAGGCCGTCCGCCAGCTCTCTCCGCCCATGCTTTCCAGGAAGAGAATCTTATCCCGGAAATCCGGAAAATACGGGGTGCCGGCCAGCTTGAGCAGACAGCGGAGGTTGCCGCCCGCCACGGTCCCTTCCAGGGACCGGCCCCTGAGAAAGGCGGCAGAAAACCGGTACAGGTCTTCCTCTCCCTGAAACAGCGCGCCATAGAACCGGCGCTGCTGCTCTTCCTGATTTTCCCTGGAGCCGGAGACCAGGTTCCGCAGCTGATAGAGGCAGCTCCGCAAACCGCTCCTGGCATACAGGGCGTTGAGAACCGCTGTCACATCGCTGTAGCCCCAGTAGGGTTTGGGATGCTGGGAAATCACCTTCCAATCAAGATAAGGAAGCACTGTGTTGGCCAGGTCGCCGCCGGAAAGGTCGAAGATCATCTTTACCCGGCCATCCTCATACAGCTCCATAAGATCCGCTGCCCGCTTCTCTCCCTGCCACCAGCCCTGTGCCAAAGACGGCGCGATCCGCACGGCAAGGCCCCAGTCTTCCAGAAGCTTCCGGCATCTGAGGGTCTGCTCCCACTGTTTTGGCGTGAGGGGATCGGAACAGCCAAGGAAGGCCACGGTGTCTCCACTTTTAAGACGCATCCTTTTATTCTCCTACTTTCGCTGTCTCCCCGGAGGGCACGCAGTAATCCTTCCCCTGGATCCGCAGCCAGACATCCTGGACGGAGGGATTGTAAATGTAAGAGCCGTCGGCGGAATATTTCAAAGCGCGGACTGCCCGGACGTAGCTGCAGATCTCTCCGTTGGTGGCGTACCACACGTCTCCGTGTCCGTAGATTCTCTTGAGGAATTCCTCCATCCGCTCCCAGGTGTCGGTGACGTCAAATTCATAAGAGTGGCCCCAGATATAGAAGAGACGGGACTTATCCTTCTCCTCCAGGTCCTCCAGGAACTGGTCGGTAAGGGAGAACAGCTTGGGGTCCTCATGGTGGCAGGTGGGATCCCAGAAAAGGAAATTTTCCGGAATCTCAAAGGTATGGGTGGAATGCGTCGTTCTGGAATATTCAATGCCGCAGTTTTTCAAAATTCCGGGCGTCTCCTCCGTGTAGGTTCCAAAGGGATACGCCATGCCGGTCACCGGATGCTTCACCATCTCCTCGATGGCCCTGCGGTCCGCGGTAACCTCATAGGCCGCCGTTCCCGCCGGCACCAGAGCCAGATCCAGATGCGTTCTCCCGTGTACCGCCAGCTCGTGGCCGGAATATACTTCCAGAATCTGCTCCGGCTGCAGTTTGTTGTGGGTTACCGTCTTTCCGTTCTGGGTATGCCAGGACTCCTGTCCCAGAAGCCCGGTGTTAATGTTGAAGGTTCCCTTGAGTCCGAATCGGTTGAGCATGCTCACAAAACGGATGTCCTGTGTCACCGCGTCGTCGTAACTGAAGGTAACCGCTTTCCGCTTCCCTTCCGGGAACAGCAAAAAATCTCTTCTAAGCGCCATTTTCTTTCCTCCTCTTCTTGTTCATGCTTCCCAAAACAGCTCGTCCAGCGTCCGGTTCAGCGCCCTGCAGATGGCAATGCAAAGGCGTATGGTGGGATTGTAATCGCCCTTCTCAATGGCGTTGATGGTCTGTCTGGAAACGCCCACCAGCTCCGCCAGCTGCTGCTGGGAAAGGTCCAGGGCCGCACGCGCTGCCTTCATTCGAAGGTTTTTCATTCATCTTGTACCCCCCCCCAGGAAATTTGGGACTCTTTGGATTGGTCCGTCCTATGTTTAAACACTTCTGATTTTAGGCTACCTCATCTCTCCTTCTTTTGTCAAGGATACTTTACACTTCCTTAAAAAAACTTCCGGAAGACTTTCCCAGATCTTCCGGAAGTTTTCGCTGCGTTTCTTACAGGTGCGTCAGCACAAAAATATCGTAAATGGCTTTTACCGCCGTCTCAAAGTCCTCGTTCTTCACGCCGATGATGATGTTCAGCTCGCTGGAGCCCTGATCGGTCATTTTTACGTTTACATTCGCATGGGAAAGGGCGGAAAAAATGCGTCCCGCTGTGCCTCTGGTGGCCCGCATGCCCCGGCCTACCACCGCGATAAGCGCCAGGTCGGACTCCAGATCCAGCGTATCCGGGTGCACGGCCCGATGAATGCCGGAGATGACGCTCTGCTCTTTCTCCATAAATTCAGACTGATGTACGATCACCGTGAAGGTGTCGATCCCGGAGGGCACATGCTCAAAGGAAATTCCATTTTCCTCAAAAACCTGAAGCACCCTGCGTCCGAATCCGATCTCGGAATTCATCTGATCCTTCTCAATGTTGATGGCGCAGAAGCCCTTTTTCCCCGCGATACCTGTGATGGTAAACCGGGGCTGCCGGCAGGTGCTCTCCACAATAAGCGTGCCGGGATCCTGGGGCCGGTTGGTGTTTTTGATGTTGATGGGGATTCCCTCCTGCCTGAGGGGGAAAATCGCGTCCGCGTGAAGGACGGTCGCGCCCATGTAGGACAGCTCCCTGAGTTCCCGGTAGGTAATCGTCTCAATGGTCTCCGGATTCTCCACGATGTGGGGATCCGTCACCAGAAATCCAGATACGTCCGTCCAGTTCTCATAGAGGTCCGCGCACACGGCCCTGGCTACAATCGAGCCGGTGATATCCGAGCCGCCGCGGGAGAAGGTCTTGATGGTACCGTCCTCCATGGCTCCGTAAAATGCGGGGATCACGGCCCGCTCCACGCCCTCCAGGCGCTTCTTCATAATCCGGTTCGTGGTCTCCGGATCGAACACTCCGTCCTCATCGAAGCGCACCACTTCCGCCGCGTCGATGAATTCGTACTCCAGGTAGGCGGCCATCACGATTCCGTTGAGGTATTCTCCTCTGGAAGCGGCGTAGTCGCTGCCCACATGGTCTTCAAAGGCTTTCTTGATCTTAGCGAACTCCTCCTCCAGGCATACCTCCAGGCCCAGGCCGTCGATGATCTCCTGGTACCGGGCGGCAATGGCCTCCAGCTTCCCGGTGATGTCCATAGTTCCGGCTGCCTCATAGCAGTCGTAAAGCATATCCGTCACCTTCGTGTCTTTCGGGAAACGCTTTCCCGGAGCGGAAGGCACCACATATCTTCTGGATTTCTCCGCATGGATAATCTCTCCCACCTTTTTAAACTGCTCCGCGCTGGCAAGAGAACTTCCCCCAAACTTCACTACTTTTTTCATAATCCGGCTCCTCCGTTTTTTCTTCCGTGTTTTTACCCGATCACGTCTTTCATGTCATAGAAGCCGGCAGGCTTTCCCGCAAGGTATTTCGCGGCGGATACGGCTCCTTTGGCAAAGATGCTTCTGGAATACGCGGTATGTTTGAATTCGATGACCTCGTCCAGGCCGGCGAAGATCACTTCATGCTCTCCTACGATGCTTCCGCCCCGGACGGCGCTGATGCCGATCTCTTTCGGATCTCTGGAGCGTCTCTCCTGGCTGCGGTCGTAGGTGTAGGTATATTCCTGGTTCAGCGCCTCGTTGAGGCTGTCCGCCAGTGCCAGGGCGGTCCCGCTGGGCGCGTCCACCTTGCGGTTGTGGTGCTTCTCCACAATCTCCATATCAAAACCGGCGGGGGCCAGCGTCCTGGCCGCTTCCTTCAGAAGCTTGAGAAGAAGGTTCACGCCCAAAGACATGTTGGCGGATTTGAGAATCGCCACCTTCTCAGAAACCTTTCGGATCTTGTCCAGCTGTTCCTGGGAATACCCGGTGCTGCACAGCACCGCCGGCACCTGATTGGCCGTACAGTACTCCAGGATCCCGTCCAGAGCCTGGGCGGAAGAAAAATCCACCAGGACGTCTCCTGGAACGCTGCACGCCTCCGGGGAGGCAAATACGGGATACGGCTTGGAAGCGTCATGTCTGGGATCGATGCCGGCCGCGATCTCAAGGTCGGGATCCGCCCCGGCAATCTCCGTCACCACCTGGCCCATATGGCCGCAGCATCCGCTCAAAATCATCCGGATCATGCTTCCACCTCCAGTCCGTAGTCCTTCATGGCCTTCGCAAGCCTGCGGGCGTGTTCCTCTTCCATCTCCGTGAGCGGTCCGCGAAGGGGGCCTACTTCCTTGCCCAGAAGGTTCATGGCCTTCTTTACGGGAATGGGATTCACCTCGCAGAAAAGCGCGTGGATCAGATCCAGGGCTTCCAGCTGCAGGCGGCAGCTTCTCTTCACGTCGCCCTCCAGATAGGAGGATACGATCTCATGGGTCTGTCCGGGGGCCACATTGGCCAGCACCGAGATCACGCCGCAGCCTCCCAGAGAGAGGATGGGTACGATCTGGTCGTCGTTGCCGGAGTAAAGCTCCAGGGAGCCCTCCGCCAGGCGCATCAGCTCCGCCACCTGGGAGATGTTGCCGGAGGCTTCCTTGATGCCCACAATATTTTTCACGTGTTTTCCAAGGTATGCGGCCGTCTCCGGAAGGATGTTGCAGCCGGTTCTGCCGGGCACGTTGTAAAGAATCACGGGAATGGAAATGGACTCGGCGATCCTGGTAAAATGGGCGATCAGGCCTTTCTGGGTCGCCTTGTTGTAGTAGGGCGTCACCAGAAGCACCGCGTCCGCGCCGTACTTCTCCGCCTCCTGGGACAGATATACCGCCGTCTCCGTACAGTTGGAGCCGGTGCCGGCGATCACGGGAAGTCTCTTATTCACCTTCTCCACCGCGTATCGGATCACGTCCAGGTGCTCTTCATGGGTCAGGGTGGACGCCTCCCCGGTGGTGCCGCAGATGATGATGGCGTCTGTGCCTCCGGCGATCTGCTCCTCCAGAATCTCCCCCAGCTTGTCATAATTCACTTCTTTGTTTTCATACATCGGCGTCACAATGGCGACGCCGGAACCCTTAAAAATTGCCATAATGCCCTCCTTCTGGTTCTCCTGACCGTTAAAAGGGGACTGTCAAAAGGCAGTCCCCAAAGAATCCGAAATACAGTTCCCCGGATAGCCCTCCATCGCCTGGCGATGACAGTCACAGAATTGTTCATCCTGTGCCCAAGAAAATCAGCTGCAGGCGCTGATCCCTTTCGGCGCTCTCCCCTTTCTCCGGCCTTCTCCTGTGCCTGTACACATCCCGCCGGCTACTGATGAAGCGCGCGACCTCTATCACATAACCTGAATTTCTCTTACTATAACACCCTATGGAACGGATGTCAATTCTATTTTCCCGCGTCTGTCAGAATTCACCCTTCCTCTTCGTCCCGGACCGTGTAAGGAGTGGAAAGCTCGGTCACCTCGTCCACGTAGGGCCAGAGCTCCTGGCACCGGTCCTTCCCGGTGAGATACAGAGTCGTCTCGTCTCCCACCGTCTCTATGATGTTCCTAAGCTCCTCCACCGTGACAATCCCCTTGTCCGTAAGGCTTAAAATCTCCTCCAGGATCAGGACGTCGCACTCCTCGGTGGTCAGAACCTTCTTGGCAAAATTCAGTCCGTTCTTAATGTTGCGGATCTCTTCTTCCTTCTCCTTCTCCGTAAGGCTCTCAAAGTCTTCCGGGAACTTCTCGAAGCGGAACATTTTCAGTTCCGGCTCCAGACGCTTGTAATAGCTCAGGGCCTCCGCGGACCGCTTCTCCCTGAGGAACTGGATCAGAAATACGTTCTTCCCTTCGCTGGCCTCCCGCACGCCCTTGCCCAGGGCGGAGGAAGTCTTTCCCATGCCTTTTCCGCAGAAAATGTGTATATACTTCATCTTTATCCTCACCTCGTTATTTTCAGGTTTCATGCAAACGCTGTATAAATAATATGCTTATTCTACTACACTTCAACCCAAAATGCAATTCTAAACCCACGCTCAGGGGCGCGGGATTTCTTAAAGTTTTGTTAACCGGCGGATTTTACTCCAGATATTCCAGCTTGCTGACGGACACCTCGTAGGCCACCCGCTTCTCTGTCGTCTCATCCTCCAGTTTTTTTACTTACTCTCTGCTCTGTATTCTTCCCCAGATCTGCACGTGTCCGCCTACTTCAAAACCGGAAGCAAAACGGGCGTTCCTCCCCCAGCAGATACAGGGGATATAATCGGATTTTCCGTAAGGGCGGTTTACCGCCAGCAGCATATCCGCGATCTCCCTTCCCAGAGGCGTCCTGCGGTAAACCGGCGTCTTGCAGATATAGCCGTCCAGAAAAATCTGATTGCTCTTGACTTTGTCGGTCTCCTCTTCCACGAAGCTGATCTCCCGCGCGAACACGGAAAGCACCAGGCGGTTCTTTTTTTCCTCATGCCGGTTGTAGGACCGGAACTGTCCGAAGATCTGTATGTATTCTCCCTGATAATCCTGCGTAACGTCAATCAGGCGCTCCGAAATCATAACCGGAATCACGTCAGAAGAATCGCTGAGCCTCTGCACGGAAATATCCACCATGTAAAAGCCCTCTCCGAACACCTCATGGCTGTAGGCGAACCCGGATACGATTTTTCCCATGATGGATACCTGATTGTTTTCAATAATCTTATCTGTCATAAATGATTGTTCTCCCTTCTTCAAGCGAAGTATCTCTTCTTGTATTTTATATTACTTATGTTTATTCAGCTTGGGCGAAGTTTAGAACAGAAAAAACAGTTGTAATCCTGGAAATATGTGATAAACTTAATCGAGCAAGTATAAATAATAGGAAGAGAGTGAAAATATGGTTCGAAACGATGTGAGAAATATCGCGATTATCGCCCACGTAGACCATGGGAAAACGACTCTGGTAGACGAGCTTTTAAAGCAGAGCGGCGTTTTCCGGGAAAATCAGGAAGTGGCGGAACGGGTGATGGACTCCAACGACCTGGAACGGGAACGGGGCATTACCATTCTTTCCAAGAATACCGCCGTTTTTTATAAAGGAACAAAGATCAATATCATCGATACCCCCGGACACGCGGATTTCGGCGGCGAGGTAGAGCGCGTGCTGAAGATGGTAAACGGCGTCGTCCTGGTGGTGGACGCCTTTGAAGGCTCCATGCCTCAGACGAAATTCGTGCTGAAGAAGGCCCTGGAGCTGGATCTGCCGGTGATCGTCTGCATCAACAAGATCGACCGGCCGGAGGCCAGGCCCAGCGAGGTGATCGACGAGGTTCTGGAGCTGTTTCTGGAGCTGGACGCTTCGGACGAGCAGCTGGACTGCCCCTTCGTATACGCCTCCGCCAAGGGAGGCTACGCCGTCCTGGACCTGGACGAGGAGCCGAAAAATATGGTGCCTCTTTTTGAGACCATCCTCAACTACATCCCCGCTCCCCAGGGAGACGAGACCGGACCCACCCAGGTGCTGATCAGCACCATCGACTACAACGAGTACGTGGGACGCATCGGCGTGGGAAAAGTGGACCGTGGAGAGATCCGGGTCAATCAGGAGGTCGTCCTGGTCAACCATCACGATCCGGACAAGAAGCAGCGGGTGAAGATCAGCAAGCTTTATGAGTTCGACGGGTTAAATAAGGTGGAGGTTTCCTCCGCCACCATCGGTTCCATTGTGGCCATCTCCGGCATCGCGGACCTTCATATCGGAGATACCCTCTGCGCTCCGGAGGCCCCGGAAGCCATTCCCTTCCAGAAGATCTCTGAGCCCACGATCTCCATGAATTTTGTGGTAAACGACAGTCCTCTGGCCGGTCAGGAGGGAAAATTCGTGACCTCCCGCCATCTGCGGGCGCGCCTGTTCCGGGAACTGAATACCGACGTAAGCCTGCGGGTGGAGGACACGGAGGATACGGATACCTTTAAGGTGTCCGGACGGGGAGAGCTTCATCTTTCCATTCTCATTGAGACCATGCGCCGGGAGGGCTATGAGTTCGCGGTGAGCAAGGCGGAGGTCATCTATAAGACGGATGAGCGGGGCAAGAAGCTGGAACCCATGGAGCTTGCCTACATTGATGTGCCGGAAGAATTCTCCGGTTCCGTCATCCAGAAGCTGAGCCTGAGGAAAGGCGAGCTGCAGGGCATGAGCATCGGCCAGGGCGGCTATACCCGCCTGGAATTCTCCATTCCCTCCCGCGGGCTGATCGGCTACCGCGGCGAATTCCTCACGGACACCAAGGGCAACGGCATTATGAACACGATTTTCGATGGATACGGCCCCTATAAGGGGGATCTCCAGTACCGGAACCTGGGCTCTCTCATCGCCTTTGAGTCGGGAGAATCCGTGGCTTACGGCCTCTTTAACGCCCAGGACCGGGGAACCCTCTTCATCGGGCCGGGAGAAAAGGTCTACTCCGGAATGGTCATCGGCCAGAGCGCCAAGCCGGAGGATATCGAGCTGAATGTGTGCAAGACGAAGCATCTTACGAATACCCGCGCCTCCGGTTCCGACGAAGCCCTCAAGCTTACGCCTCCCAGAATTTTAAGCCTGGAGCAGGCGCTGGAATTTATCGACACGGACGAACTTCTGGAGGTGACGCCCAAGAGTCTGCGGATCCGGAAAAAGATCCTGGATCCCACGCTGCGTAAGCGGGCGGCCATCCGGAAAAAACAGTAAAAAGGAGGAGCGCGCCATGGAGGACAACCGGGAAGCCCTGGACGTGGCCGCCCGCGCCGGAGAGATTCTTCTGGCCAGCGGAGCGGAAATCTTCCGGGTAGAGGAAACGATTTCACGGATCACCCAGGCCTACGGGGTGACGTCCAGCGATGCTTTTGTGTTGAGCAGCGGAATCTTTCTGACCGCCGGCAGCGACCGGGAACGGGAATTTGCCAGAGTGCGCCACATTCCCCTGTGCGCCGCCCGGCTGGACCGGGTGGCTGCCGTCAACCAGCTTTCCAGGGAGATCGTAGCGGGAAAGCATACCCCTTCCCAGGCCAGAGAACGCCTGGATGAGATCGAGAAGCTTCCTCCAAAGCCCAGGCTTCACCAGATCCTGGCTTCCGGGATCGGCAGCGCCTGCTTCTGTTTTCTTTTCGGCGGCGACTGGATGGACAGCCTGGCCTCTTTTTTCGCCGGGGTTTTGCTTTACGTCTATCTTCTCTGCCTGGCGCGGGGACGCCTCTCGAAAATCGCCTCCAACATTTCCGGCGGAGCCCTGGTCACCCTTCTTGGCATCCTTCTGTACCAGCTGGGCCTGGGGCACCACCTGGGGGAGATGATTATCGGTTCCATCATCCCCCTGGTTCCGGGCGTCGCTTTCACCACGGCCATCCGGGACATCGCGGATGAGGACTACATCGCCGGGGCCGTGCGGATGCTGGACGCCCTGCTGGTTACCTTCTGCATCGCCATGGGCGTCGGCCTCGTTATGATGGGATATCATCACTTTATAGGAGGGCTGGTCCTATGAACATCCGGATTTTGATTGAATTTTTTGCCGCCGCCCTGGGAACCATGGCGTTCGCCCTTCTCTTTCATGTCCCCAGGAAGTACTATCCCTACTGCGGGCTGATCGGCGGCTGCGGCTGGGTGTGCTATGAGCTTCTGTTGCACGTATGCTCCGCTCCCATCGCCACCTTCTTCGCCAACGTGCTGGTGGTCTTTCTCTCCCGCCTCTTCGCGGTGCGAAAGTCCTGTCCCGTTACGCTTTTTCTGATCTCCGGAATTTTTCCCCTGGTGCCCGGCGCCGGTATCTACTGGACCGCCTACTATCTCGTCACCAACGAGCTGGACCTGGCGGGCGCGCGGGGGTTCCTCACGCTGAAAATCGCCGTGGCCATCGTGCTGAGTATCCTTCTGGTCTTCGAGCTTCCCCAGAAGGTCTTTTCCTTCTGGAGAAAGGACCGCCCCTAGCGCTACCTTCTCCAGCGGCTCACCGACAGCGCCAGCCCCATTTCCGAGAGCAGAAAGAGGATGGAAGTGCCTCCGTAGCTGATAAAAGGCAGGGTGATCCCGGTATTGGGGATGGTGTTGGTCACCACGGCAATGTTGAGGATGACCTGGATGGCGATGTGCCCCAGGATGCCCGCCGCGATCAGGGCGCCGAAAAGATCCGGGGCCTGGGTGGCGACGACCATAAACCGCCACAGAAGAAGCAGGAAAAGAAACATCACCAAAAGCGCGCCGGCCAGGCCAAATTCTTCACAGATCACAGCAAAAATCATATCATTCTGGGCTTCCGGAACAAAGCCCAGCTTCTGCATACTTTCCCCAAATCCCACTCCAAACAGTCCTCCGGATCCGATGGCGTACAGGCCCTGCATGGTCTGATACCCTTTCTCATAAAGCTCCGGATGGCGCCAGATCGCCAGGCGCTCCAGGCGGTACTGCTCCAGGCCAAGAAAGATTCCCAGAAATCCGGAGCCCAGGAGAAGAATCCAGAGAAAAGGCAGATATCTTGGATTGGAAATAAAAATCATGACAGCGGCGATTCCCAGAATAATCACAGCGGTGCTGAGGTTGTTGGTTCCCACCAGCCCCACGATGGGAAGGGCCATTCCCAGAACGGCCGCCATGAGAACCCCGCTTTTTGCTTTTCGCAGACGGCAGACCATCGCCGCGAGAAAAAGGATGACTGCCGGTTTGGCATATTCCGCCGGCTGAAAGGAAAGAGGGCCGAGGGACAGCCATCTCCTGGAGCCGTTGTAAGCGTCCCCAAAGAGAAGCACCGCGCCGGAGAGAAGAAGAGACAAAAGATAGGCCGGAAGGGCGAACCGGGCCAGGGCGTGATAGTCCAGGGAAGCGATTCCCACCATGGCGAACAGCCCCAGCGCGGCGGCGAACAGCTGCTTCTTAAAATAATAGGCAGGATCGTCAAAGCGAACCTGCCCGTTGTAGGCGCTGGAGCTGTACAGGACAGCCAGGCCCAGAATCATTAACATCATTACCAAAACGAAAAGGCAGAGATCTGGTTTCCCTTTTTGGAAATGCATCCTTTCACTTCCTATGCAAGTTCCTTCACCAGTTCTTTAAACCGCCTTCCCCGCACCTCGTAGTTGGGGAACATGCCCCAGCTTGCGCAGGCCGGCGAGAGAAGCACCGCGTCTCCCGGCTTTGACATGGAGATACAGGTCTGCACCGCCTCTTCCAGGGAATCCGCAAAAAGGATTTTGTGGAAGCCGCAGCTTCTGGCGGCGGCGGCAATCTTTTCTTTCGTCTGCCCGATCAGCACCAGATATTTCACCTTCCCGTCAAAGGAACGGATCCACTCCTCATAGGTGGAATCCTTATCGTAGCCGCCGCCGATGAGAAGCGTAGGCCGCTCCATGGCCTGAATTCCCTTGATGGCGGCATCCGGATTCGTCCCCTTGGAGTCGTTGTAATAGGCGACGCCGTCTTTCTCCAGCACAAACTCAATCCTGTGCTCTACCGCCTGGAAGGCACAGACGGCCTTTTTGATGGTCTCCAGGGGCACCCCGTAAGCCCAGGCCATGGCCACTGCCGCCATGACGTTCTCATAGTTGTGGGTCCCCAGAAGCTTCAGTTCCTTCACGGAGCAGATGCTTTGCTCCTCTTTGCCGTCCTTCAGGCAGATGGAATCGTCCTTTAAGTAAACTCCCTCCTCCAGTATATGCCGGCTGCTGAAATAAATCACTCTGGTATGTAAGGTCTTTCCGAATTCCCGCAGGACCGGATCCTCATAGTTCAGCACGCAGGTATCCTCCGGGGTCTGATTCCTGGTAATCTCCTCTTTTACCCGGATGTACTCTTCCATGGTATGGTGCCGGTTCAGATGGTCCGGCGTAATGTTCAGGATGGCGCTGACCCTGGGCGCGAAGCTGTGAATGGTCTCCAGCTGGAAGCTGCTGAT